>JBIOKD010000178.1:0-6713 GCA_044451485.1 Candidatus Eiseniibacteriota bacterium | reverse complement strand
GATCCGGGCGGCGGGGAGATCATCGACCCGGTCCGTCTCCAGGTCCTGGCGCGCATCGGACCACAGCTCAGGACGCTCGACCACACCCCGCTCTCGAACGCGCCGGCGCTGCTGGTCGAGCTGCCGTCGGCGATGCCCGCGCGGGTGGAGGTGTTCGATCTGCAGGGCCGACGACTGGCGACCCTCGCCGACCAGGAGCTGCCCGCCGGGGCCACGGTGCTGCCGTGGGATGGCGCCGCCGCGCGCGGCATCTACTTCGCGCGTCTGGTCACGCCACGCGTCACGCGCTGGAGCCGCATCGTCCGGATCCGGTGAGAGAGGCGTGGCACGGACCTTTCAGCGCAGCTCGAAGCGCACGAAGGTGGCGCCCGAGTCCGCCACCGCCCATCGCTCGCGGCTCCCCGGCGCCAGCCGCGAGGCGAGATAGGGTCCGAAGCGCTCGGCCAGACGGGCACGCGCGTCATCGGGACCGTCGCCGCTCCAGCTCGCGGCCCGGAACACCGCCTCGGCCGCCCCGGCCGAGCGCCATCGGGTCTCGTCCTCGGCGGTGAACGCACGTGGCGCGTAGGGGGCTGGTGGCACCTCGATCGCGTCGCGCCCGGTGGCCGAGCGCACCAGATGTCCGGCGTCCCCGAGCACCGGACCGCCGCCGGTCGCGAGCAGACGTCGCAACTCCGCGACTTCGCTCCGCCGGGTCACGAGCTCCGGCGCGGGGCTCGGCAGACGCACCACGAACCGCGCCAGCGCCACACCCGCGAGCAGGAGCATGACCGCCGCCGTTCCGCGGGCGAGAGGGCCCAGGAAGCGCACGCGATCGGCGAGCCAGGTGAGCCCCGCCGCCGCCGCCAGCCACAGGAACGGCATCACCGGGGTCAGATAGCGGTACCCGAGCGGATTGAAGGTCAGACTGGCGCGCAACGCGACCAGCGACGCGATGTAGACGCCGGCGTACGCGGCCACCAGTGCGCGGGGCCCTCCGGTCGCCCACGCGAACGCCCCGAGCGCCAGCAGCAACGCCACGAACACACCCGACGCGGTGCCCGACACTTCGATCGGCCAGGGCACGAAACCCCATCGCAGGGCCGGCAGGAGCTGGGCCACCACCTCGAGCACGGTGGCGTGCGTGCGGGGCAGACCCGGCCCGATCGGCGCGCCGAAGTGCGCCAGGTTGTGTGTGGTCCACGCCAGCGGTGGCAGCGCCGCGGCCAGGAGCCATACCACCAGCACCCGACCCGATCTCCCGGTCAGCAGCAGCCAGACGAATCCGATCGGCAACAGGATGACGCCGATGTAACGGGTCACCGCCGCCAGCCCCGCGAGCGCGCCCGCGATCAGGATCAGATCCGGACGCGCGCCGTCGCGCCCACTCCGCGACGTGTCGGCAACCCGGATCAGCCCGAGCAGCGCCCCGGTCGACAGGGCCAGGAACAGCATCTCGCTCCACGCCATGCCGGCCGCGAACACCACCGCCAGGGTCGAGACCGTGACCAGGGTGGTGGTCAGCGCCGCGGCGCCGACCCCCAGCAGCTCCACGGCCAGAGACAGGAACATGAGCGCGAACACCGGGAACGCGAGAGCGCTCACCATGCGCGCCGCGACCTCCAGCGGCACGCCGAGTCTCGCGATCCCGGCGGTGACGAGCGGGTAGAGGGGTGGCCACAGACCCAGCGGATCGGGCAGTCGCGGGCGCCAGAAATCGGCCACGTGCTGCACCAGCCCGTGACCGGCGTTCAGACTGCGGGCGACGTCGAGATAGGACTCGCTGTCGGTGGTGAATCCCGGCGCGCGCACGCCCACCAGCCATCCGCCCAGCAACGCCACCGCCAGCACCACCACGCGATCGCGCGCACGCGCGACCGGGGCGTGACGCGCGCGACGCGTGCGGGCGGCTGCCATGACGCTCCTACGAGCGGAGCCGCTCCGGGTTCAGGCCGTCGAGATCGCGGGTGACGAAACGACCGTCCTTGCGCACGATCTCGTCGTCGAACCACACCTCGCCGCCACCGTAGTCCGGTCGCTGGATGAGCACCAGGTCCCAGTGCACCCGCGAACGGTTGCCGTTGTCGGCGATGGTGTAGGCCTGGCCCGGGGTGAAGTGCAGGGAGCCGGCGATCTTCTCGTCGAACAGGGTGTCCTTCATCGGGTGCAGGATGTAGGGATTGAAGCCGAGTGAGAACTCGCCGATGTAGCGCGCACCCTCGTCGGTGTCGAGCACCTCCTGGAGCCGGTCGGCGGGCTCCCCGGTGGCCTTGACGATGCGGCCCTTCTCGAAGGTGAACGACAGGTCGCGATAGGTGGTGCCGAGGTACAGCGACGGGGTGTTGTAGGTGATCGTGCCCTCCACCGAATCCCGGATGGGCGCGGTGAAGCACTCGCCGTCGGGGATGTTGCGGAGCCCGGCGCACGGGACCACCCCGATCCCCTTGATGCTGAATCTCAGGTCGGTGCCCGGCCCCTTCAGGTGCACGCGGTCGGTGGCCTGCATGCGGCTCACCAGCGGTTCCATCGCGGACGCCATGCGGACGTAGTCGAGCGTGCAGACGTCGAAGTAGAACTGCTCGAACGCCTCGGTGCTCATGTCGGCCAGCTGCGCCATGCTCGGCGTGGGCCATCGCAGCACCACCCAACGGGTCTGGTTGGCGCGATAATCGAGGTGGACGGGCTTCACCACCAACCGCTGGTAGAGCGCCATGCGGTCGCCGGGCACATCCGACATCTCGGAGGAGTTCTCGGTGCCGCGCAGACCGATGTAGGCCTGGACCTGCTGCATCTGGAACAGCTCGATCCGGGCCTGAGTCTCGAGCGCCGCCTCGGTCGCGCCACGCAACTGGGCGCGGATCGCGGCGTTGCGCCGGACCGAGACCACCGGTACCGCCCCGGCGCCCTGAACCGCATCGACCAGATCCACCACGATCGAGTCGGGCACGTCGAACGCCTCGATGAGCACCGCCTCGCCGGGCTGGAGACGGGTGGAATGCTCGACCAGCAGCTTCGCGAGCCGGATGCTGCGCGGGTCGCGCATGATAGCCTCCGTGTTCGTATCGGGGGGGGGCGGCGGGTGTCGGCGGCGCGGCGAAGCATCGCAGAATAGCACAGCGGGTGGTTGACGCGACGACCGCTGGTGGCCACCATGACGCGTGACCCTCACGGAGGTCCCATGTCACGCATCCGCGTCGCCATCCTCGGAACGTCGTTCGGTCGCCAGGTCCAGGCGGTGGGTTTCCAGCGTCATCCCGGCTGCGAGCTGGTGGCGATCGCCGGCTCGGACGCCGCGAAGACCACCCGGATCGCGGAGGAGCTCGGTATTCCCCACGCGTTCGACGACTGGCGCCGTCTGCTCGACGAGGCCGCGTGCGAGGTGGTGAGCGTCGCCACACCGGTCGATCTCCATCACCCGATGGTGATGGCGGCTCTCGAGCGCGGCCGGCACGTGCTGTGCGAGAAACCCACCGCGCTCCACCGCTTCCAGGCGGCCGAGATGCGCGATGCCGCCCGGCGCGCGGGTCTCGTGGCGGGTATGAACCACGAGTTCCGGTTTCTTCCGGCCCGCCGCGCCGCGGTGGAGCGGGTGAGGAGCGGCGACATCGGCGTGCCGCGACGCGTGGAGATCCTCGGCCGCTATCCGATCTGGGACCGTCCCGAATCCCGCGCCATGACCTGGCTCTCGGACGCGGCGCGGGGCGGGGGCATCCTCGGCGCGCTCGGCTCGCACCACACCGATTGCGTGCGCACGCTCCTCGGCGAGCCTCGCGCCGTGACCGCCTCGGTGCGGGTGAGCCAGCCAGGCCGCGGACCGACCGCGACCCGGCCAGAGAGCGGCATCGCCACCGCCGACGACGCGTGCACGCTGATGCTCGAGTGCGATGGCGGGGCAACCGCGTTGATCGATCTCGACGCCACCAGTCCGTACCGCTGGGAGCGTTACGAGGTGCACGGCAGCGAGGGGTCGCTGCGCTGGGCGGAGGGCGGGGCCACGCTGTGGCGGCTCGTCGCGGGTCGCGAACCCGAACCCTTGTCGATCCCCGATGCGATGACCCTGACGCCACGCGAGGGTGATCCGGCGCTGGTGGCGCCGTTCGGCGTGGTGGTCGACCGGCTGCACGCGGCGATCACGCGCGGCGAGACGATGGAGCCCTCGCTCGACGACGGTGTGGCGGTGCAGAGCGTGATCGACGCGGCGCGCGAGTCGAGCGAGGCGGGGTCGCGGATCGCCGTCGAGATCCCGCGTCCCGT
Source organism: Candidatus Eiseniibacteriota bacterium (assembly GCA_044451485.1). Lineage (GTDB taxonomy): Bacteria > Eisenbacteria > RBG-16-71-46 > RBG-16-71-46 > RBG-16-71-46 > JBIOKD01. The sequence continues at coordinate 2,480 of JBIOKD010000178.1, read as the reverse complement.
CGTCGCCTGAGGAGCCGACTCCGGGGTCCGACCCGAGCCCGGCGTGCCGTTGGACCGTCCATTTCGCGCTCGCTATACTGATCGGGTCGTGACGCGTGTCCGCGCGGCGCGATCCGCGACACCAGGAGACACCGCCATGGCGGATTGGGACGTCATCGCCAAACAGCGTCTTTCCGAGGACTGGTCCACGTTGCGTTCCGCCTATCTGCCGCTGAACCAGGCGATGCGACGCACGGTGGAGTTCCTCGACAAGGATGCCGGTACCTTCGCCGAGCTGCTGGCGGTGGTGCGTGAACGGCTCGAGGGCTGCATGATGAACCTCACCGCCCTCACCAACCGCCGCTCGCCGTGGGTGCGGTTCGAGGCGATCCGCAACATCCGCGTGCTGGGCACCGGTCTCAAGGGCGCGGCCAACGACGATCCGATGGCGCTCCTGCGCTATCAGTTCGCGTTGAGCGAGCTGATCAGCAACGTGTGGAAGGACGCGCCGGCCGAGGCCCGCATCGCCCAGAACCTGCGTCTCAAGGGCGATCTCGACTTCTGGTTCGGCTGTGACTGCTGCGCGGTGGGCGTCCTGCAGGCGGCGGGCCCCGACGATCCGCCCGATCTGCTGCACGGCAAGGAGGTGCGGCTGGTGTGGGAGGTGGACGCGCTGTTCGCGTGGACCCTCGACGAGTTCGAGGACTACCTCGCGAACGACCGTGTCTCGCTGCCGACCACGTCGCGCGTCGCGGCCGTCGAGGACCTCGGGATGCCGGTGGTGGACGTGCCGGCCGAGAGCCTGCGTCGTGGCCAGGACCTCTTCGGCGGCCAGGGTGGCGGGCTGTTCGGGCCGATCGATCTGCGTCTGCTCGATCTGAGCTAGCGATCGCACCCGTTGTCACCGCCAGGTCAAGCTCCAGGGGACGGGCCTTGCCACGCCGGCCGGTCCTGTTAGAGTCCCTGCGAAGAACCGTTCGCGGCCGCGCGTGGCCGACATCCCGAGGAGGCGAGACGTATGAAGCGACATGTAGGGTGGCTGGTGGCGTTGGCGGCGTGTCTGGTCGTGGCGGTGGCGTTCGCCCACGACGAGAAGGACAAGACGAAGCCGATGGCCGGGATGTCGACGGCCAAGCCGCAGAGCCTCACCGGCGAGGTCGTGGACATGGGCTGTTACATGGCCCACGAGGCCACGGGGGAGAAGCACCTGGCCTGCGCGACCAAGTGCATCGCGAACGGTATGCCGATGGGGCTGCTCACCACGGATGGCAAGCTGTATCTCATCACCCTCGATCACGACAACGCCGACCCGTACAACAAGTGCAAGGACTGGGCGGCGAAGCACGTGACGCTCACCGGCAGCGTCTCCGAGCGGGCCGGCATGCGTTCGATCGACGTGACCGCGGCGCAGCTCGCTGCGGCCAAGTAATCAGTGACCCGGAGACGGGCGCGTGGGGACATCCCCTCACGCGCCCGTCGCGCTCCCGATGCGACGTCTCCTCCCGGCCCTGGTCGCGATCGCCGTCGTCGCCGGGCTGGTGACGGTGTGGTGGACCCGTCCGCGTCCGACCGCCGCGGAGCGTGGCCGTCGTCTGGCGGGCGAGCTGGGCTGCTTCGCCTGTCACGGTCCCGGTGGGATCCGCGGTGCGTCGAACCCCGGGCGCAAGGACCGCACCGTGCCGACCTTCGAGGGCGACGTCATGATGTACGCCGACGACGCCGCGGGGATCCGGGCGTGGATTCGCGACGGGGTGACACCCAAGCGCCGCGTCAGCGAGACCTGGAAGCGGGAGCGGGACGCCGGAGTGTTGAGGATGCCCGCGTTCGGACACCGCGTCTCCGAGCACGAGCTGGACGATCTGGTGGCCTTCGTGGTCGTGTCGAGCGATCACCCCGAGCCCGCCGACAGTCTCGTCAAGTTCGGCCGCGAGCGCGTCTCGGCGCTCGGCTGCACCGGTTGTCACGGCGCGGGTGGCCGTTTCGCGCTGCCAAACCCCGGCTCGCTCAAGGGCTACGTTCCGTCGTGGGACGGTCCGGACTTCCCCGAGCTGGTGCGCGACCGGACCGAGTTCGAGCAGTGGGTGCGCGACGGGCGGAGCCGGCGCTTCCGGGCCCAGCCGATGGCGGGCGTGTTCCTCGACCGCGCGGTGCTGCACATGCCGGCGTTCGAGCGGCATCTCGCGCCGGGTGATCTCGACGCGTTGTGGGCTTACGTCACCTGGTTGCGGACGCCGGCGGCCAACCCGGGGACCGGCCGATAGCCCGACGAGCGGCGGTGACCCTCCGCGGCGTCCCGGTCTTGCCGGAGATGCCCGATCGCGACGCGCGGCGGTGACCATCCGCGGCGTCGAATGCTCGCCGCATCGCTGCGACGTATCCACGGGGATACAGTCTCGCTCGCGGCTTCGCCGTCCTCCTTGCGGCTGGCCCCCGGCGCGCGTCGCCTAGGGTGTGACCCCTCTGGCGCATGTCCGAGGGATCGGGCGCGGAGCGGTGACCTC
>JBIOKD010000177.1:0-6716 GCA_044451485.1 Candidatus Eiseniibacteriota bacterium | reverse complement strand
CTGGAGCACGATCCCTCGCGATTAGCCGGTTCCGCGCCGCGCGTGCCACTCCCGCGCCAGCAGACCCATGAACGCGGTGTCGGAGATCTCGTCGCCGACCAGCCACCGCTCGCGCAGCAGCCCTTCACGCGCAAAGCCGAGCCGTTCGAGTGCCCGCGCCGAGCGGAGATTGCGCGGGTCGATGTCCGCCTCGAGCCGCCGCAGCCCGAACGGACCAAAGGCGTAGTCCACCACCGCGGTGAGCGCCTCGTGCATGTAGCCCTTGCCCCAGTACGCCCGCGCCAGCGCATAGCCGATCTCGGCCCGCCCGTTCTGCTCGCTCAGGTGGAACAGGGAGGCGGTGCCGATCATGGCGTCGCCGCCGCGCAGGGTGATCACCCACCGCAGTGCCGTGCGCTCGATGAAGTACTCCTTCGATTGCTCCACCGTCGCCCGCGCCTCGGTGATCTCGTGCATCGGCAGCGAGCTCCAGTAGCGCATCACCTCCGGATCGGTCTGCATCGCGAAGGTGGGCTCGACGTCGTGGTCGGCGGCCTCGCGCAGCACGAGACGCTCGGTGGTCAGGACGGGAAAGAGATCGGGGAAGTTCATCGCACCTGGCAAGAGGCGAGAGCTACGCCCCGGTCTTCGCGGCCTGCTTCTTGACCTCGTCCACGTAGTTCATGCGCAGCTCGGCGAGCACCTGTGCGAGCACCCGCGCCTCGTCGGACTCGAGATTGCCGCGGGTGCGCGCCTCGATCGCGCCCAGGGTGTCGATCGTATTCTTGGCGGCCTCGAGATTGGGATCGAGCTTGCCGCTCATCGGGTTCATCAGCTTGCCGAGCGCCACCATGGCGGCCTGCTGCAAGCCCAGCACGAGCTGGAGGAACAACGCGGCGTCGCGGGAGCGGTCCTGATCGGTCATGGGATCCTCGCTTGGGGGGCGCGATCTCGCGTCGCGCGGCGTGTCAGGTCGTGGGATCGTGATCCGCGCGGGTGCCGAGCGTGCGCTTGGCCTCCTCCCACAACGCGTCCATCTCCTCGAGCGTGGACTGCGGGGGCGAGGAGCCGCGCTCGGCGAGCCGGCGCTCGACATGGTGGAAACGATCGCGGAAGCGGCGGTTGGCCACACGCAGCTCGCGCTCGGGATCGATCTCGAGCTTGCGCGCCAGGTTGACCACCGCGAACAGCAGATCGCCGACCTCGTGGGCGAGCTTCGGAGTGACGTCGCCGTCCATCTCCTGGGCGATCTCCTCGACCTCCTCGCGCACCTTGGCCAGTGCGCCCCCGGCGTCGGGCCAGTCGAAGCCGACGGCGCCGGCCTTTTCCTGGGTGCGATAGGCGGCGACCAGGGCAGCCAAACCCTTGGGCTGGTCACCGAGCAGCGACGCGGGCTTCTCGCCCTCGCCCTTCGACTGTTTCTCCGCTTTCTTGATCTCCTGCCACTGCCGGTAGGCACCCTCGCCGTCCTTCACGCTCGCATCTCCGTAGACATGCGGATGACGCCGGATCAGCTTGGCCGCGGCGCGCTCGAGCGCGTCGGCGATCCCGACGCCCTCACGCTCGCCGAGCAGCTCGAGGGCGAAGATGGCGAGGAACGCGACGTCACCCAGCTCTTCGGCGATGGCTTCCGTGTCGCGCTGCGCGATCGCCTCGTTGGCCTCCGCGGCCTCCTCGGTGAGATAGGGGGTCATGCTCTCCAGGGTCTGCTCCCGGTCCCACGGACAGCCGTCGGGGCCACGGAGACGCCGGCAGACCGCGACCAACTCGGCGAAGGCTCGTTGCTCGCGTGCGGGATCGTTCATGCCGGGAGGATAGCGGACCCCGCAAGCGCGCGCACGGCGGCCGCGGCGGGCGGTCGACTCGAGACGCACATCGCGCGAACGGCGCGCGGACGTCAGCTGGCCGGGCGGCCGGATGCCGGCGTGGCCACGCGGCCCGGCCGGCTCATCGCCCGCAGCAACAGACCGATCGCGAGCAGCACCACGAACAGGGCCACGAACGGCAGCACCAGCGCGAACACGGTGCCCACCAGCGCCAGCACGTCCTCGACGATCGACAACGCCGGGTTGGCGGTGCCGAGGGTCGCGACACTCGAGGCGAGCCGCGTCTTGGCCTTGAGCCCGTGCACACCCAGGGTGAGCCCACCGAGCACGATGGCCGCGATCTGACCCCACGGGGTCGGCCAGGCCTGGAGCACCACGAACGAGCCGATCACGCCGGCCACCGGACGCACCACGGTGCCCACCGCGTCGAGCAGATGATCGACCACCGGGATCTTGTCGCCCGCCATCTCGAGCAAGGTCGCGACTCCCAGTGCCACCAGCGCGGGGGTGCTCTGCAGCCACTTGAGATGGGCCTCGACCGGCCACCAGCCCAGACGGCCGGCGATGCCGAGCGCGAACAACGGCAGGAACGCGCGCAGACCGGTGGTCGCAGCGATCACCACGCCACCCACCAGCGCGAGGCCCAGGTGGAACAAGTCGGTGTGTGACACGTGAACCCTCCAGTCCGCGATCCGCGCGCGTTGCCACCCCGGCGGACGCGGTCTATCCTACCAGTCTTCCGGACGTGCTACGGGTGCCGAGATCGAATGGCCGTCCGCCGCACGTCAAATCCAGCGCCCAGGAGGGGTTGCCGTGACGATGCCGGTGTCCACGTGGGTGGAGGTGGACCTCGACCGTTTCGCGGCCAACCTGCGCGCGGTGCGCGACACGATCGGCCCCGGACGCGGCATACTGCTGGTGGTGAAGGCCGACGCCTACGGTCACGGCGCCGTGGAGATGGCCGAAGCGGCAGCGGACCATGGCGTGGCGCATCTCGGCGTCGCAACCCTGCACGAGGGCATCCAGCTGCGCCAGGCGGGCTGCACCCTGCCGATCGCGGTGCTGTCGCCACTCCTGCCCGCGGAGATCGCCGAGGCGGTGGCCCACGGGCTCGATCCGTCGGTCGGGGATCTCGCCTTCGCGCGCGCGTTGTCGGAGGAGGCGGTGCACGCCGGCGGCCCGCAGCGCTTCCACGTCGAGATCGACACCGGCATGGGTCGCACCGGCGTGGATCTCGCCGAGGCCGAGCGCTTCCTCGCCGAGGTCACCCGGTTGCCCGAGCTGCGTCTCGCGAGCGTGTACACCCACTTCCCCGACGCCGACGCCGCCGACCTGGAGTTCGCCGAGCGCCAGGTGCGCGACTTCGTCGGGCTGCTCGAACGCCTCGAGCGTGCCGGCATCCGGCCGCCACGCGTGCACGCCGCCAACAGCGCCGGCACCGTGAACCTGCCCGAGTCGTGGTTCGACTGGGTGCGGGTGGGGCTGGTCGCCTACGGACACCAGCCGCCACACGCGCGCCACGCGCTGGCGCTCGAGCCGGTGATGTCGTTCAAGAGCCGCATCGTCCAGCTGCGCCGTCATCCGGCCGGCACGCCGATCAGCTACGGCCGCACCTGGACGAGCACGCGCCCATCGCGGATCGGGGTGGTCGCCGTGGGTTACGGGCACGGCTACTCGTGGCTCCTTTCCAACCGCGGCGCGATGCTGGTGCGCGGTCAGCGGGTGCCGATCGTGGGACGCGTCACGATGGACCTCACGATGATCGACGTCACCGACGTGGCCGGGGTGGAGGTCGGGGACGAGGTCGTGTTGTTCGGGGACCAAGGCGACGCCCAGCTCGCGATCGAGGAGGTGGCGCGCGGGAGCGAGACGCTGCCCTACGAGATCATGTGCACCATCGGCAAGCGCGTCACCCGTATCTACGTGCGCGACGGCCGCCCGGTGAAGCTCACCTCGCTGGTGGGGGAGAGTGTCGAATGGGCGAATCGGGCCGCGGATCACTTTCGCAAGCGCGCCGAGGCGGTGGCGGCGGCCCGGGGGCAGCGCTGATGCGTCGGGGTCGCCGCCGGTGCCCGCGCGATGGAGCGGGTCGGTCGTGCGCGCGTTCCTGATCGTGCTCGACGGCGTCGGGATCGGCGAGATGCCGGACGCCGGTGAGTACGGCGACCGTGGCAGCCACACGCTGCGTCACGTCGCCGAGGCCGCGGGGGGGCTCCGGCTGCCGAATCTCGAGCGTCTCGGTCTCGGACGCATCGACACCATCCGCGGGCTCCGACCGGTGAGTGACCCGCGCGCGGCCTACGGACGCATGGCGGAGCGCTCGAAGGGCAAGGACAGCACCACGGGTCACTGGGAGATGGCCGGTCTCGTCTCGGAGCGGCCGTTCCCGACCTACCCCCACGGCTTCCCTCCCGACCTGCTCGAGCGCTGGTGCGAGCGGGTCGGACGCGGCTGGCTTGGCAACGTCGCGGCGAGCGGCACCGAGATCATCGCGCGTCTCGGCGAGGAGCAACAGCGCACCGGCAAGTACATCGTGTACACTTCGGCGGACAGCGTGTTCCAGGTGGCGGCGCACGAGGGGACGGTGGCGCTCGACGAGCTGTACACGGCGTGCCGGACCGCGCGCGCCCTGCTCACCGGCGAGCACGCGGTCGGGCGGGTGATCGCGCGGCCGTTCGTCGGTGAGCCGGGAGCCTATCGGCGCACCTCGGAGCGTCGCGATTTCTCGCTCGAGCCGCCGGCGGCGACCCTCCTGGACCGGCTGGTCGCGCGCGGATGGCCGGTGGTGACGGTGGGCAAGGTGGACGACCTGTTCGCGGGGCGCGGAGTGACCGAGGCCATGCACACCAGGGACAACGCCGAGGGCGAGGAGATCCTCGCCGGTCTGGCGCGCGCCGGTGGTCGTGGCCTGGTGTGGGCCAACCTGGTCGACTTCGACACCCAGTTCGGCCATCGCAACGACCCCGCCGGGTTCGCCCGCGCGCTCGAGCGATTCGACGACCGGCTGCCCGAGATCCTTCGCGCCTTGCGCGACGACGAGATCTGCGCCATCACCGCCGACCACGGCAACGATCCGACCACACCCAGCACCGACCATTCGCGTGAGTACGTGCCGCTGCTGGTCGCCGGTCCGCGGGTCCGCGACGACGTCGCGCTCGGCACACGCGCCAGCTTCGCCGATCTCGGCGCCACCCTCGCCCGCTTCTTCGAGGTCGGACCGCTGCCCCACGGCGAGGGCTTTCTCGAGGAGATCCGGGCGTGAGCCGCGCGCGCCGGTCGTCGGCGGGGCGCCAGGCTCCGGGCCCGCGTCCGCGTCGTGCGGCGGCCGGCGGTCGGGCGCGGGACGTGCGGCGCGAGCGCCGGGCCCCGATGACGATGCGCGCGCTCATGCGCGAGGCGGTCGTGGCACGCGGGCGCGCCTATGCGCCCTACTCGCGCTTCCCGGTCGGTGCCGCGCTGCTGCTCGAGGATGGTGGCGTGGTGCACGGCAGCAACGTGGAGAACGCCTCGTACGGGCTCACCGCGTGCGCCGAGCGCACCGCGATGTGGAAGGCGGTGAGCGAGGGGCGCCGGGGATTCGTGGCGATCGCGATCACCGCCCGTGACGGCGAGGGCGCGCCACCGTGTGGCGCATGCCGGCAGGTGTTGCACGAATTCGCGCCCCACCTGCGGGTGGTGTGGCGCGACGCGCGTGGGCGGCTGCTCGAGCGCCCGCTCCACGAGCTGCTGCCCAACGCGTTCCGCTTCAAGCGACGGGGGCGCCGATGAGCGTCGATCGCGAGGCGTTGGTGGATCTCATCACCCGCAAGGTGATGGACGAGCTGCGTGGCGGGGCATCGTCGCCGGCGGCCGTGTCACCGGTCGGGTCGCCGTTGCCGCCGATGGTCGTGGATCCGTCCGGGCACGATCCGGAGACCTGCGAGCGGTGTCGTCTGTGGGGCGTGAGCGCGGTGCGGTCGCCCGAGGAGACCCGGGTGCTGGCCGAGGCGGGCGCGTCGCGCGTGGTCGCCACCACCGGCTACTGCCCGGCCTCCGACGGTCTGGCCAGCATGATCGACCACACCCTGCTCAAGCCGGACGCCAGCCGCGAGGACGTCGAGAAGCTGTGCCGTGAGGCGGCGCAGTACTGCTTCGCCTCCGTCTGCGTGAATCCGAACTGGGTGCCGCTGTGCGCGCAGATGCTGCGTGGCTCCGGGGTCAAGGTGTGCACGGTGATCGGGTTCCCGCTCGGCGCGCACCTGCCGGACGTGAAGGCCTACGAGGCCCGCCGCGCGGTGGAGCAGGGCGCCACCGAGGTGGACATGGTGATCAACATCGGCGCGCTCAAGTCGCGCGACTACGCGCTGGTCGAGAACGACATCCGTGGTGTCGTGCAGTCGGTCGGCAAGGACACCGTGGTCAAGGTGATCCTCGAGACCTCGTTGCTCAGCCGCGACGAGAAGGTGATGGGCAGCTCGCTCGCCAAGGCGGCCGGGGCCGACTTCGTCAAGACCTCGACCGGGTTCTCGACCGGCGGCGCCACCGTCGAGGATGTGCGATTGATGCGTGAGACGGTCGGACCCGATGTCGGCGTCAAGGCCTCGGGTGGCATCCGCACCCCCGAGGACGCGCGCGCCATGGTCGAGGCGGGCGCCTCGCGCATCGGCGCCTCGGCCAGCGTCAAGATCGTGCGCGGCGAGCCGTCCTCCGGCAAGGGTTACTAGGGCTCCGTTTGGGAACGTACGGCGAGCGCGCTGGGCCTGGAAAGGCCGCCGCGCAAGGAACGAGGAGGAGACCAGCCTTGTCCCGGCTGTCGACGACGAGTGACGCTGCCCGGCGGCCGTTCCAGACCCCGCCCTCCGGGTTGCGGGCGGGGGCGGGCCCCGCGGCGGGGCGCGGCCGCGCCGGGGGGGGGGGGCCCGCCACGCGGGG
>JBIOKD010000176.1:0-6761 GCA_044451485.1 Candidatus Eiseniibacteriota bacterium | reverse complement strand
CGCCCGCTCCTCGACACCCTGGCCCAATGCGCCAAGCTGGCCGAGGGCAGCCTTCCGATCCTGGTGTTCGGTGAGTCGGGAACGGGCAAGGAGCTCATCGCCCAGGGCGTCCATCGGATGTCCGCGCGACGGGGCCAGTACCTGCCGCTCAACTGCTCGGCGATTCCGCACGAAGTCTTCGAGAGCGAGTTGTTTGGTCACGTCGCCGGCGCCTTCACCGGCGCGACCCGTGACAAGGCCGGCATCTTCGAGGTGTGCGACGGTGGCACCGTGTTCCTCGACGAGATCGGCGAGATGCCGCTCGAGTTACAGGCGCGTCTGCTGCGATACCTGGAGAGCGGCGAGTTCCGTCGTGTCGGTTCGAGCCGCAATCTCCGCGCCGACACACGGCTGATCGCCGCCACCAACCGCGACCGATCGTCGCTCAAGAACGGCCAGGGGTTCCGCACCGATCTCTACTACCGGCTGGCTCACGCGGTGGTGACCCTACCGCCACTGCGCCAGCGCGGGGACGACGTCGAGCTGTTGATCGAATACTTCCTCGAGCGCGCCGCCACCGATGCGCGCAGGGCCGTGTTCCTGTCGGACGAGGCCTGGGTCAAGCTGGTCGAGCATCCGTGGCCGGGGAACATCCGCGAGCTGCGCTCGACCATCCAACGCATCGTCCTGCTCGCCACTCCCGGCGCCGAGGTCCCGGCGGAGAGTTTCGAGCTGGACGAAACCGACGTGCCGACCAACCTCGCCGAGGAAACGGTGCTGGTCGAGAAGCGGCGCATCGAGGATGCGCTCCAGAAGGCGAGTGGCAACAAGAGCGAGGCGGCCCGACTCCTCGGCCTGTCACGCACGACCATGCTGAGCAAGATGAAACGCTACGGCATGAGCGAGTAGCGGTCCGGCCCCAACTCCCACACAAGGCCGGTCGCCTGGCGCCCGCAACGGCCCCCACGTTGCGGGCGTCGATCGTTGTTGGAGCCCGCGTCGACTCGCGGCGCGGCAGCAGTGTCGAGCACCGTCGCCCGACCCTACGCCACCTTCCTCGGCCCCCAGACGCGGATCGGCAGGATGATCACCTGGATCCCGGCGAACTGGAGACGACGCTGGATCACGTAGGCGGTCTCGTGGTGCAGCGCCCGGGTGAAGAAGTTCTCGCGCTCGAACATCAACTGACCGGTGAACACGATGCAGCGCCGGAACTCCTTCACCACGTCGCGCGCCAGGTGCTCGAGCTCCTGCACCACGTCGGTGCCGAGCACATAGCGGTACTCGCAGTACCAGCCCATGCGCTGACCCAGGTCCACGTACTTCTCGAGGTCGGTCTTGACGTGGGTCTCGAGTGCTTCCAGCTCCTCGTGGCCCTTGAACTGCGCCGAGTCGACCTGTCCGACCGAGCAGAACACCACGTTCTTGAACTGCCGCGGCATGACCCGCTGGATGGAGAGCAGCGTATGCACGCCGAGCCCGTTGTAGCCGTTGACCAGCACCACGGCGGTGGGTCCGTCCACCGCCATCTCCGGGATCTGCGTAGGCGGCGGCAGCGGAAGATTGATAAGCGTCTCGTCCAGGTGCGCGGTGAGACGCTTCACGCCGACGTAGTGCCGCTTGATCACGATGCAGGCGCCCACCAGGAAGGCGGTCACCAGCAGCGTCACCCAACCACCCTCCCGGAATTTGATGAAGCTGGTGATCATGAGGATGGTGCCACACACGAGCGTGCCCACCGATGCGAGCAGGAATCGACGCTTCCACGGCGTGCCGTCACGACGCGTCTGGATCCAGTGCTTGGCCATGCCGAGCTGGCTCAGCGTGAACGTCGCGAACACGTTGATCGAGTACATGACGATCAGGATGGTGATGTCCCCGTGCGTGTACGCGAGTGCCAGGAACGCGGCGATCCCGATGCCGATGATCCCGTTCAGCGTCACCAGACGCTCGGAGAGGTAGCCGAAGCGCTTGGGCACCCAGTTGTCGGCGGCCATCGCCGCCAGCGTGCGCGGACCGTCGAGGAACCCGGTCTGGGCCGCCACGAACAACAGCGCCCCCTCGGAGAGCAGCGTGAACACCACGATCGGCATGCCGATGTTGAACCCGCCGATGTGCCAGTGACCGGCGAGCTGCTCCCACAGCGAGGCGTTGAGCGTCTTGGGGGGCTGAAAGCGCACGTTGTTGAGCAGGTACCCGAGCAGGATGCCGCCCGCCGTGGCGGCGAGCGAGATCGACATGTAGAACATGGTCTTCTTGCCGGTCTTGACCCGCGGCTCGCGCAGGATGCCGACGCCGTTCGACACCGCCTCGATGCCGGTGAACGTGCCACCACCGAGCGAGAACGCGCGCAGGAACACGAGCAGCACAGCCACGCCGCCCATCTCGCTCACCGCCGCACGGGTGTCCACTACCGTGTCGCTCACCAGACCCGGCAGCGCGGCACCGTGACCGAAGATGCCCACCGAGAGCAGCACGGCGTGACTGAGGATGAAGCTGAGGAAGATCGGCGTCAGCACCAGGATCGATTCCTTGGCGCCACGCAGATTGAGCACCACGAGCCACAGGACCACGCCGAATTCCGCGGGCAGTTTCAACGCCTGCGCCCCGGCGGGCATGAACGAGAAGATCGCGTCGCACCCCGACGCCACCGAGGTGCAGATGGTGAGCACGTAGTCCACCACCAACGCGCTACCGGAAATGACGCCGGGCATGGGCCCGAGCAGCTTGCTTGCGACCAGATAGCCGCCGCCACCGCTCGGGAACAGCTCGATGATCTGGCTGTAGGACGCCGAGATCAGGAACACGGTCAGCACCGTCGCCACCACCAGGTAGAGCGCCAGATGGCGGTGACCGCCCAGCTGGAGGAACGCCTCCTGCGGGCCGTAGCATGACGACGACAGACCGTCGGAGCCCAGGCCCACCCACGCGAAGAAGGCGATCAGGGCGATGTGCTGGTGGATGCGCGGGTCCAGAAGGTTCTTTCGCGCGCCAAACAAGAACCCGCGCCAACCGGATGGCATGGCGGCGGACTCTAAGGGTCGGATCAGCCTTTTGCAACGGGCCAGGCTTGTGCGCACTGGGGAATCGCGCCCGCCCGGTTGACTCCGGGCCGCGTCGCGTTGCGCGTGCCGGCGGGCATGCTCTAGCGTGGCGCCGCCATGAGCGAGCCCCTTCCCCAACTCGATCGTCGCGGCATCGTCACGCGCGTGCTCCGCCGCTACCACGCGCGGCTCGCGCGCAAGCTCGAGGCCCTGCGCGGCGACCTCGCCGAGGCCGAGCGCGCGGTCGAGTTCCGTGTCTCGGGCGAGGCCCTGCTCACCTACCTCAAGCAGGTGTCACCACGTGCCAGCGAGACCCGGCTGCCCGATCCCGCCGATCACAATCGCACGCTCACCATCGCGCTCGACCCCAAGGTGAGCGCCCAGGTGAACGCAGCGCGTTACTTCAAGAAGGCCGCCAAGGCGGAGCGCGGCTTGAAGGAGGTGCCGCCGCGGCTGCGCGCCGTCGAAGCGGAGGCCCATGCGCTCGAGCGTCTCATCCGCCGCGTGACCGAGCTGGAGGAGGCGGCCAGCGACACCGCGCGCGTCGACGACCCGACGCTCGACGACGACCTCGAGGCGGCACTCGCGAAGCTCCCCGAAACGCTACGTGGCGGTCTGCGCGCGCTGCCCGCGACCCGTGGCGCTGGCGGCGCGGGTGACACGACCCATTCGGGCACGGGAAGCGCGCGCCGGCCACGACCCTCGGCGGTGGCGCGGGGCGAGCAGCGCGCACCCTCGGCGCGTTTGCAACCGCGACGTCTCCGGACACGCGAGGGATGGGCGGTGTTGATCGGACGCAACAACGACGGCAACGATTACGTCACGCACGTGCTGGCGCGTCCCGAGGACTACTGGTTCCACGTCCACGGCTGCCCCGGCTCGCACGTGGTGCTCAGACGCGGCAAGGGGAAGAACGAGCCGTCGAAGGCCACCGTCGACGAGGTCGCCGGTTGGGCGGCCTTCTACTCGCAGGCGCGCACCGCCGGACGGGTGCCGGTGATCGTGACCCGCAAGAAGTACGTGCGCAAGCCACGCAAGGGCCCGCCCGGGCTGGCGTTGTGCACCAACGAGAAGACGGTGATGATCCGACCACAGGAGCCGCCGCGCGAATCGGAGGCCGATCGCGCCGCATCTGAAGATCCGGAATAGCCCCACGTCCCACCCACCGGAGTCCCGATGCGCCCCCACGTGCAGGTCATCCTCGCCAGCGTTCGCGAACAGCGTGCCGGCGCCCACGTCGCCCGCTGGACGATGGAGCTGCTCGCCCGGCGTGAGGACCTCGCCGCCGAGCTGGTCGATCTCCGGGACTGGCCGCTGCCGAACTACGACCAGCCCGCTTCACCCAAGGTGCTCGAGACCAAGTACGAGCTGCCACTCGCGCGCGCGTGGGTGGAGCAACTCGCCCGCGCCGACGCGTTCGTGATCGTGACTCCCGAGTACAACCACTCGTTCAGCGGCGCGCTCAAGAACGCGCTCGATTGGGCGTACGCGCCGTGGAACCGCAAGCCGCTCGGACTGGTGACCTACGGCGGTCCGAGCGGCGGCATCCGATGCGCACAGTCGCTCAAGCTGGTCGCGCTCGAGCTGCAGATGATCCCGGTCCGGCCCGAGGTGAACATCCCGTTCGTCGGCCAGGCCTTTGACGCCGACGGCCGGCTCACCAACGAGGTGCAGGCCCGGCGTGCGCCACAGATGCTGGACGAGCTGGCGTGGTACGCGCGGGTGCTCAAGGCGGCGCGGGAAGCTCCGATCGTCGCGCGCTGACCGCCGTCGGTCTCACACCGGCACCGAACGCCGGTGGGTGCCGGCTCATCCGCGCGATGACTCGACCCGCTCCAATCGATTGCCGCGGCGCCGCTCGTCGCCGATCCGCATGGTCCAGCCGTGGCGGTCGCAGTGCTCGAGCAGCGGCACCGCCCACTTCCGGCTCGCCCCGGTCAGCTCCTTGAACGCCGCCACGGTGAGCGATTCGACGGCCGCGAAGTGCTTCACGAGCGCGGCGCGAAGCGCATCGAGCTGCCGGGCCGTGTAGGTGTACTCCCCGCTCACCCGCACCAGCCGGCCGAGAAAGTAGCCCAGCGCGGCGGCCTCGGCTCCCTGGGTCCCGAGCCCGGTCTGCAAGGTCGCCACGTCGGGCACCGTGAAACCCGCCGATTCCAACGTCGCCTCGGCCCTCTCGAGCAGCGCCGTCAGCTCCGCCGGCGGGGCCCACGTGGCACCGGCCGGTCGCACCCGCTCGCCGCGCTGCTCGACGCTGCCGTCGGCGACCAGCGACTCGAACGCGGGATCGAACAACGCTCCGTCGATGGCACTCCGGAGTCCGCTCTTCAACTCGCCCTTCATCACCCCGTAGCGACCGGGGAACTTCTCCGCGTAGAGACCGATCTCGCGTTCGATCTGCTCCCGCGCCGTCTCCCACCTCGGTTGCGACAACCAGCGACCGCTCACCGGCTCCACCACTTCGTGGCCGGCAACCAGCGCCCGCAGGGTGGTCGTCACGACGGCTTCGCTCTCGCCGATCCCCTGCGCGAGCACCGCCGTGGAAACCGGCTTCGGCTCGCCCTTCAGACGCTCGAGCAGCCGCGCGGCGACCGAACCGCTCTCGTGCACCGCCAGGGCTTCGAGCCCCGACTGCTCGCGGCGCCGCTTCGACGCCACCGGCTCGATCACGCTGCCCCCGCCCACGGTGCGGCTGGGCGAGTACGATCGGATCACGAACCGGTCGCCGCGCGCCGCCACCACCGGGCTCTCGAGCCGCATCTGGGCGAGCGCGCTCCCACCGGGCGCCACCTGGTCCGCGTCGAGGAGCACCAGACGGCCGAGCGTCTCACCGGCGCCGAGATGGAACCGCACCCGCGCGTTGCGTCCCCACGGTCGCGGGTGATCCCCGAGCAGCTCGAAGCGCACGTCGAGGATCGACGACGCCCGCAGCGAGCCCGGCGCGATCAGCCAGTCGCCACGCGTCACCTGCTCCTTGTCCACGCCGTGCACCGCGAGAGCGGTGCGTTGCCCGGCGTACGCCTCCTCCACGGTCGCCCCGTGCACCTGCACGCGCCGCACCCGCACTTCGTGACCGGCGGGCAGGAGCTGGAGCGTGTCACCCGTCCGTATCCGGCCACGCCACAGCGTGCCCGTGACCACGGTGCCGAATCCCTCCACCGTGAACACCCGGTCCACCGGGAGCCGCGCCGGCTCGGCGGTCGAGCGTGCCGGTGAGTCGGCCAGCGCGTCGTCGATGGCCGCGAGCAGCGACTCCTGACCGGCGCCGGTCGTGGCCGAGAACTCGACCATCGGCGCATCGGCGAGCGGTCCGCCCGTCAACAGCGCGCGCACGTCCCGCCGGACCATGTCCATCCAGTCGCGTTCGACGAGATCGCGCTTCGTGAGCACGACGATCCCCTTGCGGATGCCGAGCAGCTGCACGATCGCGAGGTGCTCGCGGGTCTGGGGCATCACCCCCTCGTCGGCGGCGATCACCAGCAGCACCAGGTCGATCCCACCCACACCCGCGAGCATGTTCTTCACGAACCGCTCGTGACCCGGCTCTTCCACGATCCCGACCTGCGTGCCGGCGGGAGTCACCAGACGGGCGAAGCCGAGATCGATGCTGATCCCCCGCGTCTTCTCCTCCGGGAGCCGGTCGGTGTCGACACCGGAGAGACGCTTCACCAGCGCGGTCTTCCCGTGATCGATGTGCCCGGCGGTGCCGATCACGGCGAGACGCACGGGGGTGTCGAT
>JBIOKD010000175.1:0-6762 GCA_044451485.1 Candidatus Eiseniibacteriota bacterium | reverse complement strand
AGTCTAGGGGAGGGAAGCGGGCCGCGCGAGTGTTCGGGGTGCGCGCCGGCAGGGCACCCGCGGTGGTGCGGCCGTACGTCAGACGGAGTCTAGCCCATGCTGACGCCGATGCCGGCCGCGATCGGCCAGATGGTGGCGTGGCCGATGTTCACGTAGGCGGGCGCGGCGCAGATGAACGCGACCAGCCCCGCCACGTCCTCGGGCTCGACGTTCTTGAGCCGCTCCGGCGAGTCGTCGGCGATCGGTCGTTTGGCCGAGTTGATGTTGTGCGGGTAGACCACCGACACCCGCACACGCTGTCGACGCAGCTCCAACGCCGCCGATTCGAGCAGACCCCGAAGCCCCCACTTGCTCGCGGCGTAGGCACCCGAGCCCGCGCTGCCGGCGAGACCGCCGATCGAATCGATCCCGACCACGGTGCCACCACCACGGGCGATCAGATGCGGCGTGGCGTGCTTGAGCGTCAGGAAGGCACCCTTGAGATTGAGATCCACGAGCAGATCCCAAGTCGTCTCGGTGGTCTCGGCCAGCGGTGCGCCCTGCCAGGTCCCGGCGTTCAGCACCACGATGTCGAGACTGCCCCATCGACCGGTCACGCCGGCGATCCCGGCCGCGACCTCGGCTTCGTGGGTGACGTCCGCGGACACCGCGATCGCCTCCGCGCCGGCGCCGGTGAGCGACGCGACCGCGGTGTCGAGCTCGGCGCCGGGACGTGCCATGCAGGCCAACTTCGCCCCGTCGCGGGCCAGCGCGCGCGCGATGGCGAGACCGAGACCCCGGCTGGCGCCGGTGACGAGCGCGACCCGTCCGGTGAGCGACATGGCCACCTCCTTCATGTGGAACGAGGCTCCGCGTCGTCCGCGATCACGGGGGCGCGCAGCAGACTCGAGTGATTCTGGAAACGGCGCTCGCATGGGCGGCCGTCGGCGTGCAGCAGACGCGCGCCGTCGTGCGTGAGCGTGACCAGCGTGGCGGAGACGGTGGGCATCGGACCGTCGTGCAGACACACCGGCGGCACCGCGCTCGCCTCGCGACCGGTGCCACGCGCCGAGCCATGCGAGCGCAGCAGGTCGCCGAGACGCTGCTCCACCTTCTCCACCGACAGCGGACGGAAGTAGGCCAGCTCGTACAGGAGACGCGCGGTGCGCGGCTCGCTCTCGTCGTCGAGGTCGGCGTGGGTGATCACGTGCCAGCCACCGGGCACGGTGCGCAGACGGGGCCCGCCGCCGGCGTCCTGGCTCACCACCCAGGCGCCCTCCGCGCCGGCGTAGAGGAGCGAGAACGGCGCGTAGGCGTCCGCCCACAACGCGGCGAAGGCCCGGCACAGCGCGGCGTACGCCAGACCTGGACCGCTGCGGGCACGGATGCGGTCGAGGATCTCGCGGCGCTCGTCGGCGGGGTCCATCTCGAGCGCGTACCCCTCGGGCACGGTGGCCACGTCGAGCGCCAACAATCCGCGCGAGCGGCGCCCGGCGGGCGGCGCGCCGGCCTCGGGATCGTGGCGGTTGAGCATCGCCACCACCGCCATGGCGTCGCGCACCCCCAACCACGTGCCGTTCGCCACTCGATCTCGACCACCCACCACACGCGGATGCTCGGAGAGCACGACCGGCGCCTCGGAAGCGCGCTCCGGCCGCTCGTCTCGATTGGCCGCCATCACCAGGGTGCGGGGGCCGAGGATGTCACGACCGATGATGACTGTGCACACGTGGAGCCTCGATTTCGCGTCGCGTCACGACGCGCCGATCCGATCGTACTTGGCACGCGGAGGTGTCCTGGGGGAAACTTCTCGCAATCGTCGTCATTCTTCCACCGAGGGATTCTGATGACTCGAGATCCGTCGCCACGGAGCGCGTCCTCGACCCCATGAATCGCACCTGGAACCCGCCTTCGTGGCTCCGGCTGATGGCTCCCGCGTGGGGTCTGGCGGCGGCCCTGGCCGGGGCGTGGTCGGGGCCGGCCGGCGCGGTGATGGACATCGAGGACCACGGCCCGCTGCTGCGCGCCGGCGTGTTTTCGATGCGGGTCTCGAACGTCGGGGTGCTGGGAAACCCGTTCATCGAGAAGGGGCTGTCGTTCGATCCCTCCTTCGAGTACCCCTCCGGGAGCGGCGTCGAGCTCATGAACGAGTGTGATCTCTGGATCGGCGGCATCGGCCCCGACGGGCGCCCGCATGTCTCCGGCGCGCCGCGCACCGAGCTGCGTCCCACCCCGGATCCCGCCGACCGGGTGCTGGAGCGCTGGCACGGTCTGCCCGGCACGCAGCCCCTGGTGGACGACGACGGGGACGGTCGGATCGACGAGGAAGTGCTCAACGGACGCGACGACGATGGCGACGGCGAGGTGGACGAGGATCTCGGAATCGTCGGCCAGCAGGAGCTCGACGCCGACTACGCCGACGACCGGCCCGAGGCGGTGCATTACGTCTACCCGGGTGGCGAGACCCACGTGCCGCTCGGGGTGTCGGTGCACCAGAGGGTCATGGCCTGGGCCACACCGGGCTATCAGGGGATCGCCGGACTGGAGTTCGTGATCACCAACCACACCGACCACCCGCTGCACGGGATCTATCTCGGTCTGATGGCGGATCTGGACGTCCGGACCGCTGACGATCCCACCGGACACATGAACGATCGTCTCCGCGAGATTCCGTGGTCGGTGGACATCCCGAACGGCAGCTTCCTCATCCACATCGCCGGCGCACGGTTCGGCGCCGGCGGCTGCATCACGCATCACGAAGGCACGGTGCTCGCGGCGGTGGACGGGCGGACGCCCAACGCGCTGCCGGCGATCGCGCTGCAGGGTCTGTCGCACACCATCGACCCGATCGAGACCCTGGTGCCCGGTCTGGGACGAGCGCCGGGCAAGGTGTCTTTTCTCTACCAGCGCTTCGCCAACTCGCGCCCACCGGGCTCGGGCGGACTGCCCCAGACCGACGACGCGCGCTACGCCGCGCTGCAGGGACGCTACCCGACCTCCGAGGGCGACCACCCCGAGGACGTGGTGGTGCTGATGTCGTGCGGACCCTTCGAGACGGTCGATCCCGGGGAATCGCTGACGCTGCGCGCCGCGCTGGTCGCGGCCCCCGCGCCGGACAGCCTGGGGCTGGCCCTCTCCCGGGCGGCGTGGCTGCACGAGGGGACGGCACTGAACCTGGAGCCCGATTCCCTGGGACCGGGGTCGAACAACTGGGACGTGGGCCGGAGTGGTCTCAACGGCCACGAAGTCTGCATCGAGCCACCGCCCGGGGTCTCGTTCATCGCCGATCCCAACTGCCCGCAGAAGTTCCCGCCCGAGCCGGCGCCGCCCCAGAACGTGCTCTACTCGCACGGACACTGCGTGTGGACCGACGCCGACTGCGATGCCTGCACCGGCAACGGCGGGAACGAGACGGTGTTTCGCTGGAGCGATCCGGGCTCGGCCCCGATCGAGCCGCGTCAGGCGTTCGATCCACTCGACCACGCGGTGAAGGTGCGTTGGGACAACCTGCCCGAGATCCTGGTCGGCCAGGGTCTGTCCGGGCCGCCCAACGGCCGCTTCATGGGATACCGGCTCTACAAGCTGGCGGACTGGCGCGGGCGTGGCAGCGAGCTGCCGCCACGGCGCAACTGGGCGATGATCGCGTCCTTCGGCGACGATTCGCTGGCCGGCGCGCAACCGCTCGCGGCGGCCACCGACACCACCCTCGACTACGAGCGTGTCCTCTACGAGCGGAAGCAGTACCCGGTGGGACGCTACACCTACGTGGACCACGACGTGCTCGACGGATTCCGATACGGCTACATGGTGACGTCGGTCACCCGGCGCCGGGTGGTCCTCCACGGCTTCCCCTTCGACATCCAGGACGAGAGCCCGCTCATCGAGCGCTTCAGCGACACCGTGGTGCCGCGCGCCGCCGCGCGCGACGTCTCCGGCTCGGTGTGGGTGGTCCCGAACCCGTATCGGGCCAGCGCCGACTGGGAGCTTCCCACCGTGCCCGGGGATACGCGCACCCACCACGTCGATTTCATGGGGCTGCCACGCGCCCAGTGCCGGATCCGCATCTGGACACTCGCCGGTGATCTGGTGGCCGAGCTTCGTCACGACGGCAGGAACGGCGACGGACAGGCGGCGTGGGATCTCATCTCACGAAACGGGCAGGACGTGGTCTCGGGCATCTACGTGTTCACGCTGGACTCCGATCTCGGCACCCAGACCGGCCGCTTCGTGGTGATCCGATGAGCGCCCGCGGGTCCCGGACCCTGTGCCGGCTCGCCGTCGCGGTCGCGCTGATCGGCGGCGGCTGCGCGAAGCACGAGTCCGCCATGCTGCCGACCGCGCCCGGTCCGGTGCACGTCCTCGCGGTCTGGCCCACGCCGCGCTCCACCGGTGTGCTCGAGCAGGCCCAGGTGTGGGCCGCGTTCGACACCACGCTCGACCCCGCCACGGTGGACGATCGGCACGTGTTCCTGAAGCTCGACACCCAGCGTGTCCCGATCCGGGTGACGTGGGATGGCACGACCCACCGGGTGCTCATCCAGCCGCTGGTCCCGATGACCCACTCGCGCACGCACACCGTGGAGTTGGCGCCCACGATTCGCACCGCCGACGGCGGGACGCTCGACGGCGGGTACACCTGGCAGTTCCGGGTCACCGGCGCCGGTGATCCGGTTCCGAAGTGGCCGATCCCCGGAGCCACGAACGAGTCCCCGGTGGTGATGCTCGAATGGCAGGGGACCGAGCCGGCGGCCGGCACGCTCCGCTACGAGCTCTATGCGGGCTCGGATTCGGCGGCGGTCGCGGCGCGGGCGGTGCCGGCGCTTGCCGTGCTCGGCAGCTCGGATCGCGCGACTCCAACCGCGTGGCCGCTCGGCAGCACGACCTACTGGGCGGTGACCGCCATCAACCAGTCCACCGGGGACACCCGGGTGGGCGCCGTGGCGTCGTTCACCACCCTGCCTCCCGGCACGCCGACGACGACCCAGCGGATCCCCCTGCTCGACTGGGGCTATGCCGGCTCCGGCGGACTCCACGTCTGCAACAGCGCGCTGTTCTGCCGGGCCGATCTGCTCACCACGCTGCGCTGGAACATCCGAGCCCGGTACGCCGGTCTGAGACTCGCCAGGGTCCGGTTGGAGCTCGGTGCCGACGACACGCTCGGGGACGTGCGGGTGTGGGGAACACGCAGCCAATGGAATCCGTGCACCATGGCCGTCACCGGCCCACCCACGCTCGAGCCGGCGTGGGGCTCGGGCGCCGCTCTCGTGGTGGGGACCCGGCGTCTGCGCTACGACTCGGTCCTGCTGGCGTCGGTCACCGAGGCCATCGCGCGCGGCCGTGCCGTGGACGGCTACGTCATCACCAGCAACCAGCAGCGCACGATCGCGACCGCCGGGACCAACTCGTCGACCCTCGACATCACCTCGTACGTGCTGCCGGTGTCGGGGGTCACGGCACCCTCCAGTGGCCGGGCGCCACCCGCCATGGTCACCCACGCCAACCCGGTGCGCCGACGCTGAGCTTGCCGCAGTTTGAGCGGGCGTTGTAGGCTCGCTCCCTTCGCTCGTGCCGGGCGGACCAGGAGGTGCGTTCCCGACCCGATGATTGCCAACCTCTTCCTCCGCGCACGTCGCAGGGCCGCGACGTCCGCGTCACGCGACCGCGCCCCGGCCCGTTCCGCCGGCCGGCGTCTCCGGACCGCGATCGTGATCCTGCTCGCGATGATCCCGGGTCACGCCGGTGCCCAGACCATCAAGCCATGGGTGCCGCCCCAGGCCGACTCGCTGCTGGTGTGGGCCGCCCAGGCCAAGGCGCGCTTCATGGCCAACCGGGGCGATTCGACCGCCGGCCCCAACTATCGCGCGTACGAGATCGTGGGCGACATGGGACGTCGTCTGGTGGGCTCGCTGGGACGCAACGGGATGAGCCAGGCCCACGCGGTCGAGACCCTGCTCGATTCGCTCGGGCTCGACACCGACGTGCGGGTGGACCCGAAGCACCCGACCTTCGGGATACTCATGGTGCGCAATCCCTACCAGCTCACGGCCCACGCGGTGGGATTCCTCTTGTGGTGGAAGGAGCGTGACCTGCGCGAGCAGGCGATGGAGTTCGTCGGCGGCCAGGATCCGCAGTTCCGGACGTGGTGGACGGGCCACGAAGAGGGGCCGTGGGAGTGGGGCATCACCGACCGCACCCGCGACCAGGACCGGGTCGAGTTCTTGTTGTTGCAGCTCGTGCCGAGTGGCAACTACTGGCGCATTCTCCAGTACGACCCCGACGGTATCCCGGTGGAGGGCACCACCTCGGTGGTGTGGACCGACGTCAATGGGGACGAGAAGCCCGAGTTGCTGGTGTTCGCGCGCACCCAGGCCGACAGCATCGTGATTCCGTGTCACGAATGTCCCAGGGTCTACGAGCAGCTCACGTTCGTCGAGCGCCCGCAGGGCTTCATGCTGATGGACACCCGGGTCGTTCCGGCACCGATGACCACGTTCTCGCGCTTCGTGCGGCTCATGGCCGACGGCAACCGCGCCGACGCCTCGCGTCTGCTCAGGGACCCGCGGCGCATCGACGAGGCCGCGGCGCTGGGATGGATCGGTCTCAAGACCCCGGGTGCCTGGCGGGTGCTGTACGCCGAGCCCAACACCGCGTGGCCGCAGTGGCTCATGGTGCGGGTGAAGGGCGCGCATCACACCCATGACTACAAGATGGACTTCGACACCGCGTACGGCCGCTGGGTGATCGGGAGCTGGGAGCTGCGCGACGACGCGACCACTCCCGGGT
>JBIOKD010000174.1:0-6802 GCA_044451485.1 Candidatus Eiseniibacteriota bacterium | reverse complement strand
TCTCTATCGCGGTCTCGGGGACACCTCGTTCGCCAAGGTGAGCACCGGCGCGCCGGTCACCAACATCGGCAATTCGAACAGCAGCTCCTGGGTGGATCTGGACGACGACGGCAACCTCGACCTGTACGTCGTCAACTTCCAAGGCAACGACTTCCTCTACCACAACGACGGCCCGCCCTCGTACACGTTCACGCGCGTCGACACCACCGCCATGACGACC
Source organism: Candidatus Eiseniibacteriota bacterium (assembly GCA_044451485.1). GTDB lineage: Bacteria > Eisenbacteria > RBG-16-71-46 > RBG-16-71-46 > RBG-16-71-46 > JBIOKD01. The sequence goes on along the minus strand of JBIOKD010000174.1, from coordinate 6,582 downwards.
GGCACCGAGTTCTCCATCCCCGGAGCCTGGGCGGATTACAACGGGGACGGTCTCGAGGACCTCTTCATCGGCAACGCCGGGACCCAGAACGACTACCTCTGCACCAACCATGCGCACCTGTGGTTCACCCGCCAGACCTTCTCGGACGGGCGTTCGACCCTGGGAGCCAGTTGGGGCGACTACGACAACGACGGCTGGCTGGACCTCGTGGTCACGCACTACTCCGGCCAGCCCAACACGCTCTATCACAACAGCGGCCCGCCGCTGTTCACGCTCACGCCGGTGACGACCAGCATCGTCTCGAGCGAAGTGGGCAGCTGGGTCGGCAGCGCGTGGGGCGATTTCGACAACGACGGCAATCTCGATCTCTACGTCGCGAACGATGGCGCCCCCGGGGCCCTGTACCACAACGGCGGCCCACCCGACTACGGCTTCACCCGGATCACCACGGGTGCGGTCGCGACCGACGTGGACAACGCGTTCGGAGCGGTGTGGGGCGACTACGACCGCGACGGCCAGCTCGACCTGTTCGTCGCCGATCACGCCGGAAACAGGAATCGTCTCTATCACAACGACGGCAACGGGAATCACTGGCTGACGGTTCGGTGTCGGGGCACGATCTCGAATCGCACCGCCATCGGCGCCAAGGTGCGTGTGCTCGCGACCATCGCCGGTACGCCGGTCTGGCAGCTCCGAGAGGTCACCGGGCAGACGGGCTACAACAGCCAGAATCTCGACCAGCACTTCGGTCTGGGCGACGCCCCCGTCGTCGACTCGCTGCGGGTGGAGTGGCCCTCCGGCCGGCGTGACACGTGGGCCGCGGTCCCCGCCGACCGGCTGCTGATCCTCGACGAAGGCACGGGGACCGTCGGGGTCGGGAACCCGGGTGCCGGCGTCGCGAGCGCCCTGACACTCGAGCCGGCTCGTCCCAACCCGTGTCGCGGGGCGGCGATCCTGTCGTTCACGCTTCCCCGGGACGGGCGCGCGCTCATCGAGGTCTTCGACATCCGTGGGCGGCGCGTCTCGCGAGTGCTCGACACCTGGCTCCCGATGGGTCGGCACGAGGCGCCTTTCAGCGCCTCCGCGCGGTCACCGGAGGGCGTCTACTTCTGCTGTCTCACCAGTGGCGGCGAGACGCGAACCACGAGGTTCGTTCTCACCCGCTGACGGCGTCCTCAATGAGGCGATCCCGATCATCGCTTGCCCACCAGCCGCCAGAATTGGGTCTCGTTGAGCAGGGTGATCTTGTGGCCCTTTTCCCGCAGCCGCTTGATCTCCATCAGCTTCAGACCCGCGTCCTTACCGGCGGCCTGCAGGACGTTCGGGCGTCCGCGCACGACGACCGTCGTCCGCGCCGAGGGAGCGCCGTGGACGATGGCCCCCGCCTTCTTGGCGGCTCGCGCGGCCTCGCTCCGGCGCTTGCTCAGGATCCCGGTGAAGGCGAGATGCACGCCCTTCAGCGACCTCAAGAGCCCGACCTTCAGTGGAGCCGGTGGGTGGCGCAGGGCTTCGATCAGTTCGTCGGCGCTCTCGTACCGTTTGCGCCGCTCGCCGATGCATCGGTGGACGATCTCCTTCAGGTGATCGCTGCAGCCGAGATGACGGATCTCGGGGGTGCGGACACGGGACCGGGCATCACCCTTCACCAGCATGCCCAGGAGCTGACCCACCTGGTACACGTCGTCGCGCGCCTGCCACTTCGGGACGGCACCGGCGAGAATGTCACTCGGCGCCGTCATGGCATTCATGGTGTGGGCGGTGACCCCGCGCCCGTCGCTCTGCTGGCGGACGATCCCGAAATCCCCGAGCTTCAGTGACGGGCCATCGCACACGAAGACGTTCATCGGGGTGAGATCGCGGTGGAGTAACTGACCGCGGTGCAGTTTCCCGAGTACCTCGAGGATGCCCGCGATCTCGCGTCGCACCTTGTTCTCGGGCCACCCCTGGCCGGCGCGGTGGAGGAACGCGCGGAGGTCGCCATGACGCGCGTACTCCAGCGCCAGGCAGTACAACACCTGCGCGTCCGGGCGGAGCAGCGGAAACGCATCGAAGATCCGGATCGCCCGCGGATGTCCCTCGAGCAACTGACCGAAGTACGCCTCGCGAAGCCAGCCGCCGATGTTCGTGCTGACCTTGATGCAGAGCGTCTCCGCAACCTCGGATGAGCGTCCGCGGCGCCGGGCCAGGTAGACCTGCCCGAATCCCCCCTCACCGAGCCACCGCTCGATGCCGTAGGCGAGCCGCGTCTCGGGGCTGGTGATGACCTGACCGGGCACCAGCAGACGCGACGCATCGGACACCCGCGCCGTTCCCATGCTCTGGGTCGTGGCCGTGGAGGTGCTCTTCATGGGCCGCATGATGCCCCGGCATGGGCCGCCTGTCGAGGTCCCCGCCGGTGTTCCCGACGGCGCGGGAACGACGCGCGTCGGGGGGTCGCGGTGCTCCACGAGGCCGTCGGAGCACCCGCAAGGGTCGAGATATCGAGCGGTGAGACCGATAACAAGATCGATCGCTCGTTTGACGAAGACGCGTCGCCGGGCGACACTGGAGGCGGTTTCGGTCACCTCGTCCGAGGAAGGATCGACCGCCCGGGCCCCTGGGACCCATGGCGACTCGCCAGACGCGGAGCGTCAACCCGGCCCACAGGAGTGGCATGACTCGAGTCCAGGAAAAGTTCTCCATCCTCTGGTTCAGCGTCCAGGCGCTCGGCCAGTACGCGCTCCTGCTGCTCGCCTTCCGATTCCTGCTCCCGGGCGTCTGGGCGAGACAGTTCGCGGCGGGATGGCTCTCGCTCCTGCTCACCTTCCTCGCGGTCCACCTGTTTCTCTGCTTCTTCGAATGGGCGTTCCACCGCTACGTCCTGCATTCCGTCACCAGTCGCTACCTGCACTGGTTCGCCCAGGGACACCGGCATCATCACGGCCTGACCCCGATCCGCCTGCAACCGGTCGCGGCGGGATCCGATCGCTACGTGCTCAACCGCTATCCGATCGTGGAGGAGGCCCAACACGTCGACGCGGCGTTCCCGCCCTATGCCATCGCGGCGTTCTGGGCCCTCTTCACCCCGCTCCTGATCGGCGTCCAGCTCCTGCTGCCCCGGGTCCCGGTGCTCATGAGCGGGTATGCGGCGATCACCTGGTCGATGTGTCTGTACGAGATCCTGCACGCGATCGAGCACCGTCCCTACGAGTGGTGGAAACACGCGACCGAGCACCCGCGCACCGGTGCCTTCTGGCGCAAGCTCTATGGCTTCCACCACATGCATCACGCCAACATCTCGTGCAACGAGGCCATCTCCGGGTTCTTCTCACTCCCGATCGCCGATTGGGTCTTTGGTACGTACCACCAGCCGAAGGAGCTGCTGCTCGAGGGACGGGTGGCGACCGCCAAGGACTTCGCGGTCCCGAACCCGCCGCGTCTCGTCCGCTGGGTGGATGCCTGGGCCCGGAAGCGCGAAACGCGTATGCGTCACGGGGATCTCTAACCCGGTCCGAGCGCTTGCGGTGAGTCGCCCCGAAACACGAGCGACCGCCCGGGGATTCCCGGGCGGTCGCCGTGCCACTCCGTCTACCGGATGAACGTCACCCGGGATTCGACCTGCTGGTTGCCGACCCGTCCGCGGATGAAGTAGAGACCGCTCTTCGCGGGGGTTCCGTCCGCAGCGCTGCCGTCCCACTGCACCACGTACTGTCCGGGAGCCTGCATGCCGTTCACCAGCTGGCGCACCAGACGCCCGGTCACGTCGAAGACGGCGATCGACACCGGCCCCGTCGCGGTGGTGGACACCGAGAAGGCCAGGCTCGTCTGGGTGCTGAACGGGTTGGGCTGGAGATCACCCAGCGTCAGCGGCCCGTCACTGTCGTCCACGAGCTCGCCGGCGAGCGGCTCGACGCCGTCCGGGGTCGCCATCATCGCCTGCTGCCCGGCCACCGTCATCCCCTCCTGCCCCGCCATGACGAGGTCGTCTTGGAGGTCCGACTGGCAGGTCGTGCCGATGCCGTGACCGTGGTTGATGTTCCAGCCGGTCCGGATCAGACCGCGGTACGCCTCCCTCACCAGCCGGCTACGCTCGGGCATGCCATCGAGACGCGACAGCTCGGCGTCGGCGAGCGCGAGCCACGAGGCGACGGTACCGCCGCCCAGACTGGCGTCCACCGGAGTGGCCGGATCCAACGACACCGACTGCCCGCTCCGCGGGGTCACGCCAAGCTGACCGGCACACACGTTGGCCCACACCGCCGCGAACTGACGGCGTGCGCGCATCCGGAGCGTGAACCGCTCGCGCTCCATGGTGCGTGTGAAGCCAGCCGCGTCGTCGGTCCACGAGAGCACGGTGGAACGATCGTCCACGCAACCGGCAACGGCCGCGATCTGCGTCTGGTCAAGATGCCCACGGCGGTTCCATTCCGAACACTGCACCGCCCACCACCAGGCCGGGCGCGGGCAGTTCACGGTTCCGCCCCCACAGCTCGTGACCGTGAGCGAACGGGCCGTGCTGTCACCCCAGCACCCACCCGGTGAGCGGACACGCAGGAGATAGTCCCCCGCGTTGCCGACCGTCACGCACGCGGTGCTGGCCGTGAAGCCGCTCGGCCCGCTCCAGGCGTACTCGAAGCTGCCCGAGGGACCACACCAGTTGACCGCGGTGCCGGTGCACGTGGATGTCGGCCCGGTGATGGTCGGAGCGTCGGCGCGACCCGACCGGACGGTCAGGCTGCAGGGCTCCGACCACACACGCGTGGTCGGATCCAGGACCCGCAGCGTGTAGAGACCCGGACCGAACGCGAGGATGCAGTCGGTCATGTACATGATTCCATCCGGGTCCTGCCACAGGTACGTGGCATTATCGAGCGCCGGACCGCAGAGCTCGATCGAATCACCCGGGCACACCTGGTCCGGGCCGGTGATGGTGCACTGGGCGCGTGAGATCGGGACCCCCACGGTCGTGGCGGTGGCGAGCATCGTCGCGCAGACAAGGAGAAGACGGGTTGGAATTCGCATGCGCACACTCCCCAGGCTGAGCCGGACACACCGACTCCACCACTGCAAGTATGAAAGAAAGGGGCCAGCGTGCCCGTGCCGGACGCTCGACCCCGTTCCGCATGGCAATGTGCAATTGGAGGTGTGCGATTCGGAGAAAAGGACCCGGGAAGGGGGCCACGCGTGACCGGTGTCGCGCGACCTGCACGACCCGGCTGCACGAGCGTCATCGCAAGACGCGCCACGTTCGGGGCGCGGCCACGGCCGGGCATGCAACTACGCGGTGCGTTCCGTGCGGATTTGCACGCCCCGCGACCGCGTCGCGACCCGCCCGGGCGTCACCGGGCTCCGCGGGGCCGCGGCCCCCGTAGGGGTGACACGGACGCGGCTCCAAGCGTCATCCAGGGAGAGTCTAGGAACCTGCGGCCGGCTTCGAACCCGGCTTCGACATCCGCCCGGCCGCCATGCCGAGCAGGGCCCAGACGAACAGCACCACGCCGGCACCCGCTCCGTACGCCAGATGAGCCACGTGCGCGGCCTGTGCGTTGAACTGGCTGAGGACCGCCGGCGGCACGATACCGACGAAGAGGCGGAAGAACACCTCCCCGATCGCGAGGCCGGCGGCGAGACTCAGGACGAGCAGCACGATCATCGTGACGGTCATGGGTTTCATGGGAATCCTCCGGTCCGGGCCCGAGACGATGGTTTCTAACAGCCCCGAGCCCCCGGCGCAACCGGGGTCGCCGCCACCGGGTGTCTGCGGTCGGACGGCTGCAACCGGGGCCGCCATTCCGGCCTTCGCCGGCACGTCTCGTGGCTGTACGCTCCGGTTCGGGGCCGCGCCCGTCTTCCCCTCAACCCGGAGGTCATCCATGCGTCTCGCTTCCAGGCTCCTCCACACCTCGCTGCCCGCGATCATGCTGGTCGTGGCACGCGTGGCGTCCGCCGCCGTGCCCAACCCGGCGACGTCGACACACGATCCTTGTTTCGTGGCCTGTCCGCTCGGCGACATCACCTACCACGTCACCGTGCGGGACGTCGCCGGTAACCCGATCCAGAACTCGACGGTCGCGCTCGACTTCTCGCAATGCGGCTTCGTGCACTGCACGGCTCAGGGTGGCGGCATCGTCATCAACGAGGCGGCACATCAGGTGCTCGCGGTCACCGGGACCACCGGCACGGCCTCATTCCCGCTCGGGATGGGCGGCTGCTGCCCGTCGGTCAGGATCTTCGCCGACGGCGTGTTGCTCGCCACGGTGTCCATGACGTCGCCGGATCAGGATTCCAACCTGATCGTGAACGGCGCGGACAACTCGATCGTGACCGCGCTCGTGGGATCCGTCGGCGGTTGCGCCGATCTGGATTGCGACGGAAGCGTCACCGCTGCCGACGTCGGCGTGGTGGTGGCGCACAATGGGCATACCTGCACGGGCGTGGTGCCGACCCGGCCCCGGACCTGGGGCACCGTGAAGACGATCTACCGCTGACGATCCGGTACCGGATCCACCGCACGAGGGTCGACGGTTCGCGCACTCGTTCCTCGATCCTCCGCGCTGGTCGCGGAGCGGGTGGTCGCGACACGCCGTGTGGAACCTTGCGCCC
>JBIOKD010000173.1:0-6823 GCA_044451485.1 Candidatus Eiseniibacteriota bacterium | reverse complement strand
GCAGGCGCTGCTCAAGATCCTCGAGGGCACGGTGGCCAACGTGCCGCCCCAGGGCGGACGCAAGCACCCGCAGCAGAAGTACATCGAGGTGAACACCAAGGACATCCTGTTCATCTGTGGTGGTGCCTTCGAGGGGCTCGAGAAGATCATCGAGCGGCGCGTGGGTCAGAAGGTGCTCGGCTTTGGTGCCGACATCCGCCGCAAGAGCGAGCGCAACGCCGGCGAGTTCATGGCCATGGTCGAGCCGGAGGACCTGTTGCGCTACGGGCTGATCCCCGAGCTGGTCGGCCGTCTCCCGGTGGTCGGCACGCTGGAGTCGCTCGACGAGGAGGCGTTGATCCAGATCCTCACCCAGCCCAAGAACGCGATCACCAAGCAGTACCAGAAGATCTTCGAGACCGAGGGCGTCAAGCTCGACTTCACCGACGAGGCCCTGCGCGCGATCGCCCTGCAGGCGATCAAGCGCGGCACCGGCGCGCGCGGGCTGCGCGCGGTGATCGAGGAGGCGATGCTGGACGTCATGTTCGACATCCCCTCGCGCGCCGACGTCATCGGGTGCACGATCTCGAAGGAGTGCATCGCGGCCGGGGCGTCGCCGCTGCTGACCTATCGCGGCGAGCGGGAGAAGAAGCGCAAGGAGGCGTAGGCGGCGTTGCGCGGTCGGCTCCTCGCTCGATGGGGTCTGAAGGCCTACGATCTCGCTCGTCGCTCGGCCGCGACGCCTTGCCCTCGGCGAGTGCTCGAACGTTGCCGGGCACGGTCTTCCCGGTCGCGGACCGGCCGGAGTCCTCGGGTCACGCACGCCGCGCCCCCGATTCGGGTAGAGTCCGGCCACGGGCGGGGATGGAACCCCGCCGGGGAGGGGAATCATGGGACGCGAGAAGGGCCAACGCAGCACCCGCCGCGTGAAGCCCGGCGGCCGCGTGCGCGCCACGGGGACGACGACACCGGTGCGACCGGCCACGGCCTCGCCACCGGCACGCACCCTGAAGGTCGAACGCGGCGACGAGACCTTCGAGATCCGCGACCGGCTGCCACTGCTGCCGCTCCGCGAGGTGGTGGTCTTCCCGTACATGACGCTTCCGCTGCTGGTCGGACGTCTGCCGTCCATCCACGCGGTCGAGCGGGCGGTGGCGCGGGACCGGCTGTTGTTCGTGACCGCCCAGATCCGCAGCGAGGTGACCGACCCATCGCATGACGAGCTGTACCGGGTCGGCACGGTGGTGCGCGTGCTGCAGTTGTTCCGGCTGCCCGACGGGACGCTGCGGGTGCTGGTCGAGGGGTTGTGTCGCGCCCGTGCCGAGCGCTACGCGTGGGCGTCCGACTCCTACTCGGTGCGTATCCGGCCGCTGCCCGAGACCCGGGCGCGCGGGGCCGAGACCGAGGCGTTGATGCGCTCGGTGCAGACCCAGTTCAACGACTACGTGCGTCTCAACCGGCGGATCCCGGACGAGGTGCTCACCACCTCCGGTGGCATCGTCGACGCCGCCATGCTCGGACACACGATCGCGTCGCACCTGCTGGTGAAGCTGGCCCAGAAACAGCGTCTGCTCGAAGTGGAGGACGCCGAGGAGCGGCTGCGGCTGCTCAGCCGGACGCTGGCGAGCGAGCTGGAGATCGTGCGTCTCGAGCGCAAGATCGAAGGTCAGGTCCGCTCGCAGGTGCACAAGAACCAGAAGGAGTTCTATCTCAACGAGCAGCTCAAGGCGATCCGCAAGGAGCTCGGTCACCAGAACGAATACGCCGGCGAGCTGGACGAGCTCGCCACCGCGGTGAAGCGCGCCCGCATGCCGCGCGAGGTCCAGGCCAAGGCGCACAAGGAGCTCGAACGTCTGTCACGCATGAGCTTCATGTCACCCGAGGCGACGGTGGTGCGGAACTATGTCGACTGGCTGGTCTCGCTGCCCTGGTCACGGACCACCCCCGACCAGCTCGATATCGCCACCGTGGAGCGCATCCTCGACGAGGACCACTTCGGTCTCAAACGGGTGAAGGAGCGCATCGTCGAGCATCTCGCGGTGCTGCGTCTGACCGGTCGGAACAAGGGACCGATCCTGTGCTTCGTCGGACCACCGGGTGTGGGCAAGACCTCGCTCGGGCGCTCGATCGCCCGCGCGCTCGGACGTCGCTTCGTGCGCATCGCCCTCGGCGGGGTGCGTGACGAGGCCGAGATCCGCGGTCATCGCCGCACCTACATCGGATCCATGCCGGGGCGGATCGTGCAGAACCTCAAGCGGGCCGGCAGCCGCAACCCGGTGTTCCTGCTCGACGAGATCGACAAGCTGGGCGCCGACTTCCGCGGCGATCCCTCGTCGGCGCTGCTCGAGGTGCTCGATCCGGAGCAGAACCACACCTTCACCGACCACTACCTCGAGGTCGACTTCGACCTCTCTCAGGTCATGTTCATCTGCACTGCGAACTCGCTCGGTGGCATTCCGCCGGCGCTCGTCGACCGCATGGAGATCATCCGGCTGCCGGGCTACCTCGAGCACGAGAAGGTCGAGATCGCGCGCGCGTTCCTGCTCCCCAAACAGCGCGAGGCGGCGGGTCTGGTCGAGCGCGATCTGAAGATCGGCGAGACCACTCTGAGGGCGATCGTCCGCTCCTACACACGCGAGGCCGGGGTGCGCAACCTCGAGCGCGATCTCGCGACGCTGTGTCGCAAGGTCGCCAAGCGCAAGGCCGCCGGCGCACTCAAACGCGCGGTGACCGTCACTCCGGTGGCGCTCGCCCGCTGGCTGGGACCGGCACGATTCGTGGACGCACCGGTGGAGCGCGAGGCGCGTGTCGGCGTGGCCAACGGTCTGGCCTGGACCGAGTCGGGCGGCGACCTGCTCACGATCGAGGTCGGCATCCTGCCCGGCAAGGGCGAGCTGATGCTCACCGGCAAGCTCGGCGAGGTGATGCGGGAATCGGGTCAGGCGGCGTTGTCGTACGCCCGCTCGCGCGCGCGTCAACTCGGGCTCGAGAAGTGGTTCTACCGCGACATCGACATCCACGTGCACGTGCCCGAGGGGGCGATGCCGAAGGACGGTCCGTCGGCGGGGATCACCATGGCGGTCGCGCTGGTGAGCGCGCTCACCGGAATCCCGACCCGCTCCGACGTGGGCATGACCGGCGAGATCACCCTCCGTGGCACGGTGCTGCCGATCGGTGGTCTCAACGAGAAGACGGTGGCGGCGCGACGTGCCGGTCTCAAACGCGTGATTCTCCCGCGTGGCAACGAGAAGGACCTGCCCGAGGTGCCCGAGGAGGTGCGCCGCGACCTCACCTTCGTGCCGGTGGACACCATGGACCAGGTGCTCGAGCATGCGCTGGTGCGGATGCCCGGGCGTGCGCCCGCCACCCGGTCACGGGACACCGGGGCCGGCCGCGACAAGCCCGCCGACACCACGCCGCCGTCCCCGCTGGCGCATTGACGGACGCGTCGATGTCCGCGCTCAAGACCCGACTCTTCACACCCGGCCCGGTCGAGATCCCGCCGCGCATCCTGGCGGCGCTCGCCCAGGTGCCGCCCCATCACCGCACCGACGTGTTCCGCGCCGTCATGCGACGCGTCACCGAGCAGCTCGCCTGGCTCCACGGCACCGCCGGTGAGGTGTTCCTGCTCGCCGCCACCGGCACCGGCGCCATGGAGGCCGCGGTGGTCAACCTGATGGCGCCGGACGGACGGGCGCTGGTCATCGACGGCGGCAAGTTCGGGCAGCGTTGGGCGGCCCTGCTCGCCGCGTACGGTGTGACACACGAGGTGCTCGCGGTGGAGTGGGGGACCGCGGTGGATCCGGCCGAGGTCGGCCGCCGGCTCCACGCCGACCCGTCGATCACCACCGTGTTCGCGACCCACAGCGAGACCTCGACCGGCGTGATCCACGACGTGCGCGCCATGGCCTCGATCACGCGTGGGCTCGAGCGCCGTCTGGTGATCGACGGCGTCACGAGTGTCGGGGTGCATCCGCTGCCCCAGGACGAGTGGGGGGTGGACGTGGTGGTGTGTGGCTCGCAGAAGGGACTCATGCTGCCACCCGGCATCGCCACCGTCAGTCTGGCACCGTGGGCCGCGGACGCGATCGACGGCACGCGGCTGCCACGCTACTACTTCGATCTCCGCAGGGCGCGTCAGAGCGCGCCGCTCGGGGAGACCGCCTGGACCGCCCCGGTGAGTCTGGTGCTGGCACTCGAGGAATCGCTGGCGATGATCCGCGAGGAGGGACTCGAGGAGGTGCACGCACGTCATCGCCGGTTCGCCCACGCGGTGCGTGCCGGCGCAATCGCCGCCGGGTACACGTTGTTCGCCACCGCTCCGTCGCACGCGGTCACCGCGCTCAACCCGCCACCCGGGATCGAGGCCGCGGCGGTGGTGAAGCATCTGCGTGACATCCACGGCATCGTGGTCGCCGGCGGGCAGGACCGGCTCAAGGGCCGCATCCTCCGTGTCGGCCACATGGGGCACTACGATCTGGCCGACGCGGTGACGGTGGTCGCGGCGCTCGAGGAGTGTGCGCTGGCGCTCGGAAGCGCGCCCGCGAAGCCGGTTGCCGCATCGCCGGTCGGCGTGGCGCGGCTGGCCTGGGAGTCGGCGTGAGGATCCTCGTCACCGACGCCGTGGACGCGGATGCACTCGCGCGTCTCGCGGCGGCGGGGCACCCGGTGATCGAGCGACCGGGAGTGCAGGGCGACGCCCTGGTCGAAGCGCTCGAGGGCTGTGGCGCGCTGCTGGTGCGGGGCGGCACCAAGGTGACCGCCGAGGTGCTGAGGCGCGCGGCCAGCCTCCGCGTGGTGGTGCGTGCCGGCACCGGTCTCGACAACGTCGACGCGGCCGCCGCGGCCGAGCGTGGCATCGTGGTGCGAAACACACCCGGTGCCAACCGGGTGTCGGTCGCCGAGCTGGTGTTCGCGCTGCTGCTCGAGTTCGAGCGGCACGTCGGCGAGGCCGCGGCGGCGCTCAGGGCCGGGCGCTGGGAGAAGAGCCGTTTCGCGGGCCGCGAGCTGGCCGGTCGCGTGCTCGGTCTGGTGGGCTTCGGACGCATCGGGCGCGAGGTCGCGACTCGGGCACGCGCGTTCGAGATGACCGTGCGGGCCTTCGACCCCCTGCTCGCGGCCTGGCCCGACGGTTACGACTGGGTGGATCGACGCATGCTCGACGCGCTGCTGGCCGAATCCGACGTCGTGTCGCTTCACGTGCCGCTCGATCCCGGCACCCGGGCGATGATCGGCGCGCGGGAACTCGAGCGGATGAAGCCGGGCGCGCTGCTGGTGAACGCCGCCCGTGGCGGCGTGGTGGACGAGACGGCGCTGCTCGAGGGTCTGCGTCGCGGACGACCACGCGGCGCGATGATCGACGTGTTCGCCTCGGAGCCGGCGACCGGCCACCCGCTCGTCGGGCTTCCCAACGTGATCGCCACGCCGCACCTGGGCGCGAGCACGGCCGAGGCGCAGACACGCGCCGGCGATGAGGCGGCGGCCGTGCTGCTCGAGGCCATCGCGGCGATCGACGCCCGATCGTGAGACCAAGGGCGCGCGAGATGATCGAGCGGCTGGGGCTCGCCCCGCTGCCGGTCGAGGGGGGCTGGTTCCGCGAAACCTGGCGCTCGTCCGACGTCTGGCCTCGCGCCGCACTCCCGTCACGTTATCCGGGTGAGCGATGCGCGGCCACCGCAATCCTCTACCTGCTCACCGCGGACACGTGCTCGCTCATGCACCGGTTGCGCAGCCCCGAGCTCTACTGCTTCCACGATGGCGACCCGGTCGAGATGTTGTGTCTCGACCCCGGTGGCGAAGGATCGGTGCTCCGATTCGGCCACGACCACGTGGCCGGCGAGCGGGTGCAGGTGCTGGTGAGCGCCGGGACGTGGCAGGGCTCGCGTCTCGTGACCGGTGGCGCGTGGGCGTTGTTCTCGGTGGTCGTGGCGCCGGGCTACGAGCCGGCGGACTTCGAGCACGCCACACGCGCGACTGCTCGCCGGCTGGCCCGCGCACGAGGCGATGATCCGCGCCCTCACCCCCGGTTGAGCGTGGCGGCGGCGCATTCGCGGCAGCGCGAGCGGCGCCGGTTTGCAACGCGGCACCATCTCGGTTAGCGTGCCGCGGCTTTCCGAACGGGGGTCGCATGCCGTGCACCGTGGTGGTGGGCGCCCAGTGGGGCGATGAGGGCAAGGGCAAGATCGTCGACGCGCTGAGCGCCCGCGCCGACGTGGTGGCCCGCTACCAGGGCGGTCCCAACGCCGGGCACAGCGTCAAGCACCACGGCGAGACCGTGGTGCTGCACCTGGTGCCCTCGGGCATCCTCGCCGGCAAGCGATGTCTGATCGGCAACGGCGTGGTCGTGGACCTCGGCAAGCTGCGCGAGGAGGTCACCAAGCTCGAGTCGCTCGGCATCGAGGTGGCGGGCCGGCTCGGCGTGAGCCCCGGCGCGCATCTCATCCTCCCCTACCATCGCGCGGTGGAGAGGGTCGCCGAGCAGGGCCCGGGCGCGATTGGCACCACGGGGCGCGGCATCGGCTACGCCTATCGCGACAAGACGGCGCGCATCGGACTCCGGCTCGGGGATCTCGCCGACCGTGACGGGTTCGTGAGCCGCGCCGATCACACGCTGGGCCGTCTTCGCCGCGAGTTCCCCGAGGCCGCGGAGCTCGCCACGATGAGCGGGGCCGGGCTCTTCGACGAGCTGGCCGATCTGCGCGCCTGGGTCACGCCGCTCCTCGTCGACGTGTCGCTCGAGCTCTACGAGGCGCTCGCCCACTCGCGCGAGGTGCTGCTCGAGGGCGCCCAGGGTACGCTGCTCGACGTGGACCACGGCACCTATCCGTATGTCACCTCGTCCTAT
>JBIOKD010000172.1:0-6910 GCA_044451485.1 Candidatus Eiseniibacteriota bacterium | reverse complement strand
TGGCGCTGTCGCTCGTCGCGCTCGAGCGCCCACGCCTCGGCGGCCGGACCGGGGGGCGGGGCGAGCACCGAGGCGTCGCCCAGCATGCAGCGCGCGCCGCACAACTCGTGGCTCTCCCCCATCGGCAGCATGGCCTGGCTGCGCTGCAAGGGCACACATGCGAGCGAGCCGATCGCCGCCATGGCGTCTTCCAGCGGATGACCGGGGGGCAGGACCAGCGCCGGATGACGCTGCGGATCACGCAGCAGCACCGCGCGGTCGAGCCAGACCGCGCGCGACACCGCGCCGTGATCACCGGTCAGCGGCAGCTCCACACCGTGGTGGATCTCGTGATGTCCGGTGCGGTCGGTCCAGTTGCCGGCGAGCAGACCCCGCTCACGATCCAACAGCAGCAGGAACGCGTGGTCGAACCCGAACGCGGTCCCGAGATAGCGGGTCACCAGTCGCGTCGTTTCGGCCCGGTCGCGCGCCGTCACCATGGTGCTCGCCACCTCACGCAGCGACACCAGCTGGACGTTGGTCTCGATCAGCCGTCGATGGCTGCGCTCGAGCGATTCGACCAGCTCGGCGATGACCTCGAGCAGCGTCGACGGATCATCGGTCGCGAGCGCCACCGGGGCGCCCCCGTGCTCCGACAGACCGCGGACCTCCTCGACCCGGCGCTCGAGATCGCGCGGGTCGGGACGTGACGACTGGGACATGTCCGACCGTGGGGAGTCCGGCCCAGGGGAAGGCCGGTCCCTTGTTTGTTCCGGTCGGACGCGCACCGCCCGAGGGCGGGTGGTCGGCGGCGCGCGCCGTGAAATGGATCAGCTGCGGCCGGCGAACTCCAGGATCGAGGCCGCGACGTGACGAATCTGCTCCTCGGTGAGCTCCGGGAAGATGGGCAGCGCGAGCGTCTCGCGTGCCGCAGCCTCCGACTGCGGGAGATCCCCGTTCTTGTAACCCAGGGTGGCGAAGCACTGCTGCAGGTGCAGGGGCACCGGGTAGTAGATCTCGGTGCCGATGCCCCGATCGGCGAGATGCTGTCGCATCGGGTCACGCTCGGTGACCCGGATGACGTACTGGTTGTAGATGTGACGCGCGCGCGCGTCGCGGAACGGCCGGCCCACCGGCGAGCCCTCGAGGAGCTGGTCGTACAGGGCGGCGTTGCGGGCGCGCGCCTCGCTCCAGCGATCGAGGTGACGCAGCTTCACCCGCAGGATGGCCGCCTGCAGCGCGTCGAGACGCGAGTTGGTGCCGACGATGGAGTGGTAGTACTTGGGCTTGGCGCCGTGCTCGCGCAGCAGACGCAGCCGCTCGCCGAGCGCGTCGTCCTGGGTGGTAAGCATGCCGCCGTCGCCGGCGGCGCCGAGGTTCTTGGACGGGAAGAACGAGAAGCACCCGATGTCGCCCACCGAGCCCGCCCGCTTGCCCTCCCACTCCGCCCCGATCGCCTGCGCGGCGTCCTCGATCAGGTAGAGACGATGCTTGTCGCACACCGCCTTGATCGCGCCGAGGTCGCAGCACTGACCGTACAGGTGCACCGCGATGACCGCCTTGGTCCGGCTGGTGATCGCGGCCTCGAGTCGGTGGGCGTCGATGTTGTAGGTCCGCGGGTCGATGTCCACGAACACCGGGATTGCACCGACGTTGACCACCGTGCCGGCGCTCGCGAAGAACGAGTAGCCGGTGGTGACGACCTCGTCCCCCGGTCCGACCCCGAGCGCGCGCAGCGCCAGGATAAGCGCGTCGGTGCCCGAGGCGCAGCCGATGGCGTGCTTGCACTGGCTGTACCGGGCGATCTCCTCCTCCAGACCGCTCACCTCCGGACCGCCGATGAAACGCGTGCTGTCGAGCACGCGATGAACCGCCTCGTCGATCTCGTTCTTGAGATCCGCGTACTGGGGCTTCAGGTCCAGCAACGGGACCGTCAGGCTCGACTTCACGGGCATCGCCGTCATCGGTCGTGTTCTCCCATGGTGCGTCTCAGGCGTCCACCCAACCCTGGTTCTCGAGCAGCTGCTCCACCGGTACCTCGCGCCACGGCTTGGCCGGCCGACCCAGCACGATGGTCCGCGGCGGCACGTCGCGGGTCACCACCGATCCGGCCGCGACCAGCGCGTCCTCGCCCACCACCACGCCGGGCAGGGTCACGGTGCCGGCCCCCACCCGACCGCCGCGCTTCACGGTCACGCCCTTGAAGTGCTTGAACCGCTCGGCGGTGCGACCCACGAAGTTGTCGTTGGAGGTCACCACCCCGGGTGCGATGAACACCCGGTCCTCGAGCGTCGAGTAGGCGGTGATGTAGCACTCGCTCTCCAGCTTGCAGTAGCGGCCCACCGTGCAGAAGTTCTCGATCGTGACCCCGCGTCCGACGATCGTGCCACGGCCGATCGAGACGTTCTCGCGCACCGTGCACAGGTCGGCCATCAGCACCTTGGCGTCGATCGAGGCGCCGCGATAGAGCACCACCCCGGTGCCGACGATGCACAGCTCCCCGAGCGTGAGCGGCGGCAGCTCCTGCTCCTGGGTGGTGGCCGAGTTGGCCGCCTTCATCGGGCGCTTGCCGAGCGAGGCGTGGTCGTCGATGCGCACCGTGTCCCCCACCACCGTGTCCGCGTGGATCACGACGTGGTGGCCGACACGACACCCGGCGCCGAGCCGCACGTTCGGGCCGATCACGCAGAACTCGCCCAGCGTGGTCCCCTCGCCCAGCACCGCCGACGGATGGATGACCGAGGTCATGCCACCTCCTGCGGCAGCGGCTCGATCGCCACCGGCGCCCCGCCCCGGGTCAGCGAACGCTGGGCCGCGTCGAGCACCTTGACCACCCGCAGACCGTCGAGACCGTCGGTGAGCGGCTTCCGGCGCTCGCGCACACAATCGATGAAGTGCTGGCACTCGACACGCAGCGGCTCCTGGAGCGAGATCTTCGGGATGAGGATGTCACCGCTGCGCACGGTGAGCGCGTCGCCGTAGCTCACCACCTGTCCGGCGCGGTCCACCCCCTTGTCGTAGACCTTGATCTTCTCGCTCGCCTCCATGTCGTCGAAGACGATCATCTTCTGGGTGCCCACCACGGTGAACTTGCGCAGCTTGTGGGGATCCAGCCAGGACACGTGCACGTGGGCGGTCTGACCGCCCGGGAAGCGCATATCCACGAACACCACGTCCTCGACCCCCGGCTGGAGGAACGCCGAGCCGCGAGCCGCGACGTCCACCGGCTCCTGCCCGATCAGGTGCAGCACCACCGACAGATCGTGGGGGGCGAAGCTCCACAGGGCGTTCTCGTCACGCCGCACCTTCCCCAGGTTGACGCGCTGCGAATAGATGTAGAGCAGGTCGCCGATGACCCCGTCCGCCACCGCCTGCTTGAGATAGCGCACGCCCGGGTGATAGAGGAGCAGATGTCCCACCATGAGGATGCGTCCACGGCTCCGGGCCAGCCGGCACAGCTCCTCGGCGTGGGTCACTTCGAGCGCGAGCGGCTTCTCGACGTACACGTCCTTGCCCGCCTCGAGCAGACGCCGGGCCAGCGGATGGTGGCTCACCGCCGAGGCCGAGACCACCACCGCCTGCACGTCCGACGCCGTCGCCAGCTCCTCCACCGAGGCCAGGGCGCGAGCCGCCGGGTACTGGGCCGCGGTCCGCGCGAGCCGCGCCGGGTCGTTGTCGCAGACCGCGACCAGCGACGCGCCGGGAAGGGCCGCGTAGTTGCGGACCAGGTTGGCGCCCCAGTCGCCGGTGCCGATCACCGCGACGCCGATGGGTGTGCTCATGAGGGGATCTCTCGTGGATCGAGCGGGTCGGGAAGCGCGCCCACCCCACATTGGGGTATGGGACGCGGGAGTCTATCAGCGGGCCCGGAGGGGGGCAAAGACCACCCCGGAACGCGGCGACGGATGTCGCGCCCGCGGCCGGTGCCGGCCCACCGCATCACGCCGCCTCGGGCGTGGCGGAGACGACCCGGTTCCTCCCCTGCCGTTTCGCGGCGTACAGCGCGCGGTCCGAGGATCGGATCAGGGTGCTGGCGGTCTCGCCGTCGCGTGGGAACACGCCGATGCCGATGCTGATCGTGATGGTGCCGACCTCGACCATCGGGAAGCCGTGCTCCTCGATCGCCGAGCGCAGACGCTCGGCGGCGATCAACGCGCCGTCCTCGGGGGTCTGGGGCAAGATGATGGTGAACTCGTCACCGCCGTACTTGGCCACCAGGTCCCACGAGCGCACCTGTTCGGCGAGCAGACCCGCCATCTCGCGCAACAGGAAGCTGCCACGCAGGTGACCGAACCGGTCGTTGTAGGACTTCAGGTTGTCGACGTCGATCATCAGGATAGACAGATCCTGGTGATAGCGGCCGGCACGCTTGATCTCGCGGCGGAGCGCGGTCTTGAGAAAGCGGTAGTTGTAGACCTGGGTGAGCTCGTCGGTGACCGCCAGCTTCTCGACGCTCTCGGCCAGTCGCATGTTCTCGAGCGCCATCCCGGTCCAGGCGGCGAGCAGCAGCAGCACCCGCACCTCCTCGGTGCCGAATCCCTCGGCGCCGCGGGGACGGAACACCGCCAGGGCGCCACGATCCTGCTCGCGGAGCTTGAGCGGCACGAACAGCGCCGGACCGGCGGTGACACCGGGACAACCGTCGGCGGCCTCGGTGCGCACGTCGGCGCTGAGATCCTCCACCGCGAGTGGATGGGCGTGGCGATGGAGCGTGTGCATCAGCTCGCTGTCGCCGCCCGCGAGCTCGCTCACCTCGGGTTCGCCGCCGTCGCGCATCAGCGAGACCCGCTGAAGACGCCGGGTATGGCCGCTGACCACCACCGCCCCGGCCGCCTCGGTGAGCTGGATGGCGCAGCGCAGGGCGACCGCCATCAGGTCGGCCCGGGTGCGGGCATGCGGACGCCCGGAGAGGTCGAGCAGCGCGTCCAGCATCCGTTCGCGCGAAAGCATGGCCATGGTCCGTTCCCTCGGTGGCAGGCGTAGGATCCCGAGATGGTACGCAACGCCGGTGCCAAGGGAGTCCTAGGGGTTAGGCGTGTGGCCCCGGGCCGGCCGCGCGCCTCCCCAGGATCACGGTTCGGATCGCGAACGCGACGATTCCGAGGCTCAGCAGGAACCAGCCGCCGGATCGCTGCCACGGCTGCAACGGCATGGTCGGAGCCCACTTGGCAAAGGCGAACGATCCCCAGATCAGGGCCACCAGCAGGATCGCCGAGACCGCCGCGTTGAGCCATGCCCAGGTCCGCCACTCGGCGCTCCTAAGGGTCGGACCACCCGCCTCGACCATGTCCCCCGCGCGGTCGGTCGTTGCGTCCTGCAACGCGCGTGGGCGAACGGACGCAATTCGACCGGGCTCCCCGGCCGGTCGGGCAGTCCATAGCCGGGCGGCCCCGAACAGGAACGAATTGCCCGCGACCAGGCTGAATCCGGCCTGGGCCAGATCACGCTCGAGCTCCACGCCCGAACCAAACTCGAAGATCGAGGCGCTCAGGTAGCGGTAGGCGCTGGGATCGGAAGAGAGCCGTCCGAGCAGCGGGATGGCGTGAAGGACCCACGCGCGCGCGAGCGGCGCGATCGGACCCGGCGCCGGTGCCGTCGCCTCGAGGATCACCAGCGTGCCACCCGGGCGGAGCGCGCGCCGGATCTCGAGCAGCGCCTCGGGGCGCGGGCGCAGATTGCGGATCCCGAACGCGATCGTGATCGCGTCCACCGCGCCGTCACGGACCGGCAGCATGAATCCGTCGGCGCACACGAAGCGCGGTGACCAGCCCGGGCCGCCGTAGTCGTCGGACGCGGTCTCGAGCATACGCAGACTCACGTCGATCCCGATCACGGTGCGTCCGGCGCGACGCAGTCCCCCGGTCGAGACTCCGCTGCCGGTACACAGGTCCACCACCACCACCGCGTCACGTGGCACCCGTCGCGCCATGGCGTCGCGCCACGACGCGTCCTGGCCGAGCGTCATCAGCGCGTTGAGCCAGTCGTAGCGCCGGGAGACGTGGTCGAACATCCCGGCCATCTCGCGCGTGGCGCGGGGGCCGAAGCGCGCGGTCTGGTCCTCGGGGATGGGCGGTCCGGACATGGCGCGAGCGGGATGGGGAGGAATGGTGCGCCCGACAGGAATCGAACCTGTAACCTTTAGCTCCGGAGGCTAACGCTCTATCCAATTGAGCTACGGGCGCAGCGGCGAACGTTTATAGCACAGGTACGGGCAGAGTGTCAGGCGTCTCCCTCCCAACCCTTTCCAGGACCACCGCCGCTGGGTCGTCCGCAACCCGGGTGATCGTGCCGGCCGCCCCCTGTCCGACTTCTCCCGCCTCGGCTATCATCCCGGCCGCGCCCCTGAACCATCGTCCCCGCGGACCCGCCCCGGTGTCGAGGACGTTCCATGAAGTACTTCGGTCCCGAAGCACTCGCCTTCTTTCGTGGTCTGGCGCGCAACAACCGCAAGCCCTGGTTCGAGTCCCATCGCGACGACTACGAGAGATCGGTCAAGCAGCCGATGGCCGAGCTGGTCGCGGAGATGGATCTCCGTCTCGGCGGCTTCGCTCCCGAGATCGTCGGCGATCCGAAGCGCTCCGTGTTCCGCATCCACCGCGACATCCGCTTCTCGCACGACAAGTCGCCGTACAAGACCAATGCCGGCTGTTGGTTCTTCCACGGCCATGGCAGCTCGAAGGTCGGTCGCGAGGCACACGGTGGCGGCGCCGGTTTCTACTTCCATCTCCAACCGGGAGCCTCGTTCGCCGGGGGCGGATGCTGGATGCCGCCACGGCCGGCACTGCAGAAGTTTCGCGCCGCGATCGCGGACGACCCGCGCCGCTTCGAGCAGTTGGCGCTGTCCCCTTCCCTGCGCCGGTTCGGTGGCCTGAGCGAGAGCCACACGCTCAAGCGCGCGCCGCGCGGCTACGGCGACGATCATCCCGCGGTG
>JBIOKD010000171.1:0-6912 GCA_044451485.1 Candidatus Eiseniibacteriota bacterium | reverse complement strand
TACGGAATGAGGTTCTGCAGGATCACACCCGTCGCCTCACCGGTCGCGAATCCGAATTCGAGCGCCTGTCCCGACGCGATCACCAGCCCCGCGCCGTATGCGTATTCGATCAGGGTCGGGCTGTGGGTCTGGTCGATGGTGATGACCGCCGCGCCCGGGGGCAGAGCCCCCAGAGCGGCATGGCTCGCGTAGTTGCCACCGAAGGTGGATGGGACGCCCGCCACCGCCGGGTGCGTCGGGATGAGAACCGTGTTGGAGTCGGCGAACTGGGTGGCGATGGTGACCCCACCGGGCAACATGATGCCGCTGGAACTGCCGCCGTTCACGCCCCAGCCGGCGGCATGGAACTCGAGCACCCCACCCGCGCTCACGAAGGCGGCGAATTGGGAGGCCTGGCCCTGAATCGTGTCGTAGGCCGATTGAGGCTGGTCCGAGGCCACGATCACGAGCCGGTACGCTTGAAGATCGGTGTAAGCGAGCAGCGTGGTGGGAATCTGGTCGAACGGCAGCCCGTTCGCGTTCAACACCTGCTGGTCGGCGCTCGTTCCCCACGGGGCCGCGTCCTGGATCAGGAGGATTCCCGCGCCGGGCGTGCTCACCGCGGACGTGGGCACCGCTCGCCAGCCGGCGGGCCGGCGGTCCGAACGTGGGGCCAGCGAGGGAGCCGCGCCAAAGCCGGGCACAGGTCGTGCGGCGCGTGATCCGACGAAACGACCCGTCGCCGGCAGACCGCCGGCGAGCTCCCGGTGGAGCGTGACATGCAGATCGCTCCCACCGGTGTTCGAGATGGTCAGCGCGCGGAGCGCGGTGTCCCCGGAGGCGATCGACACGGACACCGAGTCCGGCCCGACGGAGATCTGTGGCGGAGCATCGGCACGAATCTCGGTTGCGGTGGCGGCGTGGCAAACGATACCGATGACGATCGCTGCGAGCGACGAAGCGCGAAGCGCTGGGATCTGCATGACGGCCTCTCTCGGAGAGAATTCGGAGGGGAGACTCGATCGGCAGGCCGGGAGCGCCGCGCGACGGCGGGAGGCGGGGCTGCGGAGCGGGACACGGAGCCGGAATCCGTCGCTCGTCGCGAGGCGGGCGATCAGCGCGTGACGGTCACTCCGAAACCACGAATGGCGCCCGCGTGGGGCGACGCATCGGGGTCTTGTGGCGGATTCGCCTTTCCGGGTTCCGCGGGGTGCGGGGGGTCCGCGACGGGAGCAGTCGGGGGAACCTTGTGCGTCGAATCACCATAGACTCGTCAGGCCGCGATGCCAAGACAAAGGCACCGAGGTGGCGGACCGCCGCGGATCGCGGGCCATGCACCGCAACCGACTTCCGACGAGCGTGTTAGCGGGTTCCGCCGGCGCCCGGACCGTCGCCGGCCGGAGGTTTGGGCGGGTCGCTCCACCAGCTCGACAGCCGACCCGAGGGCTCGGGCGGCATCGCGAAGCCCTCGTCGGCGTCGTGGGAAGTGTCGTTGAAGAGACTGAGCCGTGCGCGTGACGGGTCGCAGAAGTCCACGATGTTGAGCGCGGCGGGACTCTGGTCGAGATTGTCGCGATAACGGCGTGGATCGAACCCGAGCAACGAACTGAGCAGCAGCCGTATCGTCGCCTTGTGCGAGACCACGATCACCTTGCGGCCTGCGTGCTCGCGCACGATCGCGAGCAGCGCCGGCAGCGCCCGGGCCGTGACCGCGAGACCGCTTTCGCCCCCCTTCGGGGCGAACGAGTACGGGTCCGCCTCCCACATCGCCATCTCCTCGGGGTGGCGCTCCTCGACCTGGCGCCGGGTGAGCGTCTCCCAGCGGCCATGGTCGATCTCACGCAGCTCGGCGCGGGTCTCCACCGCGAGACCGTGTGGCGCGGCGAGGAGACGCGCGGTGTCGAGCGCCCGCCCCATCGGAGAGGCGTAGATCGCCGCGATCGGCTCGTTGGCCAGACGTCTCGCCAGACGCTTGGCCTGGGCGCGGCCGTGCTCGGACAGCGGCGCGTCGGTCGATCCGGCGAAGCGATCCTCCGCCGAGAGCACGGTTGCTCCGTGACGCACCAGGAACAATCGGGTGTGGGGAGCCGCCGTCATCGGCCTCGTGACCCGGACCCGGCCGCTCAGGCCGGCTCGGCCTCGGGATCCAGCCTGCCGCCGGTCACGCGCTCCTCGTCCACCGCCTCGAGCGGCTTGTGCACCTTGGCGACCACGGTGTAGATCGCCGGCACCAGGAACAGGGTGAAGGCGGTGCCGATGATCATGCCGCTCACCAGCGTGATCCCGATGCTGTTCCGAGCCGCCGCCCCCGGACCCCGCGCGAAGATCAGCGGCAGATGACCGAACACCGTCGCCGCGGTGGTCATCAGGATCGGCCGCAGACGCGTGCCGGCCGCCTGTACCACGGCGTGGATCTTGTCGAGACCGGTCTCCTGGAGGTGGTTGGCGAACTGGACGATGAGGATGCCGTTCTTGGCCACCAGACCCACGAGCGTGATGAGACCCACCTGGCTGTAGATGTTGAGCGAGGTGAAGCCGAGGAACATGAACAGCAGCGAGCCGGTGAGCGCGAGCGGCGCCGAGCCGGTCATGATCACGAACGGGTCGCGGAAGCTCTCGAACTGCGCCGCCAGCACCAGACCGATCAGGATCGCCGACAACAGGAAGATCCCGAGGAACTTCCCACCCTCGGTCCTGAGCTGGCGCGACTCCCCCGCGTAGTCGATCGTGAAGCCGCGGGGCAGGCTCTTCTTGGCCTCCGATTCGAGATACGTCAGCGCCTGGTCGAGCGGAATGTTGGGCGGGATCACCGCCTGGATGCGGACCGCGTTCAGCTGCTGGAAGCGCTTGAGCTCGCGGGGCTCGGTGGTGGTCTTCAGCGAGGCGAAGGTCGACAACGGCACCAATTGACCGTTGGGGCCGCTCACGTACATCGACCGGAGCTGCTCGGGGGTCAGACGCTCGGAACGCTGCACCTGTGGGATCACCTTGTAGCTGCGTCCCTGGATGCTGAAGCGGTTGACGTAGTTCCCGCCCAGCATGGTGGACAGGTCCTGTCCCGCGCGGCTCATGTCGACACCCAGCGAGCGCACCTTGTCCCGGTCGAACACCACCTCGGTCTGGGGCTGGTCGAATTTCAGATCGGTGTCGACGAACATGAACATACCGCTCGCATAGGCCTTCATGACCATGTCGTTGGCGAGGGCGGCAAGCTGCTCCGGTTCGGCGGTGGAGGAGATCACGAAGTCCACCGGGTAGCCGCCGCCGCCAGGCAGCGAAGGCGGCACCAACGCGATGGCGCGGATGCCGGGGATCTTCGAGAACGCCCCCGCCACCAGCACCTGCAGCTGCGAGGTGCTGCGTTTGCGCTCCGCCCACGGCGCGGTGACCATGCCGGCGAAACCGCCGCCCGGCAACGTGATCTGGAAGGTGTTGCGGGTCTCCGGGAATGAGTGGAAGACGCCGTAGATCTGCGACGCGAACAGCTCGGTCTGGTCCAGGGTCGCGTTGGGCGCCGCCTGGACGATCGAGAACACGACGCTCTGGTCCTCCTGAGGCGCCAGCTCGTGCTGCGAGAACAGATAGAAGGGCACCATGAGCAGCACCACGATGACCCACAGCGCGAGCATCACCGGGCGATAACGCAGGGCGGCACCGACCATGGTCATGTAGCGCTCACGGATCCGATCGAACTGGCGGTTGATGTGACCCGCGAAGCCACGCTCGCTGTCACCGGCGCGCAGCAGACGCGAGCCCATCATCGGCGACAGGGTGAGCGCGACCAGACCCGAGACCAGCACCGCGCCGGCCAGCGTGAAGGCGAACTCGCGGAACAGCGAGCCGGTGAGACCGCCCTGGATGCCGAGCGGGGTATACACCGCCGCCAGCGTGATGGTCATGGCGATGATCGGGCCGACCAGCTCGCGAGCCGCCGCCAGCGCCGCCTGGAGCGGCGGCCGGCCCTCGTGCACGTGTCGCTCGATGTTCTCCACCATGACGATCGCGTCGTCGACCACGAGACCGACCGAGAGGACGATCGCCAGCAGGGTCAGCAGGTTGATCGTGAAGCCGGCGACCGACATCAGGAACACCGCCCCGATCAGCGAGATCGGGATCGCGACCACCGGGATGATCAGACCGCGCACCGAGCCGAGGAACAGGAAGATGACCAGCACCACGATCAGCAGGGTCTCGGTGAGCGTCTTCAACACCTCGTGGATCGCGTCCTGGATGTAGACCGTGGAGTCGTACGGGATGCCGGCGGTCATGCCCACCGGCAACTGGGCCTGGATCTCCTTCATCGCCTCGCGCACCCGCTTGATCACCTCGAGCGAGTTCGCGGTCGGCAGCACCCAGATCCCCATGAACGTGGCGCTCTGCCCGTTGAAACGCACGTCCTGGTCGTAGTCCTCGGCGCCCAGCACCACATCGGCGACGTCGCCGAGCCGGACGATGTCACCACCGCTCTCCTTGACGACCATGCGGCGGAAGTCCTCGGGTGTCTTGAGGTCGGTGTTGGCCACCAGGTTCACCGACACCATCGACCCCTTGGTGCGCCCCAGCGCCGACAGATAGTTGTTGCGCGCCAGCGCGTCCCATACGTCAGAAGGCGCCAGCCCGTGCGCGGCCAGCCGGTCGGACTTGAGCCAGATCCGCATCGCGAACGTACGACCGCCCAGGATGTCGGCGCGCTGGACACCGCTGACCGCGCTCAGACGAGGCTGCACGACACGCGTCAGGTAGTCGGTGATCTGGTTCTGATCGAGGTCCTTGGATGCGAATCCGAGGTACATCGCCGCGAACTGGGTGTCGGCGGTCTGCACCTCGATCACCGGCGCCTGGGCCTCGGGGGGCAGGTCGTTGCGCACCTGCGCCACCTTGGCCTGGACCTGGGTGAGCGCGGCGTTGGTGTCGTAATTGAGCTTGAGATGGATGGTGATCGTGCTCACGCCCTGCGCGCTCGACGACTCCATGTAGTCGATGCCGTCCGCGCTGGCCAGCACGCGCTCGAGCGGCGAGGTGATGAATCCCCGCACCAGATCGGCATTCGCGCCGACGTACGCGGTCGTCACCGTCACGACGGCGATGTCGGTGCGTGGGAACTGCCGCACGCTCAGGGACCGGATGGACTGGAGACCGGCGATCAGAATGACCAGGTTGACGACGATCGCCAGCACCGGTCGCCGGATGAACAGGTCGGTGAAGCGCATCAGCTGTCTTCCGGCTTGGGAGACGGATTGGCCGACGGCTGAACCGCGTTGTTCACGGTCACCGAGACGCCGGTCCGCAGCTTGAACACCCCCGAGGTCACGACCTCCTGACCCGGCTTGACGCCGTCCAGCACCGAGACCACATCACCCTGTGAGGGGCCGAGCCGCACGAACTGCTGGCGCACACCCCGATAGGTCTTGCCACCCGGACCCTTCAGATCCTCGACGATGAACACCGAGTTCCCGTACGGCGCGTAGTTGATCGAGGACGTGGGCAGCGCCACCACCGGGTCGTGTGAGCCGAGCGGCACCCGGACCGTCACGTACATGCCGGGTCGAAGCGTCTGGCCGCTGTTGGCGAACGTGGCCTGCACCTGGACGTTTCGCGTCGCGTTGTCCACCACCGGATTGATCGTGGTGATGCGTCCGGTGAGCGCGGCCCGGCCGCTGTCGGCCACCGCAATCACCCCGGCACCGACCCGCAGCGACGTCACCTGCTGCTGGGGCACCGCGAAGTCCACGAACACGCGATCCATCGACTGCAGGGGCACCACCGGGTCGCCGCTGTGGAGATACTGGCCGAGATTGACCTGGCGGATGCCGGTGACCCCGTCGAACGGGGCCCGGATGGTCTTGCGCTCGATCGTGGCCTCGATCTCGTGAACGTTCGCGTCCGCCTGCTTGAACTGAGCCGCCATCTGGTCGTAGTCGGCCTGCGCGATCACCTGCTGATCGAGCAGCTTGCTCGAGCGGTCGAGGTTGCTCTTGGCCAGCTCGCGCTGCGCCTCGGTCGCGGCCAGTTGAGCGCGCTCCTGCCGCGTGTCGAGCTCGACCAGCGCCTCACCAGCGCTCACCCGGGCGCCCGAGGCGAAGTTGATGCGACCGACGACGCCGGGCTGATCCGCGCTCAGGGTCACGCCCTGCACGGCGGCGACGCTGCCCGACGCCTCGATCGAGGTCTGCCAGGGCTGCAGCTTCGCCACCACGGTGGTGACCGCCTCGGGCGGAGGCGCATAGGACTTGCCCGCGGCCATCGCCGCCTGGATCTGCTGGAACTTGATGAACGCGATGACGGCGAGGAACAGCACGACTGCCGCCAGCATCTGGATCATGCGCTTGCGCATCGGCGAGAACTCCTGAGCCAGCGAGAAGGCGACGAGCGGGTTCGGTGCGACGGTCCGCTCGCCTGGCGCTTCACGATCGTGTCCCGGCCGTGGTCACGGCCGCCGGACACGGTCGACGGATCGAATCGATGACGAATGGGTTGGATGCGTCCGCGACGGGGTGGATTCGCTATGCCCGCGCCCGTGACGTCCGCGGAGCATACCCTCTCGACCGGTCCGAAAACACCTTCGAAAACGCGTCTTTAGCGCCGCCCGGGAAGACTCGGGGTCCGACCCGAAGGGCACGCGAGGCGGCCATGACCCGTCCACGCCCTGTGGGTCCGCCGTGTTGGCGCTGCCGGCGGTTACGCCGACGAGCGCGGCCGATCCGGCGACGAGTGGGCCGGCGGGGCTATGGGAACCCGGTCTTGCCGGAGTGCCCGATCGCGGCCTTGCCGGAGATGCCCGGGGTCCGCGACGCGCATGTCCGAGGGATCGGGGCGCGGAGCGGTGACCTCATTCGCGGTGCATCGCGCTCGCGCCTCTGTGGCCGGGATGCCGGGCGCCAACGCGGCTGCAGTGGAGCCGAGCAGGATGCGAGGCGGAGCGTGCCGCGAAGG
>JBIOKD010000170.1:0-6961 GCA_044451485.1 Candidatus Eiseniibacteriota bacterium | reverse complement strand
GTCGAGGTGGTGCGTGGCCCGTCGTCGGTGGCCTACGGCTCGGATGCGCTCGGCGGGGTGATCAACATCATCACCCGCGAGAAGCGCTTCTCCGACACCAAGCCCGGGATCGAGGGCACCGCACAGATCGGCGGCTCGAGCGCCGACAAGCAGATGAACGGCTATCTCGAGATGATGCCGCACGCGGGGCGTCTGTCGTCGGTGATATCGATCGGCGGTCGCACCACCGACGACTACCGCGCCCCGTCGGGGACGGTGCCGCAGTCGAGCTTCCACGACTACGACGTGATGGCCAACCTGCGTTACGACCTCACCCCGACCCTGGCGCTCAAGGGCGGCTACCAGGGCTATCGCGGCAACGACATCGGCATCCCCGGGCTGTCGAGCCCGGTGGTCGACTACGGCCCGGGTTGGACCCAGGTGTTCAACTTCAAGTATTACGACCGCGACGCGGCGCACCTCGCGCTCGACCACACCTACACGCAGTCGTGGCTCGCCAGCTCGATGTTCAAGGTCTACTGGCAGCGCGAGAAGCGGAATTTCTTCTCCGCCCGCGACCTGGCCTCGTTCTACTACCCGTTCTTCGGCTACAGCGGACCGGTCGACAGCCACGCTCACACCGACCAGGACCGCCTGTTCGACCTCAACACCGTGGGCGCCCAGGCGCAGTTCACCTCGGTCAAGACCGCGCGCACCCGATTCACCGCCGGTCTCGACGCGGTCGACGATCAGACCGGTGGGGACAACCAGGCGGTGACCACGATCGTGGACAACGGAAGCGGCGCGGTGGTCGGATCGGCTCCGACCGCGTACTCGCAGTCGGTGCCCACGGGGCACTTCGCCAACGCCGCGTTGTACGCGCAGGGCGAGTGGTTCCTGGATCCGCGCTGGACGCTGAGCGGCGGCGCGCGGGTCACCCAGTACCACTACCGCGCCGACGCGTTCACGCCCGACGGCGGCGTGACGCAGGTGGCGGCCACGACACACGACGACGATGCCGTGTGTGGCACGCTCGGCCTCGTGTACGCGCTGGCGCCCGATCTCCACTTGAGCGCCAACGTGGCGAACGGCTATCGCGAGCCGAATGCGCAGGACCTGTACTTCAACGGCCCGGCCTCGGTCGGCTACGTGCTGGGCAACCCCGATCTCAAGCCCGAGAAGAGCGTCTCGTACGACCTCGGTCTGCGGTGGGGTCCGGGCGACCTGGCGATCTCGGGCAACGCCTATCTGTCCACCTACGACGACTTGATCGACGCCATCAACGTGACCCCGCCCGGCACTCCCCCGGGGGCGCCGAACACCTACCAGTACGAGAACATCTCGAAGGCACGGATCTGGGGTGGCGAGGCCGAGGCGAACTGGCGCTTCCGGAGCCAGTGGGAGCTCCGCACCCAGCTCTCGGGCGTGGTCGGTGACATCACCAGTCACGACGCGATCATGACGCTCTACGGACTCGACGAGTCGCAGGTCCCGCTCGACGGCATCCCGCCGTTTCGCGGCAGCGCCGGGCTGCGTTGGACCACCGCCGACGGCCGGACTTGGATCGAGCCCGCGATGCGTTACTCATGGCGGTACGACCGCCTGCCGCCGCCGATCGCCGGGGTGTCGCAGATCGGTGCCGCAAAGAAGGAATGGCTGGTGGGCGACCTGTCGGCCGGCACCCGGACGCCGTGGGGCCAGCGTCTGGTGGCCGGCGTCCGCAACATCGGCGACGCGACCTACCGTCCGGCGCTGTCGTCGGTCGACGAGCCCGGGGTCAGCGTGTACGGCACGCTCAGCACCGACTTCTGAGCCGCGGCATCGGAATCCGGGCCGGGAGCGCATGGATCCCGGCCCGGCGCGTCTTCGGCCACGCTTCCCACGGCCCGGATGCGCTCTGGCCCGCGTCACCCGCGGCGTCTATCATGGTGACCGCCATCGACTTCCCGCACGCGCTCGCGGGAAGCGGCGAATGCTCCCAGGGGCCCCCACATGGTCAACTCCAAGCAGGATCCTGCCGATACCGCCCATAGCCCGAAGAACGAGCCACGCTTGCCGCCGGGACAGGTCCTGACGGAAAAGTGGCCCGTGCTTCATTACGGCTCGGTGCCGAAAGTCGACACGGCCAGGTGGGATTTCCGGGTGTTCGGACTCGTCGAACAACCGGTGCGGTGGACATACACGGAGTTCCTGGCGCTTCCACAGGTGGAGGTGGTGAGCGACATCCACTGCGTCACCCGCTGGAGCCGGTACGACAATCGGTGGCAGGGCGTGACGTTCAAGGAAGTGATGCGGCACGTGCGCGTGAAGCCCGAGGCGCGCTTCGCGGTGATCCACGCGGAGCAGGGGTTCACCGCCAACCTGCCGCTCGCGGAGCTCATCCAGGACGATGTTCTCTTCGCGCACCACCACGATGGCGTGGAACTCACCCCCGAGCACGGCTGGCCGCTCCGGCTGGTGGTGCCACGGCGCTATTTCTGGAAGAGCGCCAAGTGGGTGCGTGGGATCGAGCTGGTCGCCACCGATCAACCCGGGTTCTGGGAGCGGAACGGCTATCACAACGAGGCCGATCCGTGGCGCGAGGAGCGCTTCTCCGACTGGTGAGCCGTCGCGGGGGCGCGTGTGACCGGGCCCTCGCCCGCCGATCGCGCCCGTGCGCTCATCGAGCACCAGCTCACCGTCCTGGGCGAGCTGCGCAACGCGAGCGCGCGTGACGCCGGTTTCAAGGCCTGGCGTCAGAACACGCTGACCGTCATCCAGCGGGTGTGGCCCGACGAACCGACCCGCGCCGAGCGGTTCCGTCGTGTGCCGTTCAGCGCCCCGTCGAGCAAGATGAGCGCGGTGGTGATGCGCAGCTACTTCGAGAAGGGCTGCGCCGAAGCGATCACGCTGCTGCGCGCCTATCTCGCCGATGCGGGCAGCACCACCATGGTGGACGGGGACGCCGCGGACGACGGCAACGGATTCGACCCAGGCACCGCCGAGGACGACTTCCCGGTGGTCGAGCTCACGGGTAAGAGCGTACCCGCGGGTGAGCCCGACGACCCGACGATGGGAGAGGGCGTCTCGATCATCGATCTCGGTGGCGAGCCGCTGCCCGCGCCCGAGTTCGAAGAGCCGCCGCCCGGCGCCGGAATCCCACAGCTCCCCAAGCCGGTGCCGCCACCGCCACCGGTGGCCAAGAAGGCTCCGCCCAAGACATCCGGTCATGGCAAGTCCGCCAAGAGCGCACCACCGGCCACGCCACCTCCGGCGAAGCCGGCGGCGCCACCCGCTGCGGCCCGGCCCGCCAAGGGCTCGACTCCCATGCCGCCGGCAGAGCCGCCGACTCCCACGCCGCCGGTCAAGGCGGCGCCCGCCCCCGCCGCGAAGCCCGCTCCTCCGCCGGCAAAGGCGCCGGATCCCACGCCGGCGGCCAAGTCGGCGCCCGCGTCCGCGGCGAAGCCCGCTCCTCCGCCGGCAAAGGCGCCGGATCCCACGCCGCCGGCAAAGTCGGCGCCCGCGTCCGCCGCGAAGCCCGCTCCTCCGCCGGCCACGGTGCGGCCAGCGAAGGGTGCCGCGCCGGCACAACCGCGCATCGTGCCCGCGCCCCGGCCTGCCGCGCCTCCACCCGAGGCCCGCGCCACGCGCCGCCCGGAACGCCCCGCCGATCCACCGGCGGCCGCGGGTGGCCACGATGCCCATCGCGCGCTCGATGCCGCGATCGACGCCATGGGAGCCAACCCGCGCCCCGTGTCACGGCCGTCCCGGGCAGGACGCGATGACGTCGAGCGCGAGCCCTCGCGCGAGATGTCGCGGCCGGAGCGTGGCGATGCCGAGCGCGAGCCCTCGCGCGAGATGCCGCGACCAGTACGAGACGATGCCGCGCGCGAGCCCTCGCGCGAGATGCCGCGGCCGGAGCGTGGCGATGCCGAACGCGAGCGTCCTCGAGCGACACAGGAGACCGGCAACACACCACGCAACGCGCGTCATGTGCCGCCCGGGCAGGCCGAGCTCAAGGACATGCTCGGCTTCGGTCACCTGGAGGACGACGAGCAGCCTGCATACGAGGACGTGGACGCGGTGGTGCCCGAGGCCACCGATGCCGCCCCGGGCACACCGTTGATGCCGATCGAGCCCGAGATCGTCGAGATCGACATCGATGAGGATCCGTTCGCGCCTCCCGATGAAGAGGAGCGCGTCGACGCCGAATCGGCGCCATCGCCGTCGGGATCCCTGCCGGCCGGTGTCGGCGGGTCCGCCCAACCGGTATGGCCGCCCGGCCGCTTCGATCCCGCGCCCGACGAGACCGTCGAGGAGACATCCGATCCCGACGCGGGCGAGTCGAACGAGGCGATGCAGGAGTTCCTGCGCTCTTCGCCCGTGCTGGGTGCCAGCGCGCACCCGCTGCGGCGCCCGGCGCGTCCGAAGAACGCGCTGCACTCGCCGGCCGCGGCGTCCCTCACCGCGCTCGCCTCGGAAGTCGCGCACCTCGGCGTGCCCGAGGGACAGCGCGCGGCGGCGCGAGCCCAGCTTCTCGAGCTGGCGCGCTGCTTCGAGGAGCAGACGCTCAGCTGGGACTCGCTGCGGGGGGCGGTCACGTTCGTGATGGAGTACCCGCCACTGGCCCGACGTGTGATCCCGATGCTGATCCCCTACCTCGATCTCGCCGCCTGACGTCACGCGGTCGGGCGTGGCCACGCGATGGAGCCTCGCGTCACGCCTGCGTCGCGGGAACGGCGCTCAGCGCATCAGGGTCCGAGCGCCGCTCGAATCCGACCGCTCGATGCGGCCCACGCCGTCCGGTCCGGTCTTGAGACGCAGACGGGACGCGCCGTCGGGGCCCGCCAGCACCAGCTCAGGCCAGCCGTCGCGGCCGGCCTGCAGGAAGACCCGGTGCGTGCGTGTGGTGTCGAGGATCCGGAGCGCGCTCGAGCCGTCCGGACTCGCCACCAGCACCACCCGCTCGCGCTCGTCACCGCCGTTGAGCTGAAGCACGGGCGAGCCGTCCCCCCATTGTCCGAAGACCCCACGCACGTGTCCATGCGTGTCCACGAGCACGAACCGGTTGGCCGCCACCTCCGGCTGGGCCGGAAGGAAGTGGTACGACAGCTCGAGCACCAGACCGAGCCCGAGGAAGACGCACACCGCGGTGAGCCAGCGCAGTTGACGGTGGAGAGCGGCGAGATCGACGGGTGTGGGGCTGGGATCCATGGTGGTGCTCCGGGACGGGGTCGTCGCGCGACGCGCGGCATGGCGCGGCGGTGCGCCATGCCCGCGCCGAGCCTGGGTGCTGTCGGGTGCTCCGCGTGGTGCGTGGTCCGCCGAGCCTAGCATGCGCCGCGCGCCGGATGGGGTAAGGTAGCGCGCTGCGCGCGACGCGCACCGGGGGAGACGTGGCGAAGGTCCTCATCTTCTACCAGTACTACTGCACGCCGAACGGTTCGTGGGGCACGCGCTACTACGAGTTCACTCGGCGCTGGGCCGCCGCCGGCCACGACGTTACGGTGGTGACCTCGATCTACGACAAGTCCGACCTCGTGCCACGCGGCTTCGTGACCCGCTTCGAGATCGAGGGTGCCCGGATCCTGGCCATGGACCTGGTGCTCTCGAACAAGCACGGGATGTTGCGGCGGTTGTGGACCTTCTTCATGTATTCGCTTCTCAGCTGCTGGTGGGCGCTGTCGATGCCGGCGGACGTGGTGGTGGCCTCGAGTGGTCCGATCACCGTCGGGGTGCCCGCCCTGCTGGCGCACTGGCTTCGCCACAAGCCACTGCTGTTCGAAGTGCGCGACCTCTGGCCGGAAGGCGCGATCGAGACCGGTATGCTGCGCGCGCCCTGGGCGATCGCGCTGGCGAGGTGGTTCGAGAAGGTCTGCTACGACAACGCCACCACGGTGGTCGCGTTGTCCCCGGGGATGGCCGAAGGCGTCACGCGGGTGTCGCCACGATCGCGCGTGGTCACCATCCCCAATGCCGCGGATCTCGATCTGTTCCATCCTGGCCACGCGGTGCCCGATGCCGTCCGCGCCGTCGCCGACGGGCGGTTCGTCGCCCTGTACGCCGGCACCCTCGGCCGGGCGAACGGCACGCTCGAGCTGGTGGACATCGCCCAAGAGCTGGCGCGGCGCGGGGCGAACGATGTCGAGATCGTGGTGATCGGCGACGGGGCCGAGCGGGAGCGTATGGAGACGCTGGCGCGCGAGCGCGGGCTCACCCACCTGCGCTTCCTGGGCAAGCGGCCCAAGACCGAGGTGGCGGCGTGGCACGAGGTCGCGGCGCTCACGCTTTGTCTGTTCAAGCCGTACCGGGTGGTGGGCACCTGCTCCCCCAACAAGCTGTTCGACTCACTCGCCGCCGGGCGGCCGGTGGTGAACAACACCGACGGCTGGATGCGGGAGATGCTCGACCGCACCGGCAGCGGGCTGTCCTATCGCGCCGGTGACGCGGCCGGGGCGGCGGATCGCATCCTCGCGCTCCGCGACGATCCGGCCCGCCGTCACGCGATGGCCGACGCGGCGCGCCGTACCGCCGAGCGCGAGTTCGCGCGCGACCGGCTGGCGGCGGCGTTCATGGAGCTGTTCCCGCGATGAAGGTGCTCGTCACCGGGGCGGCCGGTTGTCTCGGACGCGCCACCGTGGCGCGTCTCGCCGCCGCGGGGCAGGCGGTGCGCGCGGTGGATCGCGTGAGCGGGGCCGCGACCGCCGGCGTCGAGTGGATCACCGTCGATCTCTCACGCGCTCGAGTGGCCGAGCTGGTCGCCGGCTGCGAGGCGGTGGTGCACCTGGCGGCACTCGTCCACCGCCCTGACGTCGTCGATCCGGCGGCGTACCGCCACGCCAATCTCGAGCTCACCACCGCGTTGGTCGACGCGGCCCGCGCCGCCGGTGTCACCCCGCCGCGGTTCGTGTTCAGCTCCACGGTGAGCGTGTACGGCCGCGACCACGATCTCGCCGCCGACGAGGACACCCCGGTCGATCCACGCACGCCGTACGCGCGCTCG
>JBIOKD010000169.1:0-7055 GCA_044451485.1 Candidatus Eiseniibacteriota bacterium | reverse complement strand
GGCCCAGTCGGTCCACGCCACCCCGCCGTGCTCGCGCTTGAGCGCCATGAACAACGCGAAGTCGTCGACCCAGCCGGCGTGCGCGGCACGGTATTCGGCATAGGCGGTGGCGAGCGCCGGCGTCGGTGCCGACCGGAAGCGGGCGTGGGCGCGATCGAGCAGCCCGGCCTTCCAGTCGATCATCGCTCCGAAATCCACCGCGTCGTCCGGGAAGCGCGGGTGCGTCGCGATCTCCGCGGCGCTCATGAGGCCGTCGCTCACGAGCGCTTCCGGACTCGTGAGCCAGGGGTTGCCGGCGAACGCCGAGAAGCACTGGTAGGGCGAATCGCCGTAGCCGGTGGGCCCCAGGGGCAGCACCTGCCAGAGCTTCATCCCCGATGCCGAGAGCGCTTCGAGCCAGCGCGCCGCCGCGGGACCGAGATCGCCGATCCCGAACGGACCGGGAAGCGACGTCGGATGGAGCAGGATGCCGGCGGATCGAGTCGGGGTCATGAGGAATGGGGCGGGAGTGGGACGGCCGCATACGCCGCGCCACAGATACCACATCGGGCGGCGGGGCGCCGATCGCGGGCGTCGGGCGAGCCCGCCACAGGCATGTCACCTCCTACTCGAAGTGCTTGACCTGTGGCCAGTCCTTCTCAATGGGCGTGCGCCGCCCGCGCGTAATGAAGATGCCCAGACTGTCCTCGTAGGGCATGGCGTATCGGGCGACGTGGAAGCCGGCCGGCGTCACCTCCGCATACCGTTCGAGGTAGTCGTCGCGCTGGCCACCCAGACGGATGAACGTGGTGATCGGGGCCGACCCGACCCCCCAGAACCAGTACGAGTTGTGGGGACAGATCACCCGGGGCAATGGGTAGCGAGCGGCGTACAGCTCGAGCGCACCCGCCTCACCGTAGTTGCCGACAAGCGCCACGGTCGTGCTCCGCTCGCTCGCGGGGATCTTCTGGTAGGCCGCCGAGACGTCCCTCGCGAGCTCCTCCCAGCCGTGCATGTCGGCGAAGAACTGCGGAAGCTCCGAGAGCTTCTTGTGCTCGGGTGTGCTTGGCGCGACGCCCAGTGCCTTTGCGTACCGGACGTAGTCCGCCACCGGCAGAATCGGCATGGTCAGGGGAGCGCACGCCACTCCGGTGACCACGAGAAGGCCTCCGACCACGGGCACCGCGATCCGGCTCCACGGACGAGCGAGCCGCGTGATCGCGACCGCGCCGCAGGCGAAGAGCGCCGGATACGCCGGACCCATGTACTCCGCCTTGGTGTGCGCGTTGGCGAGGAGCACCGCCAGCACGGTCAGGAACGAGAGGCCGAGCACGCGGTAGCGTCTTCCGACCCGGTCGAACAGGCACCACCAGAGCCCCGGCAGCGCGACGAGAAGGGTCACGGGGTTCATCGCGACGATCTGGTCGGTGAGAAAGCCGACGCGCGTCAGGGTGGAGTACTTCTGTCCCGTGGCGTTGCGGAGGAATTCCAGGTGAGGCAGACCGTTCTGGAGGTTCCAGATCACGAACGGCGAGAAGAGGAGCAGCGCGAGTGCGGCCGCCAGATACGGACCCGCGTGACGGAACTGACGGCGCAGATCGGTGAGCAGGACGGCCATCACGACACCGCCGCCCAGCCAGAGCACGCTGGTCTTGTTGAGGAGTCCCAGGCCAAGAATCGTTCCGAGCCCGACCCATGCCCCGAGGCCCGGGTTCTCGCGCACGCCGAGCATCGCGTGGGCCGCCAGCAGCCAGAACAGCACATCGAGGCTGTTCATCGAATAGTACGTGTGCTCGCCCAGCAGCAGCGGTGACGCGAGGAAACACAGGGAGGCGAGGACCATGGCCGCGCCGCGGCCGCCGAGCCGGCGCACCAGGAGGCAGAGGGCGAACACCGACATGGCGGACGAAATCGCCGGGACCAGTCGAATCGCGAATACGGATTGGCCGAGCACGGCCCTCGCCACCGCCAGAAGCGCGATGGACAGAGGCGGCTGGTCGACATAGCCGGCGGCGAGGTGTTTGCTGCACGCGATGTAATAGAGCTCGTCACGGAAGTAGCCATACCCGCCGAGCGCGTTCACGGCCAGATGGACGCCGAGCGACAGCAGCGCCATGGCCACCATGACTGCCGTGTCCCGAGAGTCCGTCCCGGTCCCGGGGCGTAGCGCCCCCGCTTCTCCGGCCATCATCCATCTCCACATGCGGCCGCGGTCCCTCTAGGCGTGGGCCCATCGGGGTCCGAACGCGGGCGACCGGCGCGCTACTTCTTTCCGATCTCCGCGTCCCAGTGCAGCACCACCGTCTCCGGGGCTCGCGAGCGTTGATCGTCGATCGTGACCACCAGGAAGCGCTTGCCGTCGGGCGCCGGGCGGAAGTGATACCAGCCGGTGTCGGGGACCCGGATCGGGAACAGCGGCTGTGGCGTGCCGGCTCCGAACTGGGCGCCCGACTGCACCGCGACCGAGGTCACGCGTCCATCGGCGCTCAGGTAGAACAGCTCGCGTCCGTCCGCGCTCCACTCGGGCTCGGTGCCACCGGCGTTCGAGATCTGCCACTTCCCGCTCGCGGTCGGGAACGACTGCACGTAGATCTCGTAACGTCCGGATTCGTTCGACTGGTAGACCACCCAGCGCCCGTCGGGTGACACCCGGGGCAGCTCCTCACTGGCCGCGGTCGCCACCACCGGGAACGGCTTGCCGTCACCCACCAGGGGCCGCGCCCACACGTCGAGCTGGGTGACCGAGTCGGTGTGGGAATAGACGAGGTACTTGCCGTCCCGCGTCCAGTCCATCGGAAGCTCGTCACCGGATCCGGTGCTCAGGTGCTCTTCGGCCCCGAGTCCGTTCGCATGCTTGGAGAACATCGTCGTCCGCCCGCCGGCACGGTTCGAGCCGAAGAGGATGGTGGCGCCGTCGGGCGACCATTGCGGGAAGTTGTCGAGGGCGGGATCGAACGTGAGTCGCGTGCGGGTGCCCCGTTGCAGGTCAAGCACCCAGACGTCGAGGTTGTTCGAGCGCTCGTCGGTGACCGCCGCCGCGATCCGCTGTCCGTCGGGTGACACCGCCGGATTGCGATACGCGTCGGCGTCGCCCGCCGAGCCCACCGGGTGACCGCTCCGATCGACCCACACCAGACGACACCGGTTGCCGGAGCCGCTCGTGTACACCAGCGTGCCCTCGTCCGAGACCGAGAAGTGCGCGAGCCCGTTGGGGCCCGTCCCGACGCCCTCGGCGACCGGGAACGGGTCGCCGATGAGCTTGAGTGCCCGCGCGTCGAAGCGCTGTGCCAGCAACGAGCGATCACGCTCGAACAGCACGTAGCCCGCCGGCGAATACTCCATGCGCGAGCCACCGGGGCCGAGACGGTGGCGCTCCTTGGTGCGAACGTCCGCCACCCAGATCTCGGGTCGCGCGATCATGCGCAGGTAGAGGAAGTGCCTGCCGTCGGGGAGGAACTCGGGCCAGCCCACCACGCCGGAATCGGAGTTCACCACCGCCTCGGGGGTGCCGCCACCCGAGGGCACCCGCCGGATCGGATCGGACGCGCCGCCGTCCCAGACGATGTCGCCGTTCACTCCCCAGCTCCCGTCGCCGTCGGACGGCACGTCGGCCAGCACCTGTGGCGGACCGCCATCCACCGCGATCTTCTTGAGCTTGCCGTCGGCGATGAAGCCCACGTAGCGGCTGTCGGGCGACCAGAACGGGCGCCAGATGCCCTCGGTCCCGGGGACGGCACGCATGTCGAGCGCGTTCAGACGCCTGAGCCAGAGCATGTGCGTGCCGGTCGAGTCGATACCGTCGGTGGCGATGATCCGGCCGTCGGGTGAGACACGCGGTGAGCCGAGCTGCATCGCGCCCTCGGGCGTGGCGACGGTGAAGCGCACCACGCGTGGCGGCTCGCGATGCCGGAGGAGCTGGGTGAGTCCGAGCCCCAGCGCCGGCGCCAGCGCCACGGCGGCCACGGTCCACGCCAGGCGTTCGCGGTTGCGCCGCCGCGCCGCGAGCGGCGCCGGGACACCGAGCTGCGAGCCACCCTCCGCGATCCACTGGAGCTGCAGACGCGCGTCGTGCGCGGTCTGCACCCGCTCGTTGGGGTCCTTGGCGAGCAGCGCCCGGACCAGCCGCTCGAACGCGGGCGGGGTGAGCGGCTGCACCGTGGAGATGGCCGGCGGATCGCTCGACATGATGGCCGAGATGAGACTCGCGCGGCTCTTGCCCGCGAACGCCGGCCGGCCCGTCGCCATCTCGTAGAGCACCGCGCCAAACGCGAACAGGTCGGTGCGGGCGTCCGCCTCGGCGCCTTCGAGCTGCTCCGGCGCCATGTACTGGAAGGTGCCGAGCAGCGTGCCTTCCTGGGTGAGCGGCTGGCTGCGACCCGGCGCGGTGGCCATCACGCTCAGCGAATCGGCCACCGCGGGGACGGCGGGCCCGGCGGCGGTCTTGGCGAGACCGAAGTCGAGCAGCTTCACCCCGCCACGGGTGAGCATGATGTTCCCGGGCTTCAAGTCCCGGTGCACGATGCCGCTCTTGTGCGCCTTGTCGAGCGCCTCGGCGATCTCGATCCCGGCGCGGAGTGTCTGGTCGGTCGGGAGTGGGCCCTTCTGGAGCCGCTCGGAGAGCGTCTCGCCCTCGAGGTGCTCCATGACCAGGAAGTCGACGCCATCCTGGTGGCCGACGTCGTAGAGGGTGCAGATGTTCGGGTGCTGGAGACTCGAGATCGCCCGCGCCTCGCGCTCGAAGCGGCTGCGCAGCGCGGGGTCGCTCGACAGGTGGCTCGGCAGCACCTTGATGGCGACCATGCGGTCGAGACGCGTGTCGCGCGCCTTGTACACCTCGCCCATGCCCCCGGCGCCCAGGGCGCCGAGGATCTCGTAGGGCCCGAGCCGGACGCCGGCGGCGAGCGTCATCGGACGCACGCGCCGGGGTAGTGGATGCGGTCCATCATGGCGGCCATCGAAGGGTGCTCCCAACGGACGAGGGTGAGAGGCGGCTTCACCGGCAAGGGGGGGGCGCGGGCGGAAGCTCCGCACCCACGACGTGGCGTCTCACGGTCACCCTAGCACAGCGCGAATCCGACCGCGCGGCGGCGGTCGCGCCGGAAATGGATTCCATGTCGAGTCGTGGCCGAATCGTCGTAGACTTGGCGGCTGGCGGCCCCATGGTTCGACATCTCGAGTGGTCGCGCCTTTGGCTACGCCTGCGAACAGGAGAGCGCGATGCGCAACCATCGAGAGTGGGTCTGCTTGTGCGGGGGATTGCAGCTGCTCGTGCTGCTCTGGCCACGCCCCGTGGCGGCGTCCTGGCCTTCCGATCCACTCGTCAACGTGCCGCTATGCACGGCAACGGGTGAGCAGTACTTCCCCGCGATCGTCGCGGATGGCTCAGGTGGGGCCATCGTCACCTGGTGGGACATGCGATCGGGCAGTGGTGACATCTACGCCCAGAGGATCTCGGCGAGCGGCGCACCCCTGTGGGGAGCCAACGGCGTCGCGCTCTGCACCGCTTCCGGCGATCAATCCAATCCCGCCATCGTCTCGGACGGCGCCGGCGGAGCCACCGTCGTGTGGAGCGATCTTCGCGGCGGGCTCAAGTACGACATCTATGTGCAGCGGATCTCGGCCACCGGTACACCGATGTGGACCACCGACGGAGTTGCGCTCTGCACCGCGGGCGGCAACCAACAATCCCCGGTCGTCACGACCGACGGAGCGGGCGGCGCGATCGTGGCGTGGTTCGGCCAGTTTGCCGGCCACTACGACATCTACGCGCAGCGGATCTCGGCCACCGGCACACCGATGTGGACCATCAACGGGGTCGCGCTTTGTGCCGCCGCCGGTGATCAGGAGTCACCCACGATCATCCCCGACGACGCCGGCGGCGCCATCGTCAGTTGGTTCGATCAACGCTCGGGGAGCGACTACACCTTTGCCGACATATACGCCCAGCGCATCTCGTCGTCGGGCGCACCGATGTGGACTCCGGAGGGTGTCGCCCTGTGCACCGCAACCGGTTCCCAGCAGAACCCAAACATCGCCCCGGACGGGGCGCACGGCGCCATCGTCACGTGGTTCGACGGACGCAACGGGAACTACGACATCTACGCGCAGCGCGTCTCGGACGCCGGTGCGGTCCAATGGGCCGCCGATGGGGTGGCGCTTTGCACCGCCGCCGGCGAGCAGGCCATGCCCACCCTCGTCCCGGATGGCACGGGGGGAGCGATCGTGACGTGGCGCGATTACCGCTCCGGATCCGAATATGACGCTTACGCGCAGCGCATCTCGGGCAGCGGATCGCCGCAGTGGGCCGCCAACGGTGTCGCGGTGTGCACGGCCACCGGTGACCAGTACGATCCCCGCATCACCTCCGACGGCGCCGGTGGCGCCATCGTCGCGTGGCCCGATCTGCGAAACGGGTCGGATCTCGACGTCTATGCGCAGCGCCTCTCGCCCGGTGGCGCGCCGCAATGGACGGACGAGGGCGTGACGCTGTGCACCGCGGCGGGATATCAGAATGTCGTCACCCCCGTCTCGGACGGCGCCGGAGGCGCCATCGCCACCTGGGGGGACCACCGCGGCGGGGGCGACTACGACATCTACGCCCAGCGCGTACAGGCCAATGGCGTGCTCGGCGGCGATGTCACGTCGGTGCCGGGCGGGGGGACACGCGAACTCGTGCTCGCTCCCGTGACCCCGAACCCCACCCACCGCGGTCGGTTGATGGTGCGCTTCACGCTGCCGAGCGGCTCACCGGCGCTTCTGGAGCTGTTCGACGTGAGCGGACGCCGGATCGCCGCGCGGCAGGTGGGCTCGCTGGGGGCCGGCGTCCACTCACTCGACCTCGCCGAGAGCCGTGATCTCGCGCCCGGGCTGTACCTGGTCCGTCTTCGGCAGGGTTCGCATGCCCTGGTGACGCGAGTGGCGATGCTCGAATAGCCGCGATACGCGCTGGGCACGCTCCGGGGACAAGAGCGAACCAGCGCGCAAGGTGCCGGGCCAGGCGGATGCGGCGGCCCGAAGAGTCGCTACTCGATCACCACCGCGCGCCCAATCGCCACGCGTGATCCCTGCTGGAGCCG
>JBIOKD010000168.1:0-7056 GCA_044451485.1 Candidatus Eiseniibacteriota bacterium | reverse complement strand
GAGCATCGCGTGTCCGAAACAAGGCATCGGGATCTCCTGTGCGTTCGTGAGACGCACAGACTATCCGATGTGTGTCCGGGAGGGCAGGATCCGGTCGCGATCGCGAACACCGTTCGCGGGGAGTCGCGCCCGGGGACCGGTTCGGCGAAGGGTGTTCGCCGCGTCGGGTCGCGGTGGACGGGCGACCCGAAAGCGCCGAAGCCCCGGTCTCGGACCGGGGCTTCGTGTCAGCGCTGCGAGGGGGTCACGCCGCCTGCGCGGGCAGGTGCGACAGCGTCTCCTCGGCGCGCGCCACCTCGGGCAACGCGCGTTCGAACTTGTAGCGCAGCGGATCGAGCCGCTTCTCGCGGCCGAGTCGTTCCATGTGATCGAACGCCTCGGCGCAGCGCATGGCGCCCACCGTGGCGAACATGCCCTTGAGCGCATGCGCCGCATGCTCCGCGGCCATCGCATCGCCGAGCGCGATCGCCTTGTCGAGCAGTTCGAGCTTGGGCATCAGCTGGTCCTGGAAGGACTTGATGATGAGCGAACGCAGCTCGGGATTGCCCATGCATGACGCTTCGAGCCGCGCCATGTCCACGACCGGCATCTCGATGCCCCAGTCCTGTGCCTCCTCCCACGACGAGGGCTTGAGCTTCACGTCCTCGGCACCCTTGTCGAGATCGGGAAGCTCCAGGTGGCTCGTCTCGGAACCCGTGGGCTCGGGCGGCATCGACATCGGGCCCACCAGCTCGAGGTCGGGGTAGGCCTCGCGGCCTGGCGGCTTTCCGGCGGCCGGCGACGGCTCCGATGCCTCGGGCACGAGATCCGTGCGACGCAGCGGCATCGGATCCGTCGACGGATGCTCCTTCCGAAGGTCGGCCGCGAAGCGGAACTTGCGCGGCGGGGATGCACTCTCGGCGCCCGGAGCGTCCGCCGCCGGGGCCTCCGTCGCGGGCGGCGGGTCGTCGGCGACAAGTCGGAAATTGCGCGGGGACTCGCCCGGGGAATCGGCATTCCCTTGCTCCGGCTCGGCCGGCGTGGGTGGATGCTGATCCAGATGCGCGTCGCCCGGCGTGTCGGCCGGCTTGGGAGTGTCGACCATCTTGGCCTCCGGCTGCTGCTTGGCGGCATGTCCACGTGTGAAGAGCGACGCAAAGCTCCAGCCCTTGGCGGCCGGCTTTGCGTTCTCGCTGTCCGGTGGTGCCGGGTTTGCGCTCGCCTGCGGGTCCTCGTGAATCGGGGTCGGCGGATCCTCGTGAACCGCCGATGCCGCGGCGGGCGCGTCGTCGTGTTCCTCCACCGCCCAGTGATCCACGACCGGCTCCGCCGGCTTCACCTTCATGGCCATGGTGTCCGGCCACTCGATGCCCGGCTTGGCGTCCTGCGCCAGCTCGGGCATCAGCTCCCAATTCGACTTCGCCGTCGGCGACGCCGCGGGCGGCATGTCCGCCGCGGGTTTGGGCGCGGGTGCGGGTTCCCGCCTCATGCTGTCTCGGGCGGCTCGGACGCGCGCCGCCACGCCCTGCACCGCGCCGGCCACCGGCGTCTCCACGATCTTCGAGACGTCCGGCGTGCTCACGGTCACGTGGTCGCCCACACTCGCCGAAGGCGGCTCGAGCGGGACATCGCCGCGCTCGCGCTTCGCATGCTTCTCGACCAGAGAGCACATGAGCTCGAGATCGAGCGGCTTGGGCAGGTAGTCGTCCATGCCCGCGTCCTTGCAGGCCTGACGCTCCTCGGCACGCACGTAGGCGGTCATCGCCACGATCGGCGTGCGATGACCGGGCGGCTCGCGACGGCGGATCTCGCGGGTCGCCTGGAATCCGTCCATGTCCGGCATCGAGACGTCCATGAAGATGATGTCGAACGGAGCCTCGTTCACCGCCTTCAGCGCCTCGTTGCCGTTTGCCACGACCATCGGCGCGTATCCCACCCGTCGCAGGGCCGCGACCGCGACCAGCTGGTTGACCGGGTTGTCCTCCACCAGCAGCACGCGAACCCGCTGGCGCTGCGACTCGGCGATCGAGTGGCGTGTGATCAGCTTCTTGCCGGCGGGCGCCCCTGGCACGCCCGCCGCCGCCTCGTTCGCCGGTCGCTCCGCGCCCGCGTCGGTGC
This sequence comes from Candidatus Eiseniibacteriota bacterium, assembly GCA_044451485.1. Taxonomy (GTDB): domain Bacteria; phylum Eisenbacteria; class RBG-16-71-46; order RBG-16-71-46; family RBG-16-71-46; genus JBIOKD01. The sequence goes on along the minus strand of JBIOKD010000168.1, from coordinate 4,959 downwards.
CCGACGCCTGACCCACGACCTGCAGCATCGCTTCGTGGAAATGAGAGACCTGCACCGGCTTGAGCAGGTACGCCGCGTAACCCCACGCGAGCGCGCGCTGCGCGTCGCCACGGCGACCGAGGTTGGTGAGCAGCATCAGCGGGGTGCTGCTGAGCGCGACGTCGTCGCGCACCGACGCGGCGAGCGACTCGCCATCGAGCACCGAGAGCTCCATGTCGACCAGCGCGGTCGCGAACGGACGACCGATCGCGGCCGCCTGCCGCATCTTCTCGAGCGCGACCAGCCCGTCCTCGGCCTCCTCGGTGACACAGCCCCAGGTCTCGAGCATCTCGACCAGCGACGCGCGCACCGTCCGCGCCGGATCGGCCACCAGCACCCGGGTGCCGTGCAGGTCGACGGTGGGAAGGGCCTTGGGCTCGACCTGCTCCGCCTGCTTGGTGAGCGGCAGCATGAACCAGAAGGTGCTGCCCTTGCCCAGCTCGCTCACCACCCCCACCTCGCCACCCATCAGGTGCACGAGCTGGCGCGCGATCGTGAGCCCGAGTCCCGTGCCGCCATAACGCCGCGCCACCGTGACGTCACCCTGCGCGTAGGCCTCGAACAGCGCGTCGAGCTGCCCGGGCGCGATCCCGGCGCCGGTGTCGCGCACCGAGAAGCGCAGCACCACCTGGTGCGCGGTCTCCTCGGCCAGCTCGACCCGCATGTCCACTTCACCCTTGTCGGTGAACTTGATGGCGTTGCCGGCCAGGTTGATGAGGACCTGCCGCAGCCGGCCCGGATCACCGGTGACGAGCGACGGCACGCGGTGGTTCACGTTCGAGGTGAAGACGATGCCCTTGTCCTGTGAGCGCGGCCCCAGAAGCGCGGCCACGCCGTCGACCGCCACCCGCAGATCGAAGTCCATGGACTCGAGCTCGAGCTTGCCGGCCTCGATCTTCGAGTAGTCGAGGATGTCGTTCACCAGCTGGAGCAGCGCCCCACCCGAGCTGTGGATGACCTCCGCCCAGGTGTGCTGGTCGCGATCGAGCCGCGATTCGAGGAGCAGCCGGCTCATCCCGATCACGCCGTTCATCGGCGTGCGGATCTCGTGGCTCATGGTGGCCAGGAAATCGCTCTTGAGCTGGGCGGCCGCGTTGGCCTGCTCCGCCCGGGCGGTGATCTGCTTGACCGCGGTGCGCAGGTGCTCCAGCTCCGCGTGGCTCGCCTCGAGATCGTGCGCCGAGGCCACGTATCCGACGTGCCCGGTCGCCGCCACGATGCGCTTGACATGGATGCCCACCCAGCGGGTCCCGCCCTGCGCGGCCAGGACCGGCGCCTCGAACGTGAAGTCCTCGATGTTCTTCTTGAAGCGTCGCAACACGAGACGTGACAGCCTTGGACGATCGCCCGGTGGGAACAGCGCTGGAAATCTCTTCCCGGTCAGCTCGGTCGCCGATCCGCCGACCAGTGTCTCGGCCGCGCGGTTGAGCCACACGATCCGACCCTGCTCGTCGGTGCAGAACAACGGCTCCGGCACCAGATCGCGTGGATCGAAGGCCGACGAAGACGCGCTCGCGGCGGATGGGGCGCTGCGACCCGAGTCACCCCCCGGGGTGCGGGCCGACGACTTCGGCGTGTGCTCGTCCATGGCTCCTCGCCTCTCTGCGATGTCTCGTTCCGTCGGAGCGGGCGCGTGTGCCGGGGAACGGTGCGTGGCGTGGGGCCATGACGCACCTGTCCCCCCGGTCGCGGACGCCAGCCGGGAGATCTCGGGCGGGTTATCGGCCGGCCGGCAGAGGGGGTTGAGTCATGCTTTGATCGAGCGGACGAATGGGGGTCAAGTCTCGCGACTTCGAGCCGAGGGGACGTCATTCCGGGGCCCCTCCGGTTGGGAGGGCCCCCGAAGTCGTTGTGACCGCCGCTGCTACGGCGTCGTCCTGGCCCGCCCGGCCCTGGAAGCCTCAGCGGCTCAGATAGTAGCTCACCTTGACCAGGAACACGTTGTTGGGCTGGATCCGCGTCAGCTCGTCGAGATTCTGACGCAGGTCGAACTCACCGTTCGAGACGCTCTCGCTGCGATCCTGCGTCCAGACGAAGTAGAAGGTCGATCCGGGCAGGTACTCCCAGCGCAACACCGCGTTGCCACGCAGCGACTTGAAGTTGAAGTCCGGGGTGTCGGTGGTGGGATTCGACGGGTAGTGCAGGAAATCGTAGGTACGCGGGGCGGCGAGCGTCTTGTAGTCGGTGTAGCGCCCGGCCGAGATGAGGGGCTGCAGATAGGTCTGGAGCGAGAGTCCCGGCGTAAACGACCAGTTGAGACGAAACTGGCCCGAGACGGTGGTCTGATCGAGGTGGGCGAACAGATAGCGATTCCCATAGGTCTCGGTCGCCGCCGGATCGGCGAACACGTCGACGTAGTGCGCGTATTCGACGTTGCGGTCCCACTCGGGGCCGATGCTGAGGTACAGATACGGGACCGGCTTGAACTCCACCGCCGGCGTGACACCCGCGCTCCACGATCCGTACCGCTGGCCACCGCCGAAGGCATCGACCACGAACGACACCCGCTTGTTGGAATCGGTGTTGAGATGCCAGGTGCCCGACCATGCCGCCGGCTGGAGCATCGCCGGGCCACCCCGCGTGGCGCGCGAGCTCATCATCTGCGGCGAGTAGGAGAACGTCGGCCGGGTGTTCCAGTCGTTGATGAAGTCCACGTTGGGCGAGGTCCACACTCCGCCGTTGATCGTATTGCCCTCGAAGTCGCGGCTCTCGAACAACGCCACGATCCAATTGGCGTCCTTGCGCCAGCCGCGCGCATCGGGCCATGCCCAACCCATGCCGAGATGGGCGTTGATGAGATCGGCGGTGGCCTGGAATCCGATGTCGTCGGTGTCGAAGCGGGGTCCGATCGCACCAATCGCGCTGTTGAAGAGAAAATGTCCCCCGCTCTGTTTGTTGAGCCACAGACGCGAGACCCACCCGGTCATGGCCGTCGCGTTGCTGTCCACGTGGACGATCTGCTGATCCGGACGCTGGAAGTAATGCAACGAGTTGGTCTGGAGCGCCACCATCCGCTCAGGGCTGCCGGTGACGTGGGAGAAGGCGGTGTAGCCGCTCACCACCCAGATCTGCCGCCGATCGAGTGCCGTCCAGCCGTCGATGCCGCCCACCAATGACGCCTTGTTGAGCTGGTTGCGCAACGTGGGGTCGTCGGGGAAGTCGCGCGCCACGAGCGTGCCGATCATCCCCAAGCCACGGCGCCGGTCCTTGAACTCGCGAAGCCCACGCACCACCCCGTAGTAGCTGAGCGGCTCCATGGTCTCGGTGGTCACCAGCCCGCCGGTGGCGACACGACCGGTCTCGGCCGCGGTCAGCGCTTGCATGGTGCCGAAGTTGAACCCCGGCGCGATCTTGCCAGTCAGCTTGGCCGCGCCCAGGATCCGGGTCGCGATCGGGACGTCGGCGTAGTCGGCGTCCGAGACGTCGCGCTGGGGGGCACGCCCGACACGACGGCTGTAGAAGAACTGGGGATCCGGCCAGTTGAAACCCCAGTAGTCGTTGGCGCCCTCGTTCCCGAAGCCGAAGACCCGCGCGTTTTCGGTGAAGAACGGACGCTTCTCCGGGAAGTAGGACTCCACGTCGCTCAGATTCACCACCGCAGGATCCACCTCGACCTGTCCGAAGTCCGGATTGACCGTGGCGTTCAGCGTCAGCGGGCCCACGCTGGTGCGCAGATCACCACCCGCGTCGGGGGTGTACGACCCGTCGTTCCTGAACGGATCGGCGTCGTCGAACACGTGGTAATCGGCCTTGGCTGTGACATAGGGAACGATCTCGAGGGGCGCGTGCGGGGCGATCTGCTCGAGACCGTGGAGCTCTGGAAAGCGCGAGACGAAACCGTTCTCCTTCTTGGGCTGGTAGACGACGTAGTCGCGTTCGAGACGGCGTGGGATGTCGCGGCGGAAGTTCACGCCCCACACCTGGCCTCCGCCATGTCGGAAGCGAAGCTGCGAGAACGGGATCCGCATCTCCGCCGTCCAGCCGCGCTCGTCGATGCGGGCGCGTCCCTCCCACACCCCGTCCCATGAATCATCGGACCAGGTGTCGTTGTAGAGCAGCCCGTCCCCCTGCACCCCCGCGGCGTTGACCCAGAAATAGAATCCGCTGCGCAGGTCGTGATAGGGATCGATCCCGATCACGATGTCGTCGGAGGACACACCGCCGTCACGCCGCTGCAGACGCGCCTGGATCGAATCGGGATGACCGTCCCACATGCGCGCGCCGACGTAGAGCGCGGCGTCGTCGAACGCGATACGCACCTCGGTGCTCTCGGTGGCCGCCTCGCCCTCGTGCGCCTCGGTCTGCAGGAAGCGGGTCACCGGCGGGGCCGTGCTCCACACCGGTTCGTCGAGGATGCCGTCCACCCGGATCGGGGTGCTCGTGCGCACCGCTTGGATCGGCGGGTGCGGCGGCGCCGGTGCGGCAGCGGCGATCGAAGCGATCGACAACGCGGCGATGACCAGGATCACCGATCTCATGGACTCGACCTCGGTCGCGGCACACCCGGACGGGTCGGGCGAAGTCGCCGCGTGCCGCCCCGTCTCCCGGGTGGCGCCCGTGCCCGAGCCCGCGCAGGATACCTGCGATCACCCGCCCGGCCGAAGCACCGGCCGGCCCATGCGCGGGGCCCCGTCACCCAACGGCCTACGGGTGACCTCGTGCGGAGGTTACCGCTGCAGCGCGTAGGAGATCTTCGCGAACGCCTCGCGTCTCCCCGGCTCGAGCTCACCGGTGACGTCGGTGTAGGTGTGGTCGTCGCCGTAGCCGAGATAGAACACGGTCTGCCAATTGATCTTGTAGGCGAACAGCGCCGAGCCGCTCAGGTCGGCGTCCTTGGGCGTCACGCTGTAGGTGTAGAGCGAGGGGTCGCGAATGGTCCGCACGTACTGACCGATCAGACGGATGAACGAGCGCGAGTTG
>JBIOKD010000167.1:0-7109 GCA_044451485.1 Candidatus Eiseniibacteriota bacterium | reverse complement strand
TCGAGCGTCAGCTCGTTCACGTACATGTGGACGAACGTGCTCCCCATGCGCGTGTCGAGCCCGCGCCCGAAACGCAGCGCGTAGGTGATCGCCTCGTCCTCGTGATCGAGCGCGTCCTGGATGCTGGCGCGGAACCCACGGCTCACTGCCCCCATCATCTCGGGACCGAGATCGCGACGCACCACGTCGAGACCGAGCGGCACCGGGAGCCCGTCGCGATCCCGCCACAGCTCCCCGAAGTCCACCACCTTGACCAGTCCCTCGTCGCGATAGGTGAGCTGGCTCTCGTGGATGATGACCCCGGCATCCACTTCGCCGGCCAGCACCGCGGCCGGGATACGGTCGAACATCACCTCGACCGGCACGCATGCCGGGCACTCGGTGCGGAGCAGCAGCGCCGCGGTCGTGAGCGGGCCGGGAATCGCCACGCGTCGCCCGGCGAGACTCTCGAGGGTGCGCGGCTCGCGCGCCACCACCACCGGCCCGTACCCGAAGCCCATCGAGGCCCCGCATCGCAGCACCGCGTAACGATGCCCAAGGAACGCATAGGCGTGTGCCGAGACCGCGGTGATCTCGAGGTCGGCGCGCTCCAACGCGCGGCGGTTGAGACTCTGGATGTCCTCGAGCACGTGCTCCACCACGCAGCCGGCGACGGTGGCGCGGCCGGTGTGGAATCCGTAGAACATATAGGCATCGTCGGCGTCGGGGCTGTGACCGAAGCGGATGGTGCGGGTCGCGCTGGTCGTGCTCATACCGTGGCTCCGGGTGATCGATGGAAGTCAACCGCGCGAGGATAGCGGATTCGGGATGTCCGGTCCCCGTCTCCCCGCTCACTCCGACGGCGTCAGGTAGGCGGCGAGACGCACCAGCGCCCGCGGCCACGCCACCTGGAAGCGCGCAGCGATCGGGCCGTAACCGGCACGATCGGGCAGCGTGTGACGCACGTGGAGCAGGGTGCCGGCACCGGCCGGCAACAGCGTGTACTCGATCGCACCGCCGTTGCCGTCCGGGTAGCCCGAATGGCCACCCTGGTAGGCGCACGCGTCGGGTGGCGAGAAGGCGGTCCACACCGCCTCGAACGGCTGCACCGACGAGCCGGGCCGGGTCCAGCGCATCACCAGACGCCCGCCCTCGCGCGGCTCGCTGGTGCATTCGTCGCAGAACCAGCGCGCGATGTGACGTCCCTCGGTGAGCGCCTCGAACACACGGGCCGGCGGCGCCGGCAGAGGGGTGTCGAAGATGAGATCGAAGGTCGCGTCGGGAACCGTCACGATCCGGCTCCGTCGTGGGCGGCGATCACCCGCGCCCGTGCCCGCGCCGTCTCGGCGGCCTGCCCGGCCGCGGACGCCCACACGAAGCGACGCAGCGCGTCGAGCCCGTCACCGTCCTTCGCCGAGACCAGGAACGCGTCCGGATCGGAGGCGGCGAGCGCCGCCCGCAGACCCTCGTCGGTCACCAGGTCGATCTTGTTGAAGACCAGTCGTGTCTCGCGCGGCTTCACCTCGAGATCCTCCAGCACCTGCTGGACCGCGCGCACGTGTGCCGGGAACGCCCGGTCGGAGGCGTCGACCACGTGCAGCAGCAGATCGGCCTCGATCGCCTCGACCAGGGTGCTGTGGAACGACGCCACCAGATGGTGTGGGAGCTTGCGGATGAAGCCCACGGTGTCGGTGATCAGCGCCACCTGGCGATCGCGACTCACCATCTGACGGGTGGTGGCGTCGAGCGTGGCGAACAGCCGGTTCTCCACGAACACGTCGGAGCGGGTGAGGGTGTTGAACAGGGTGCTCTTGCCGGCGTTGGTGTAACCCACCAGTGCGGCGCGGAACTCGCGGCGCCGGCGCCGGCGCTGGGTCTCGCGTTCGCGTTCCACCGCCGCCAGCTCGCGTTTGAGACGCGCGATCCGCTCGCGCACCATGCGGCGGTCGGTCTCGAGCTGGGTCTCGCCCGGGCCGCGGGTACCGATGCCGCCGGCCTGACGCTCGAGGTGCTTCCACATGCCGGTCAGCCGTGGCAGCGTGTACTCGAGCTGCGCCAGCTCCACCTGCAGACGCGACTCGCGCGTGCGCGCGCGCTTGGCGAAGATGTCGAGGATCAGCTCGCTGCGGTCGATCACCTTGCGTCCGAGGGCCTTCTCGAGGTTCTTGACCTGGGCCGGCGACAGGTCGTCGTCGAACACCACCAGATCGGCGTCCCGCTCGGTGGCCTGGTCCTTGAGCTCGTCCACCTTGCCCTTGCCGATGAACGTCGCGGGGTGGATCGCGCCGCGACGTTGCGCGAGGCGGCCCACCACACACGCGCCGGCGGTGTCGGCGAGCAGCGCCAGCTCGTCGAGCGAGCGCTCGAGATCGTGCGCCCCGGCGAGGCCGCGACCGGCGTGCCCGACCAGCACCGCGCGCTCGGAGCGCGGCGGATGGACGATCTCGTAGGAGGTGGCTTTCACGCGTGCGACTCGATCTCGAGGTCGTAGGGGGCCGGAGTGAGGTTCTCGTAGCGGCCATCGGGCGTCATCACCACCAGGTCCTCGATACGCGCGCCCATGCCCTTGGACGGGTAGTAGAGCCCCGGCTCGACGGTCACCACCATGCCCGGCTCGAGCTTCTGGGTGTTGCTCGGTGGTCCACCGAGCCGCGGCGCCTCGTGCACCGCCAGACCGACGCCGTGACCGAGCCCGTGACAGTAGCCCTCCTGGGTGGTCTGGTTCGTGCGCAGCGTCGCGTGGCCGCGCGCCTCGAAGAACGCGCAGGTCCGCTCCTGGTAGTCGCGACACGACTCGCCCACCTTCAGCGTGTCCATGGCCTGGCGGAACGCGCCGTTGACGTCGTCGTAGATCCGCCGCAGCTCGGGCGACGCCTTGCCCATGCAGAACGTGCGGGTGAAGTCGCTGTAGTACCCGCCACCGGCCTCGCCGGGGAAGATGTCCACGATCACCGGCGCGCCGGCCTTGAGCGGCTCGGCGTCGTTACCCCGGTTGTGCGGCACACCCGCGTCGCGACCCTGCGACACGATGCTCTCGCCGCCCTCGAGACCGTGCTCGAGGAACTCGGTGTGGAGCAGCGAGCGCAGACGCCCGAGGGTCACCGCCTCGCCGCCGTCGCGGAACGTCTCGCCATCACGCCGAAGACCGGCCAGGTACTCGCGCAGCCGCGCGTAGGCGCGGGTCACGCCACGCGAGGCGTGGCGGATCGCCGCGATCTCGTCGGCGTCCTTGGTGGCGCGGGCCAGCGTGAGCAGGTCGGGCTGGGCCAGGTCGGGGGTCACGTCGGGTGCGAACTCGCGCACCGCGCTCACGAACTGGTAACCCATCCCGGCCGGCAGGTCGCCGAAGAACGCCACCTTGCCGCGGATGCCGAGCGAGGCGAGCAGCTCGGCGGCCAGATCCGCGTAGGCGCGGACGCTGTCGCGGTGTTTCTCGATGCGCTGCGGCACGCCGTGCTGCGCGTAGGTCGAGAGCGGACATCCCACCTTGGCGGCCTGGTCGCGCTCCATCGGGTCGTGCGCGAGATGAGCCCGCCCGTCGGCGGCCCGGACGTACATGCCGACGTGGATCTTCTGGCCCGCCGCGTAGAACATCGCGGGGGTGTAGCGGTCGAACGCGAACACCACCATGCCGGCGGTGTCGCGCATTCGCATGAGCGAATCGAGGTCGCTGCGCACAATGCCTCCTGGACGGCGAATCGGGTCGGGGGGCGCGGCTGGGTCACGCGGCGCTGGAGAGAGGCGATGGTAGACCAAGCCCGGCCTGCCGAAAAGCAGGCTTGTGCAGACCTCCGCGGTGGTGGCCGTATGCGCCGCACTCGGAGAAGCCGGCGCCGCATCCGGGGCAATTCGGATTCGTCCGATCGGATGCCGGTCTAGGTTCCGTGTGATCGAGGCGCACGTGTAACGTCCCCGACCGGGCCGAGCCAAGACCACCAGGTGACGAGAGCCACCCATCGACCCGGGCCCGCGAAGCGATCCTCACGCCACGTCGAGCGCGCCGACAGCCGGTCCGTACCGGCCGCGCCGCTCGGCTACCGACCCGCACTGGACGGCGTGCGCGCGATCGCCGCGATGGCGGTGATGTCGTGGCACTACGTGGTGCCCGGGGTGAAGGGCGGTTTCCTCGGGGTGGACGTGTTCTTCACCCTCAGCGGCTTTCTGATCACGTCGCTGCTGGTCGAGGAATGGAGCACCACCGGCGCCGTCCGTCTGTCGCGATTCTACGGTCGTCGCTTCCTGCGTCTGATTCCCGCGGTGATCGTCGTGCTCGCCGTCTCGGCGCCGTTCGTGCCGTGGTCGTGGACGGTGCTGGCGCTCTGCTACGCGGCCAACTGGGGAGTGATCACCGGCCACTTCGGGGTGAGCCCGATCCGGCACCTGTGGTCGCTGTCGGTCGAGGAGCAGTTCTACATCGTCTGGCCGATCCTCCTGGTGATCCTGCTTCGCGCGCGCGCCCCGCGCCGCTGGTTCTACGCCGTGGTCGCGCTCCTCGCGCTGGCGTCGACCACCTTCAAGATCGTGGCGTGGCGCTCACCGGCCGACTGGGTCCGGCTCTTCCACGGCTCGGACGGGCGCGCGGACCAGTTGTGGATCGGCTGTGGTCTGGGACTGTTCCTGAGCTGGAGCACGGTGGCCGGGAGACGAGGGTTCCGGTCGCTGGTGCGCGTAGTCGTGATCCCGGCGATCGTGTTCCTCGGCTACCTCTTCGTGAATGCCGCGGTCTACTGGGAGTTCTTCTACCGCGACGCCGGATTCGCCCTGGTGGCGCTCGCCACGGCCATCGTGCTGCTGCATCTCATGACCGCCCCTTACCGCTGGCTTGCCGCGATCCTGGAGTGGAGGCCGCTCGTAGCGATCGGTCGGATCTCGTACGGACTCTATCTGTGGCACCAGCCCGTCGGGTGGTTCACCGACCCGCGGCGCTTCGCGCTCTTCGCGACCGCCCCCCGCTACGGCATCATGGCCGCCCGTGTCATCCTGGCGTTCGCCCTGGCCGGCGCGAGCTGGTTCGTGATCGAGCGCCCGATGCGGAGGCTCCGACAGCGCTTCGAACCCGTCGGCCGGCGACCGGGAGCGACGGTCGAGGAGGCGCGAGTCCCGCGGCGCCGGACGGGGGCGCACGTCGATCCGGTGTCAGCCGCCACGCCCGTCCGACACGAGCAGCTCGCCCGCGCTCGCGACGGAGCCCGTACGGCTCGTGGCTCCGGGCGAGAACCGGTCCGGTGACCTGACGAGCCGGGTCCATGTCGCGGCTCGTCGCTCCGCGCGAGTTGCCGAGCGGCCCGCCCGGTTGAGCGACGCCCGGGCGGCTCATCTGTTCGATCGCCGCCAATCGAGCGATAATCCGTCATCCGAGCCCATCCATGGGTCGTGTGCCGGTCGTCTCGCACGCGGAGTCGATCGGCGCTCCACGGGAGTGGAACCGCGAGGAGGTCGTGATGGACGCCAACGAGGTGCACGGCGCGATCGAGCGCGGTGATGCGGCACGTCTCGGGGCGCTGATCGCCGCCGATCCGGAGCTCGCCGCGGTCCGCGACGCGGGCGGGGTGACGCCGGTGATGAAGGCGCTCTACCACCGGCGCCACGAGCTGGTGGCCACGATCCGCGCGGTCGCGCCGGCGCCGGACGTCTTCGAGGCTGCCGCTCTCGGCGACGAGATGGTCCTCGCGACGCTGCTCGCCGCCGAGCCTGGGCTGGCCCGGGCGTGGTCGGCGGACGGTGGCACGGCGCTCCATTTCGCCGCGTTCTTCGCTCAACCGGGATGCGCGCGCCGGCTGCTCGCGGCGGGCGCCGACCCGTCGGTACACGCGGCCGGCTTCGGCAACGTCGCCCCGCTCCACAGCGCGGTCGCGGCGCGCGCGCCGGAGATCGTCACGCTGCTGCTCGACGCGGGCGCCGATCCGAACGCCCGGCAATCCCGTGCCTACACGCCGCTGCACGGTGCCGCCTACCACGGGCTCACCGACATCGCGCGGGCGCTGCTCGCCCACGGCGCCGATCCGACGCTGCTCGACGACGACGGGCTCGACCCGGCCGCGCTGGCCGAGAAGCAGGGGCACCCCGAGTTCGCGGCCGAGCTGCGGGCTCGACGCTGAGGATGCGGCGCGCGCCTACGCCCCGGTGAGCGGCCTTCCGGCGCGACTCCAGAGGTCCATGCCACCGCCGGCGTTGACGAGGCTCGGGAAGCCGGCTCGCTCGAGCACGCTGGCGGCGATGCCGCTGCGATAGCCGCTCGCGCACACCAGCACCCACTCGGTCTTCGGGTCCAGCTCGCCCACGCGATCGGGGAGCTCGGCGAGCGGCACGTGCCGGGCCCCGGCGAGATGGCCCTGCTCCCACTCCCGGCTCCGCCGCACGTCGAGGATCCCGCGTTCGGGCCGGATCGCGACCTCGATCGGCTCCTCGGCGAGCGAGCCCGAACGGAGCCCCTCGGACCGCCAGAGATCGACGTCAAAGCTCAGCGTGCCCGCGACGTTCTCGTAACCGACCCTCGCCAGCCGGACCACGGCCTCCTCGGCCCGGTCCGGGGCGGTGAGGAGCACCAGACTCCGATCGGGCTTCACCAGGGTTCCGACCCAGGAGGCGTATTGACCGTCGAGACCGACGTGCAGCGCGCCGGTCGGATGCGCCGTGGCGTACGCCGCGGTCGGACGGGTGTCGATGATCAGCGCGCCACCGGCCACCGCCGCGGCCACGGCGCGTGGTGTCAGGACCGGGGGCAGATCCGCATCGGTTCGGACCGGTGGCCCGCTGCGATTGAGGTCGCGCGAATGCAGGAAGTAGATCGGCGTCTCGGGCACGTCGCGGGTCACCTCGGCGACGAAAGCCTCGCGACTCATCGGTCGCAGCGCGGCGTTGTTGCGCCGTTCCTGGCCGATCGTGCTCCAACGCTCGCCCGAGATTCCCCGACCGCACAACGAGCCCGCCCCGTGCGCCGGATAGACGCGGGTGCCGTCGGGCAGACGCAGCAGCTTGTCGTGGACGCTGTCGTACAGCATTCCGGCCAGCTCGGTGACCGGCAGCCGCGACGACAGGATGTCCACCCGTCCGACATCGCCGACGAACAGCGTGTCCCCGGTGAGCGCCGCCCACGGATCCCGCTCGCCCGCGTGCTCGAAGACCAGATA
>JBIOKD010000166.1:0-7155 GCA_044451485.1 Candidatus Eiseniibacteriota bacterium | reverse complement strand
GTACTCCCTTCGTGCGGCACACTGTGAACGTCGATCCGGCCGCCATGGGCGCGCACGATCTGCTGCACCAGCGACAGACCGAGCCCGGCGCCCTTGACGTCGTGGACCAGCCCGTCCTCGAGCCGCACGAACTTCTCGAAGATGCGTCGTTGATCGCGCGGCGCGATGCCGATGCCCTCGTCGGCCACCGCCACCCCGACCATGCCGTCACGGGTGGTGGCGGAGACGCGGATGGTCTTGCGTTCGCGCGAGTACTTCACCGCGTTGTCGAGCAGGTTGAGCAGACATTGGGCGAGCGCGGGTCCGTCGCCCCGCACCACCGGCAGACCCTCCGGCAGGTCGAGCTTCAGCGTGAAGCCCTGGTCCTCGATCCGCAGACGGAAACTGTCCGCGGTCTCGCGCACCACCTCGCCGAGGTCCACACGCGTGAACCGGAACGCGCGCTGCCCCGCCTCGAGCCGCGCGAAGTCGAGGATGTTCTCCACCAGCTGGTTGAGCCGCGTGGTCTCACGACTGATGCGACGCAGGAACTTCTCGCTCTCCTCCGGGCTCGAGATCCGTCGCATCTCCAGGGTCTCGACCGCCAGCCGGATGAGCGCGATCGGGGTCTTGAGCTCGTGTGACACGTTGGACAGGAAGCTCGACTTGAGCCGCGCGATCTCGATCTGTCGCACCGTGTAGCGGAGCCCGAAAAAGGTCGCGAGCAGGATGAGCACCGCCATGATCGCGATGAACCCCAGCTCCAGCCACACGAAGCGCCGGGTGAGCAGGATGGGCGCGGTGGTGGTGGGCGCGATCCGCACCGAGTAGCCCTCGAACGGGCCCTCGAGCGCGACCACCGCCGCGTGCTCGCGTGGCGCGGGGGTGCGCACGCGGGCGACCTCGGAGCCGTCGGGGGCGAGCAGCATGACGCTGATGTGGCGCCGCGACTCGATGCCGCCGTACAGATGCTCGTCGTTGGCGAGCCGCTCCTCGACCACCGTGCGCAGGTGGTCCTGGAGGAAGCGCTTCGGATCGATCCACCAGCCCCCGGACCCCACCACCTGCCCGCCGGTGTCACGCAGGATCACCCCGGCGAAGCGGCGGCCGGCGCGATCCTCCACCCCGGAGTGGTAGATGAGCGGCTGTCCGTCGACCAGCAGCAGGAAGTAGTCGGCCAGCTCGTCGAGCGGCACGAACAACGCGGTCTCGCCACGACCCGCGGCACCCTCGAGCGCCTGCTGCAGGGCGCGCCGGTCGGCGCCGGCACGCGCCACGATGTCGGCGGCGGTCGCGTCGTCCATGAGGTGGCGCTGCAGCTCCTCCTCGAACGCGGCGGAGACCTGCCGGGCCATGTACAGGCCGTAGCGGTTGCTCTGGGCGTCGAGGGCGGTGCCGATCCGCAGGGTGAGCACCACGCCGATCAACGCCAGCAACAGCGCCGGCAGGGCCACGCCGAGTCCGATGATGCCCATCACGCGGCGGCTGAAACGGGAGGATTGGATCACGATGGAAGCCTAATCCGGGTGTGCCCGAGCGTCCATCGGGCCCGGCACGGCCCGGGCCGCGCCCGGCAAACGAAACGGGGCCGGTCCCGCAACCGGGCCCGGCCCCGCCGCATCGGTATGGCTCAGCTCTTGACGGCGGTCTTGCCGGCGTCGGCGAGATTGCGGATGCGCTTGACCAGCTGCGGATCGTCGGAGGTGACCAGCACCAGCGTGCCACCCTCGATGTTCACCACCTCGCGCACCATCCGCCCGCTCACCATCGCACCACGCATCGCCCGGCAGTCATCACACAGGTGCGCGCGGTCGCCGCTCGACAGGATCTTCGCCAGATGCTCGGTGCGGCGCGACATGACCGACTGGATCGCGCTGACCCGACCGGGTCCGGCGGCGGTATACACGAACATCACGCCGTTCTTGATCGGCACCGTCTGGAGGGAGGCGCCGGCGGCCTCGAGCTCCGCCTCGCAGGCGGTCAGATCGGCGCAGGCGTCGCACGGCCCGCGGAAGCTGGTGTTGGCGTCCACGCCGCTGCAGTTGCTGCCCAGGCCGGCGGCCATCGCGGAAACGCCGTGCTCGGCGCAGGTGCCGTGCACGGCGGTGTTGGCGGACTTCGAGGGACAGCCCTGGTGAGCGGGTGTGTTGGCGACCGTCATCGCGTTGACGGTGTGCGCCGTGCACTTGCCGTTCGCGGTGGTCGCGGTGGCGGTGCCGTGGGCGGCGCAGACCCCGCTCGCTGCGGTGGTGGCGCTGGCGCTGCTGTACGGGCACTGCCCGGCTGCGGCGGTCGTCGTCCCGTGGGCCGAGCACGCGTCGTTCGCGGAGACGGTGGAGGCGGTGGAGGCGGTGACGGCACTGGCGCCGTGCATCGGACAGACCTGTCCGGCCGCCATCCTGGCCTTGCACTCGGCCGCGGACATCTTGGTACAGGTGCCATTGGCGGCGGTGGATGCGGATGAGGACGGCTGATCGCAGGCGAGGGCGGCGACCGCCCACATGCCAGCGGTGGTGACGGCCAGGGTGGCGAACACGAGACGCAATGACTTCACGATGCACCTCCAGGGCGACCTGTCTCGAGGGTCCGGGGAGGACCCGGTTGCAGCGGGTATCGGCCGTTCCACCACAAGGCTTGCACCGGACCCGCAATCGTATGTCACCGGGCTGCAAAAACGGGGTGTTGAACCCTCTCCGAGGGCACTCCGAGGGGGCCGGGTGGCTTCCCGCGCACCCGACTCCGATCGGCCCGGTGCTCGGAAGGGCAGTACGAGGGCACCGATCTCTCGACGGAGCACGAGGCCCCCGCCGGGCGCCCGGGCGATGCGCCATGTCACGGAGCGCGTTGACGCTCGGCGGCACGCTCCGTAACTTGGGAGAGAACCCCATGGCACGCAAACGCTCCACCCCACGCTGGAGTCGGCTGATCGCCGCGCTGTTCGGCGCGGCGCTGGTGCTGTTCGCCGCCGGCGAGGCGGTGCTCATGACCCGCACCGACACCGGGCGCATCCGCTTCGCGCGCACCTTCGGGTTCGTCGACCAGCCCGAGCTCACCCGGCTGGTTGGCCGCCAGGTGCGACGCGCGCTGGTCGCGGCCGGGATCCCGGCCGACAGCGTCACCGAGCGGAGCCTCGAGGACGGCGCGGTGGCGGTACGCTGGACCGCCGGTCTCGGCGACGGCGCCTCGCTCCTGCAGGCCAACTACACGATCACCCGCACCCTCGAGGAGGCCGGCGCCGAGGTGCTCTCGGGTCGCGAGAGCCACACCCCGCAGGGCACTACACGGGTGACGCTGATCGTCGGGCTGCCACACCGACCCACCCACGAGCTGATGCTCATCCAGGGCCCGCGACGCGAGGAACCGCTCGAGCGGCGCCCGACCCGTGTCGCGCTGGTGCTGTACGGGTTCGGCGACGCCGCCAGCGCGGCCGACTCGGTGTTCGCGATGCCCGAGCCGTTCGCCGTGGCGCTGCTCGCCGGCGGGCCGAACAGCGCGGCCCTGTTCCGCGCCGCGCACCGGCGCCAGCGCGAGGTGGTGATGCTGCTGCCACTCGAGCCGGTCAACTATCCACAGGTGAACCCCGGCCCGGGCACACTGCTCGTCACCATGAAGCCGGCGCGTGTCGCGGGCACGGTCGATCGTTATCTCGACCAGGCCGGCGCGGTGACCGCGGTCGCCAACCACATGGGCTCGCTGGCCACCCAGGACATGACCGTGATGACCGCGGTGTACCGCACCCTCAGGCAGCATCATCTCCCGTTCGTGCACCTGATGCCGGCCGCCGGGGCGGTGTGCAAGCCCCTCGCCTCCGACATGGGCGTGGCCTACGAGGAGCCCGGGGCGGTGCTCGACAGCGAGCCACGCGCGCGCGACCCGCGGGTGCTGGAGCGGCGCTGGAAGACGCTGATCGACGAAGCGCGCGCGCGCGGCGAGCTCACGGTGTGGATCCGGCTCACCCCGCAGAGCCGGCGCTGGCTCGAACACGCCCTGGACCGGAAGAAGATGCCGGGCGTGGACCTGGTCCCGCTCGCGAGCCTGATCCGTCGTCCGCCGCCGGTGTGATCGGCGCCGGTGTCGGACAGGAGCGGGATTCCGACGCGATCGGCGCGGCGCTCGTGCTATCGTCGTCGTCCATGCGGGTGGGACAGGACGTCCTTGGCGATCTCGAGCGCGCGCTGCACCACGAATGGCTGCTGACCAACGCCGTCGGCGGCAGCGCGTTGGGCACCGCGGCCTTTGGGCCGGCGCGTCGCGAGCACGGACTGCTGATCGCCGCCGGTCCGTGGGGCGAGACCTCGCTCGCGCTGCTGCGGCTCGACGAGCGGCTGTCGGTCGGTGACGCCACCTTCGATCTCGGCACCACACCGCTGGCGCGTGGTGACACGCGTGGCGAGGGTCATCGTCTGATCGAGGAGTTCCGGCTCGATCCGTGGCCGGTGTGGCGCATCCGGGCCGGCGCGGTGACCCTCGAGCGCTCGCTCCACCTGATCCATGGTCATCACGCGGTGGTGGCGAGCTATCGCCACGTGGACGGTCCGTCGGCGCGTCTGGTCCTGAGCCCGGTGGTGGTGGCCCGTGGTCCGGGTGGTCTGCAGCGCGAGAATCCGGGGCTGCGTGGCGCGACCAAGGGTCAGCCGGGGCGGGTGCGGATCGAGACGCTGCCGGGGCGGCCGGTGCTCACGCTGTGGCACAACGGCGCGTTCGCGCCGGCGCGGGTGTGGCAGCGTGGCCTCGGGCATCCACACGACCCGCCACGACGCCGGCCCGCCGGGGGCGACGTCGCGCGCGCCCGGGTGCGCGGCCGTCCGGCCTGGCATGTCGAGACCCCCGCCGGCGCCGAGGACGCACTGCTGGTGGGCAACATCGAGACCACGTTGGGTCCCCAGGACACGGTCTTGCTGGTGGCAGCCACCGAGGAGGATCTGTTCCGTGCCCTGGCGATGGAGGGCCGGCTCGGCACGCCGCCGCCGTCCACGCTGGCCGGGTGTGTCGAGGTGATCGCCGAGGCGGAGCGGCGGCAGGCCGCCGCGTGGCGCCGCGTCGCATGCACCGGTGCCGCGCACACCGCGCATCAGGCGGCGGCCGCGCATGGCGAGGGCAACGACACGGACGCCGTCTCCGAGACGTCGGCCGAGCTCGATCCGTGGCTGCCACGTCTGGCCGACGCGGTCGCCGCGGGTCTGGTGCGACGCGGGCACCGCCTCACGCTCGCGGCCACGCTCCCCGACGGGCTCGAGCGCGGCGAGGACGCGTTGCGCGCGCTCTCCGGTCTGGTCGCGCTGCGTGCCTTCGAGCCGGTGGCGGCGGTGCTGCGCGGTTACGTGGAGTATCTCGATTCGGGTCTCGTCCCCGAGTCGTTCGATCCCGTCACCGGCACACCGCGCTACGCCGATCCGGCGCCTTCGTTGTGGCTGGTGCACGCCGCGGATCTGTACGCGCGGCGCGCCGAGGATCCGGACTTCGCGCGCGAGACCCTGTACCCGGCGCTCGAGAGCGTCATGCACTATTTCCGCGCCGGCACACGTGGCGGCGTGCGCGTGGACGGCGACGGCCTGCTCGCGATCGGCGAGGGCGACGCGATCGAAAAGCGCGCCGATCTGAACGCGCTCTGGTATCACGCGCTGGTGGTGCTGGCGAACCTCGCCCGCATGGTGGGCCGGCGCGAGAACGGCGCGTTCTTCCTGGCCTGGGCGCGCGACCACCAGAAGCGCTTCCTCGACGCCTTCTGGGATCCGGCGCGGCAGACGCTGGCGTCGTCGCTGCGCGGCTCCGGGCCCGTGCACGAGCTGCACCCGTCGCTGGTGCTGGCCGCCAGTCTGCCGCCCTCGCTCCTGCCACCGGACGCGGCGGCGGCCCTGGTGCGTTCGCTCGAGCAGCGGTGCTTCACCCCGTGGGGCATGCGTGAGCGACCCGATTCCGATCGCGTCTCGCCGGCATGGCTGGGGGAATTCCTCACCGCGTGGCTGCGCGTGCACGGGCGCGACGGCCGCGCTCAGACCCGCGTGCGCGAGTGGCTCGCGTTGCTCGAAGCGCGTGGCGCGCTCGACGGGCACCTCCCCGAGGCGTTCGTGGTGACGCGCACGCGTCACGGTATGTCACCACCCCGCCCCGCCGGGGCGCCGGCCAGCCCACTCGCCGCGGCGACGCTGTTGCGGGTGCTGGTCGAGGAGCTCGACCCGGTGGCCCACCCCACCGGCGCGCTCTGAGGTCCCTTCCCCCGCCTCCGGGGGCACCGTTTGTTCGACGGCACCGAACTTTACCGCCGTCGACGCCGAATCCCGTTTCGCACCAGCGAACTTCGGCAGGAATTGCACAAACTCTTGCTGACGATTCGGCGAGGAAGTCCTAGCCTCGTTCTCCCACACCCCGGATCGCAGCTCACTTCGCCGAGGAGAACGTCATGAGAGGCTCCACCGTCCACCGTCACGTGCGCATCCTGGCCGCGACACTCGCCCTCGCGCTCGCCGTCACGCCACCCGTGCCCACGGTGCGCGCGGCCGCGCACGCGCCACACGACATGCCGGGCATGAGCGACGCCGCGATGCAGCGTGTGATCGACGCCTGGTTCGCGCGGCATCCGGTCAACGCGCCGGTCACGCACGCCGTGGCGACCCAGACCTTCACCGCGTCCGGGGTCCAGTACGACCTCGACGGCAATGCATCGACCGTGGTGGACACCGCCCAGATCTTCGAGGGCGAGACCGTCAACTGGCAGTGGGTGAACGGCTCGCACACGTGTACCAGCGGCACCGGGAGCGGCGATCCGAACGCGGGCGTGCTGTTCAACGTGAGCCTCAACAGCTTGAGCCAGACGTTCTCGTTCACCTTCCCGACCGCCGGCACCTATCCGTTCTTCTGTGTGCCACACCAGGGCTTCAACATGCGTGGCGTGGTGGTGGTGAAGTCCCTCGCCGGCGTGCGGCCCGGTGGCGCGGCGCGCGCCGGCTTCGTGGGCGATCCGGCGCCGGTGCCGAGTCGCGGCGGCGTGTCGTTCCGCTTCGCGCTGGTGCGCGAGGGCCACGTGCGCGCCGAGGTGTTCGACGTGCGCGGACGCCGCGTGTCGGTGGCGCTCGACCGGGAGAGCGGTGCGGGCACTTTCGACGGCTCGTGGAACGGACGCACCTCGTCGGGCACGCGGGCCACGAGCGGCGTGTACTACCTGCGTCTCGCCGTGCC
>JBIOKD010000165.1:0-7193 GCA_044451485.1 Candidatus Eiseniibacteriota bacterium | reverse complement strand
GGTACTCGTCGAGCTCGGTCTGGGTCGGGAATGCGGTGCCGTAGATGCGCTGCAGCATCTCGTTGCGCTCCTGGCCCAGCCAGTAGGCGCCGGCGACGTGGGTGACCTTGAACGCGCCGATGTCACCGGTGGTGGCGACGTGTGGTCCGCGGCACAGGTCGAGAAAGCGTCCGTTCTTGTAGTAGGTCACCCGCGCGTCGGGCGGGATCACGGTGAGGACGTGCAGCTTGTACTTCTCCCCTGCCGCCTCGAAGCGCTTCTTCGCCTCGTCACGCGAGGTCTCGCTGTACTCGAACGGCTGTCGCTCGGCGACGATCTCACGCATCCGCTCTTCGATGCGTGCCAGGTCCTCGGGGGTGAACGGGGTGGTGCGCGCGAAGTCGTAGTAGAAGCCGTTCTCGATCGGCGGTCCACCCGCCACCTTGACGTCGGGGAACAGGTCGGTGACGGCGGTCGCGAGCACGTGGGCCGCGGAGTGGCGGAGGCGATACAGGGCCTCGCCCCCGGGATAGTTCGCGACGTCGGGGCGGTCGGCGAGCGGCGGGGCGGACGACATGGGACCCTCCTGTGCGGTCGCCGGCATACGGGCCGAGAGCCGCGCTGGGGTTGGATCGGGGCGCGGCGCGCCGGCGTCTCGACGGGCCGCACCGCGACAGGCGAACGGTGACGTTATCACGCGGCGTGCCGGGCCCGGAAGCGCAGGACCCCGCTGGTGTGGCCGGCGGGGTCTCGAGAGCGCGCGGGAAAGATGGTGGGCGTTACTGGACTTGAACCAGTGACCCCTTGCTTGTCGAGCAAGTGCTCTACCAGCTGAGCTAAACGCCCGCGAGGGCAGCGAGTTAATCCCGCGCGCGAACGGGTGTCAAGCACGCGGCCGCGGCGACCGCGACACTCGCCCTCCACGACGGGCGGACCCGTGACGCCGCGTGGTGGATCGGCACGCGCGCCTCGGGATCCGTGGCGGCTGGCCGCCCGGTCCGGACTAGCGCGTGGTGGAGTCCGCGGGTGCGGCCGGGCGGTCCGGTGGCGGTGTCGACCCCGCCCATTCGGCACGCGGGACCTCAGCCCACGCCTTCTCCCGGGTCGCGACCGCGGCGGTACCGCCGATGAGCCCGCCGACGATTCCGCCGATCAGGAAGCCGGGCACGGCCATGACCAGACCCCAGACTACGCCCGTCGCCGCGCTGCCGGTCATGCCCGCCGCGTACAAGCCGCAGAGCAGCCCGGTGAAGACGCCACCCGCGACCGCGGCGCCCTTGGCACCCTGCTCGGAGACGATGAGCGGGTTACGGTCCACCTCGAGCCGCTCGATCTCGGCGAATCGTACCCGCAGCTTGCCGTGGTGGTGGTCGGGCTTGAAGGTGAGCGACGAGTCGTCGTGACGCACGAAGCTCCCGGGCATGGCGGTGTCGGCGAGCGACGGGGCCGTGACCCGCACCGGGGTGCCGGTCTGGAGTTCGGCCGGCCAGGCGCCGGCGATCGCGGGCATACCGAGAGCCACGACGGTCGCCAACAAGAATGAGGTGAGGGTGCGCATGAGGTGCTTCCTCTCCCGGTCGGAGCTTTCGGGGAGCCGGGGAGCGTCACCATGAGGATCATACCCGCCGGGCGGCCACCGGTTTCGAGCGTCGGCTCGCATTCGCTGGCCGGCTCGGGCTCAAACCCGCCGACCGACCACCTCCGCGATGGTCCGGATCTGCTTCACGAGCTCGTCGAATTGGGCCGGGTAGAGCGATTGTGGCCCGTCGGATAGCGCATGGTCGGGGTCGTGGTGCACTTCGATGATCAGCCCGTCGGCGCCGGCGGCCACGGCGGCCCGGGCCATCGGCGAGACCTTGTCGCGGATGCCGGTGCCGTGCGAGGGGTCGACGATCACCGGCAGGTGCGACAGCTCCTTCACCACCGGGATGGCGTTCAGGTCGAGGGTGTTGCGGGTGTAGGTCTCGAAGGTGCGGATGCCGCGCTCGCACAGGATGACCTGACTGTTGCCCTGTGACATGACGTGCTCGGCGGCCATGAGCCACTCCTCGATGGTGGCGGCGAGACCGCGCTTGAGCAGCACCGGCCGGTCGCTGTGTCCGACCTCGCGCAGCAGCGCGTAGTTCTGCATGTTCCGCGCGCCGATCTGCAGGATGTCGGCGTAGCGCGCCACCAGGGAGACCTGTTGCGAGTCCATCACCTCGCTCACCACCGCGAGCCCGTGGGCGTCGGCGGCACGACGCATGATGCGCAGACCCTCCTCGCCGAGACCCTGGAACGCGTACGGCGACGTGCGGGGCTTGTAGGCGCCGCCGCGCATCACCGTGGCTCCCGCCCGCGCCACCGCCTCGGCGATGATGAACGCCTGCTCCTCCCCCTCGATCGCGCACGGCCCGGCCATGATCGCGAGCTGGTCGCTGCCGATCGTGACCCTGCCGATGCTGATCAGCGTCGGGTGCGGATGGAACGCACGACTCACCAGCTCGAACGGCCGTCCGATGGCGGTGACGGTGTCCACCGCCGGCCAGACCCGCACCTGGTCCCAGTCCACCGGAACGCCATCGCCCACCGCGCACAGCCGCGCGCGGCCGTCGTGGTCGGTGCGATGCACCGCCACGCCGAACATGCGCAGTCGGGTGGCGACGTCGTTCACCTCGCGTTCGGGCACCTGCGGCTTCAGCACCACGAGCATGGCGGCGGTACGGCTCCGAGGAGATAACGAATCAGCCCACGCCGGAGGGGCATGGGCTGGGAGTATGCGTCGGGAAGAAGGATCAGCGCGACGACCCCCGGCCGTGCCCGTTCCACCAGGGATAACGCCACGTCCGGATGTCGTTGACGAGCTTCACGATGAGCCTCCGCTCCGAGGCCAACGAGCGTAGCATGCGCCCCCGCCGGTGCCAACCCGCCAAGGGATCTACGCCTCCCGCCCCCGCAACGCGCGCTGACGCAGCCACGCGTCCATCAACGTGATCGCCGTCATCGCCTCGGCCACCGGCACCACGCGCGGGCAGATGCACGGGTCGTGACGGCCCTCGATCGCGATCGGCGCGGTGCCGCCCTCCTTGGTCGCCGCGGTCTGTGTCTTCCCGATCGAGGTGGCGGGCCGTACCGCGACCCGCACCACCACCTCGGCGCCGTTCGAGATCCCGCCCGAGATGCCGCCGTTGAAGTTGGTGAGATAGCGCTGGCCGTCGAACACGTCGTTGGTCTCGGAGCCGTGACGCTCACACATCGCGAACCCGCCGCCGATCTCGACGCCCTTGGTCGCCGGGATGCTGAGCATCGCCGCGCCGAGCATGGCGTCGAGCTTGCTCATGGTCGGGTCGCCCCAGCCGGCAGGCACGCCGCGCGCCACGATCTCGACCACGCCGCCGACCGAGTCCTTCGCGTCACGCGCCTGCTCGATCACCGCCGTCATCGCGACCGCGGCGGCGGTGTCGGGGCAGCGCACCGGGTTGCGCTCGCACTCCTCCCAGTCGCGGCGCTCCGCCCTCACCCCCGCCACCTGCACCGTGCCACCCATCACCTGCACGTTCACGGTGGCGAGCGCCAGCTTGGCCAGCGCGCCGGCGGCCACGCGGCCCACCGTCTCGCGACCCGACGAGCGCCCGCCGCCGCGATGGTCGCGCACGCCGTATTTCTGCCAGTACGAGTAGTCGGCGTGGCCGGGGCGGAACACGTCCTTGAGCGCGTCGTAGTCCTTCGAGCGCGCGTCGGTGTTGCGCACCAGCATCGCGATCGGGGTGCCCAGGGTCATCCCCTCGAACGTGCCCGACAGGATCTCGACGGTGTCGGACTCCTTGCGCTGGGTGGTGAGCGCGCTCTGTCCCGGGCGGCGTCGGTCGAGGTCGCGCTGGATCGCGGCCGGATCGACCGCGATCCCGGGCGGCATCCCGTCCACCACCACCCCCACGCCGGGGCCGTGGGACTCGCCGAAGGTGGTGACCACGAACAGACGGCCGAACGAGCTCGACATGATCAGCGCCCGCGCCGGGACGCGGACCGTGCGGTCCGGGAGGCCGGACTCCTGGCGAACATCGCATTCACCTTTTTGCGGAACTCGAGATGGGCGGCCACCAGGCGTTCGAACTGATAGAGATAGGTCGGACGGATGTCGGCACGCGCCTCGGCGATCCAACCCTTGCAGCGCTCCCAGGTCACGATGTCCTCGCCGGTGTGGTCGAAGAACATCTCGGCGTGCAGGACGCCGCGGTTGACCAGGGTCGCGACCATCTCCCAGTAGGTCACCGTCATCCGGAACCAGCGGTCCTCGTCGCTGTGGGTGAGGTAGCGCGCCTTGATTTCGGCGTAGCTCTGGGGCCGGAAGTGGGTGAGAAACCAGGCGCGTGCCTTGCGCAGCTCGGGCTCGCGTCGCACTTCGTACAGGTGGAGCATCAGTTCGGCATCGGCATGGGTGGGTTTGCGCATGGGGATCTCCTGGGTCCTGGGAAGCGGCCGTACTCACGCGGAGCCTAGCAAGGCGCGCGCCGTTGCGGAAGCGCGGCCGGCGCCGTGCCGGCTGGCCGGCGCACGAGACGTGGGAACCCACGCGCGAGCCACGTCCGGGTGGCGGGACCGGTGCCACGCCTCCTCCCACGCCGCCCACGGGTGTGAGACATTCGCGCGCCCCGAGGAGACCCGATGGACCGCTGGGAGACGCTCCGCATCGATCCCGACATCCGGACCGCGCACACCCTTCCCGCCTGGGTGTACGCGGACCCCGGATCGTACGTCCGCCAGCGGGAGCGCGTGTTCGCGCCGAGCTGGCAGTGGGTGGCCGACACCGCCGACCTGCGCGTCCCCGGGCAGACCCTGCCGGTGACCCTCCTCGAGGGCATGCTCGACGAGCCGCTGGTTCTCACCCGCGACCGCGACGACCGGACCCACTGTCTCTCGAACGTCTGCACGCACCGCGGCACACTGGTGTGCGAGGGCGCCGGGGTCGAGCACGGACTCCGCTGCCGCTATCACGGGCGGCGGTTCCACCTCGACGGCCGGTTCCACTCCATGCCGGGCTTCGAAGGGGCGCGAGTCTTCCCGTCACCTGCCGACGATCTGCCCAAGGTGGCGCACGGGACGTGGGGTCCGCTGATGTTCGCCTCGCTCGCGCCGGCAGCCACACTCGAGCGTCTGATCGAGCCACTCGTGGCACGCTGTGGCCATCTGCCTCTCGCCGACGCGTCGTTCGATCCGACCCGGTCACGCGAGTATCCGGTGGCGGCCCATTGGGCGCTCTACATCGAGAACTTTCTCGAGGGCTTCCACATCGCGCACGTGCACGCGGGTCTCGCCGCGGCGCTGGAATCCGACACTTATCGCAACGAGTGCTTCGAGTGGGGCACGCTGCAGACCGGCTTCGCGCTGCGCGACGAGGACGCGTTCGCGCCCCCCGCGGACCACCCGGACCACGGTCGCCGGGTGGCGGCCTGGTGGTTCTGGCTCTACCCGAACACCATGGTGAACGTGTACCCGTGGGGCGTGTCGCTCAACGTGGTCCGGCCGCTGGCCCCCGACCGCACGCGGGTGAGCTTTCGCAGCTACGTCTGGGACGCGAGCCGCCTCGGGCAGGGTGCCGGCGCGGCGCTCGACCGGGTCGAGCGCGAGGACGAGGCGGTCGTGGAGAGCGTGCAGCGCGGCGTCCGCTCGCGGCTCTACACGAGCGGCCGCTACTCGCCCGCGCACGAGGGCGGCGTGCATCACTTCCACCGTCTCCTCGCTGCGGCCCTGGCCGGCTGAGTCGGCTCGCTACGGGGTCAGCGCGTCGAGCTCCGGGAGCGGAACGATGCCTTCCTGGTCGTCGGCGGCGGTGTGGGCGACGATCGCGCGACAGGGCGCACCTGAGCGGTTCATCACCCGATGGGCCACGTCGGCGGGGACGTAGACGTACTCGTCGGCGTGTGCGACCAGCCGCTCACCGAGCCGCGGTCCGTGGAGCATCTCGACCTCGCCCTCGATGACGTAGACCGCCGTCTCGATGCCGCGGTGGAGATGGGTGTTGGCACGCGCCCCGGGTGGAAGCGTGAGCGCGGTCATGCAGATCGCCTTGGATCCGGCGCTGGCGCCGGTGAGCCCGATCCGATAGGCGAACCCCTGTCGTCCCGTGTAGGTCTCGCCCGAGCGGATCACACGGCAACCCGATGTGTCCATCTCCATTCCTCCGCGTCGTGAGGTCCTGAAACGAGTGATAGTCTGCAGCCGTCGCGCGACTCTCCCCGTGCGCGCCGGAGAGCCACGAGCATCCGTCCGAGGAGATCTCCCATGGCCCCGCTCTCTCCCACCGAGATCCGCGCCGCCAGCCGCAGGCTCTCGGCAGTGGATCACCCCGGTGTGATCCGTTCCTTCTATCCCTACTGGGACGCCCAGTATCGTCCCTATCTCCTGATGGCGGTCGAGGCGCTGCCACGCGAGCACTTCGACTTCAAGCCGCGCGCCGACATGCTCACCGCACATCAGACGATCGTGCACATCGCCGATGCCGAGCACTTCTGGATGCGATCGGTCATCGAGGGCGACCCCGAGGAGTCATGGGTGGTCGAGCACGAGGAGCCGGCCCAGGGCTGGAGAACCGTGATCGACGCCCCCGATCATGCGGCCCTCCTGGGCTTGCTGGAACGGGGGCATCGCCCGACCCAGCGTTGGTTCGACCGCCCGGCGTCGGAGTTGGGACGGCTCGTCACGCTGAAGCTCCCCGAAGGGACCGAGCGACAGTACACGCTGCACTGGATCCTCGACCACGTTCAGGAGCACGAGATTCACCATCGCGCCCAGCTCAACATCTATCTCCGCATCCTGGGGATCACGCCGCCGGGCATCTGAGTCGAAGGCCGGACTCGTCGGTGCGGAGCGGCTCCACATGGGTCGGCGTCCGCGCACGCGTCCACAGGTCACGAGACCGGTCCTACACCTCGAGCGCCTGCTCGCTGGTGACATCGAAGAGGTGGAGCCGGTCCCACGCGAAGTGCAACGTGGCGCTCTCCCCCACCCCCGGCGCGTGCTGGCCGGGAATGCGCGAGACCAGAGGCCCGACCGGGGTGTCCCAGTGCATCAGCACCTCGTTGCCGAGCGGCTCTCGCACGTCGGCGCGGGCGCCGATCGTCCCTCCCGCGGCCACGGTCTCGAGCGAGAGGTCCTCGGGACGGATCCCGACCACGATCTCCTGTCCGCGGCGGGCATCGAGGGTCGACGCCCAGCCCGCCGGCAGGGCCATCCTT
>JBIOKD010000164.1:0-7230 GCA_044451485.1 Candidatus Eiseniibacteriota bacterium | reverse complement strand
GCCCGCCCCGGATGCGACTTTCCGCGATCCTCGTCAACTACCACTCGCTCGAGCCGCTGCTCGCCAGCCTCCCCGCTCTGGAGGCGGAGATGGCGTCCCTCGATCACGAGATCGTGCTGGTGGACAACAGCCCCGGGGACGGGACCGAGACCGCGGTGGTCCACCGTCATCCGCGGACCCGCTGGCTCGCCAACGACCGGAATGTCGGATTCGCGCGCGCGGTCAATCGTGGGATCGATTCCACGAGCGGAGACTTCATCCTGGTGCTCAATCCGGATTGCGAGCTGTGCCCTGGCGCGCTCGGCGCCCTGCTCGCGCACATGGACGCGCACCCGCAATGCGCGCTCGCCGGTCCGCGGATCGAGTATCCCGACGGCCGTCTGCAGTACTCGGCACGACGCTACCCGTCCCCGGCCACGGTGCTGTTCAACCGCTACTCGCTGCTCTCGCGTCTGTTCCCCGGCAACCCGTGGACGCGTGAGTACATCATGAGCGACTGGGACCACCGCGGCACGCGCGACGTGGACTGGCTGAGCGGCGCGTGTCTCCTGGTGCGCCGCGCCGCGGTGGACCGGGTCGGGCCGCTCGACCCGACCTACTTCATGTTCAACGAGGACGTGGACTGGGCGCACCGAATGAACGATGCCGGCTGGAAGGTCACGTACGTGCCCGCGGCGCGGGTCGTGCACCGGGTCGGCGCGAGCCGGCGACGCGTGTCACCACGGGTGGTCGTCGAGCGCCATCGTGGCATGGTTCACTACTACCGCAAGCACCACCATCCGAATCCGCTGCTGGCCGCGATGGTCGCGGCGCTGGTGATGACCCGCGCCGGGGTCATGCTGATCGAGAACGAGCTGCGTCCCCGCTGAGGCCGTCATGCCCTTCCACGTCCCGTATTCGCTGATCCTGGCACTCGGCGCCGCCGGCATCGTGGCGCTGCTGGTGCCGCCGTCGACCCGCCTGGCGTGGCGTCTGGGCGCGGTCGCACAGCCTGGACCCCGGCACGTGCATCGCGAGCCGGTGCCCCGGCTGGGTGGTCTGGCCATGACCCTGGCGGTGCTGGTGGTGGCCTGGCTCGCGGTGCTGCTTCCCGGGCCCGGCCGCATGCTCGACCGGCGTCACCTGGTGGGGCTCACGTTCGCCGCGATCCCGGTGCTGGCACTGGGTCTGACCGACGACATCCGTGGTCTCGGGCCGCTGGTGAAGCTCGCGCTCCAGACCTGCGCGGCGATGGTGCTGGTCCTGTTCGGCTACGGCGTGCCGCTGCTGACCAACCCGCTCGGCGGTGAGTTCCATTCGGGGCTGTTCAACGTACCGCTCACCGTGGTGTGGACCCTGCTCGTGATGAACGCCATCAACCTGATCGACGGGCTCGACGGGCTCGCGGCCGGGGTGGTGCTGATCGCCTCGATGACGTTGTGGTGGGCGGGACGGCTGCACGCCGACGTCTATGTGATGTTCCTGGTGGCGCCGCTCGCGGGGGCGACGTTCGGCTTCCTGTTCCACAACTTCCCGCGCGCCCGGGTGTTCATGGGCGACACCGGCAGCCAGTTCCTGGGACTCGCGTTGTCGGCGGCGACGCTGCTCGAGAACCGCAAGGGCACCGCCACCGTGACTCTGCTGTTCCCGCTGGTGGCGTTGGGGCTGCCGATCGCCGACGGCATGCTGGCGTTCGCGCGGCGGTCGTTCCACGGACGGCCGGTGTTCCGGGCCGATTCGGGACACATCCACCACCGGTTGCTGTCCCTCGGGCTCACTCCGACCCAGGCCACACTCGCCCTGTGGTCGTTGAGCGCGCTGCTCGGACTCACCGCGATCGTGCTGGCGCAGATGCCCCGCGGGTTCGGGTGGATCCTGCTGGTGCTGATGGCGCTCGCGCTGGTGCTGGCGTTCGAGATGCTCGAGGCCATCGAGCGCCCCTCACCACCCGACGAGACCCACCGCGACTGACCGCCGCTACTGCCAGCGCAGGTAGGCGATCTTGAGGCGCCAGGTCAGCAGACTCGTGCTGCTGTTCGGGAACACCGGGTCGCTCGAGCGCGCGTCACTCTCCCATCCGACGCGGAAATCGGCGCCCATCAGCGAGCGCGGGCCCACCGGCACGTTGGCGCCGGTGACCAGGTAGAAGCTCGGACGCATGTCCGCCTCGTCGCCACCGGTGCGGTAGGTGCGATGCCATGTGCCGCCGACGGTGAGGCCGGCGTAGGGGCGCATGGCCTCGCCCCAGTCGAAGTGGCGGGCGAACTCGAGCTGGAGCGGGGCGTCGATCTCGGCGGCGGCGCCGTACTTGCCGACCAGGTCGTAGTCGAATTGCACACCAACCGACCAGCGCCGGCTGCGGAAGTGCTGGTACCCGAAACCGAATCCGGGACCGGGCGCCGGGCGCCCGAGCTCGGACACCGCCGCGGTGCCGACACGGAGACTCATCCAGTTCGCGCCCTGCACCCACGGGTGGTGCGCGGCGACGTCTTCCTGGACCTCGCGGGCGCGCTTGTCACGCTTCTTGTTCTTCGCCGTCGCGCGCGCCGCCTTCTGGTCGGCCTTCTGCTTCTCGCGCGCCGCCTTCTCGCTCATCGCCGGCGCGGTGGTGGCGCCGGGCGCGGCCGCGGGAGTGGCCGTGTCCGCGGGTTTGGGCGGGTCGGCGGCCCGGGCCCCGCCGGGACCCGCGAGCATCGCGAGCACCAGGACGAGGGCCGCCACGCGCGCCGGCGCGATCGATGACCGGGTTCGATTCCGCATGCCACTGAACGAGATCACGGCTCACTCCCAGATAGATCGTGGGGACGCGGATCGAGGCCCACCCCTCGACGCGAGGGTGAATCAGGGCGGGAACCCTAACAAACCGCGCGCCCGGGCGCCAAACCGGTCCTTTGGCCAGGCCGGCCACGGCCGCGGGGGCCGGAACCCACCACCCCACCCGCCAGACGGCCGGGTGCTTAGGCCTAACGAAACCGGCTTCCCCGCCGCGCGCCGCTCGGCTAGTTTGCGGGCATGCCGCGTCGTCCCCGGTGGCTGCTCCCGCTGGCACTCGTGCTCGCCGGCTGCGGCCGTCATGGGCCGCCGCCACAGGAGCATCCGATCACCCTGCAGGAGCTCGATGCGCTGCGCGACACCACCGGGCTCTCGCAGGGCGCCGCCATCCTCGAGCGCATGGAGCCCTACCGCATGTCGAACGGCGCGATCCGCGTGCGCGGTGTGCTCGATCTGCCCCCCGGCACCGTGGTGCAGATCGCGGTGACCCGCTCGGGTGATCGGTGGCCGATCGCACGGACCCAGTTCGCGCTCGTCGGACCGCGCTTCGACTCGCCGCCCATGCTCGGCCCACGCGGGACGCTGCCCGCCGGCACGTATCGCTTCGAGCTGCTGTCGATGTTCGATTCGGAGTGGCAGCCGGCCGAGGTGCTGCGTGCCACGCAGGACGGGCGCGCCCTGCGTGGTCCGGGGATCACCCGTGATCTTCAGGGCCGCGCCGCATTCAGTCACACCGAGGAGCACCGTCTGTGAGCCCGGTTCGCGCCACCCGCGCCCCGGCGCTGCGTTACCGGCCGGCGCGACGCACCGACGTCGAAGCGCTCGCCGACCTCGGCGCGCGCGCCTACCGCGTCGCCAGTCTCGAGCAGCGGCGTGAGTTCTACACCGATCATCCGCGGTTCGGTCTCAAGGACGTGCGGGTGGGCGAGATCGACGGCCGCGTCGTGTCGTCGCTGGTGCTCTACCCGCTCACCGCCATGGTGCGTGGTCGGCGCGTGCCGCTCGCGGGCGTGGGATCGGTCGCGGTGTCACCCGAGCACCGGCGGCGTGGGATCGGCGAGGCGCTCATGCGCGCCGCACTCCGCGAGCTCAAGACACGCGGGGTGCCGTTCTCGCTGTTGTACCCGTTCCGGGCCTCGTGGTACCGCCGGCTCGGCTGGGGCATGGCGGAGCTGGTGCACCAGTTCGCGGTGGCGGCCGCGGACCTGCCAGGGTCGGAGGAGGCCCGCCAGGTACGGCGGCTGATGTCCCCCGACCGTGAGCGGGTGCAGGCGCTGTACGAGCGCGCGAGTGTGGCCGGGCACTTCGCGCTGGTGCGTGGAGAGGCGTGGTGGCAGCGCCGGCTGTGGGGCTATCCGGGGGAGTGGCTGGTCTACGAGCCGCGACGCGGGTCGATCGAGGGCTATCTGTACTACGAGCCCGACAGCACCAAGGGTCCGTTCAAGCTCGCGTTGTCGGTCATGGAGATCGTGGCGGTCACTCCGGCGGCGCATCGTGGTCTGATCGGGCATCTGGCGTCGCTCGCCGACCAGGTGGAGGAGCTTCATTTCGCGAGTCGCGCCGATCACGTCTGGCCGGTGCTGTTGCGCGATCCCCGGAACCTGCACCCCGGTTCCGAGATCGGCGCGTTTCGCGACACCGGCAATCTGGCCCACGGGGCGCTGCTGCGGGTGGTGGACGTGAAGACCGGGCTCGAGGCCATCCCCGTGGCGGCCCCGGCGCGTGGCGAGCTAGCGATCGAGGTCGACGATCCGATCCTGTCCGCCAACACACGCGTGTGGCGGGTGCGCTCGAACGGCGTGGGCCGCCTTGCGGTGACACCGGCCGGCGGCCGGGCGCCGACCCGCGCGCGGGTCACGACCTCGATCGAGACGCTGGCGTCGATCGTGTCCGGCGCCCTCGACGCACGACGTGCGTCGGAGACGGGGCTGATCGAGACCGGACCGGGCGCCCTCGACCTGCTCGAGCCTTGGTTCCGCACCGCCGTGCCCCCGTTCCTCCACCCGTTGAACGCGTTCTGACCGTGATCGGCGTCTCCGCGACCCCGACCACGCCGACCCACGAGGAACCCGTCCGTGCCGCGTGAGGAGTTCCGGCTGAACCACGTCATCGTCCCCCGCTTCCGCGACACCGACGCGATGGGGCACATCAACAACGCGGTGTACATCACCTATCTCGAGGTCGGTCGGCAGGCGTACTGGGCGCGGCTCATCGGCCGGGACGACTACCGGTCGGTGCCGTTCATCCTCGCCAGTGTCACGTGCGACTTCCGCTCCGAGGCGCTGGTCGACGAGACCCTCGAGGTGGGTCTGGCGTGCGAGTGGATCGGCAACAAGTCGTTCGGTTTCCGCTACGAGATCCGTTCCCATGAAGGCGGGCGCGTGGTGGTGGAGGCCCGGACGGTACAAGTCTGCTATGACTACGCCGCCAAGCGCAGCATCCCGGTCCCGGCCGGACTGCGCGAGCGGCTCGAGTCGTTCGAGGGTCGCGCGTTGGCGCGTGACCGCTGACCCGGAGGTCTGCGATGGCACGAGAGCGGATCATGGAGCGCGTGGGCGACGCGGCCGGAGCGGATGACCGCCTCCTGGACGGCGCAGAGCGCGACGATCGGCGGATCACCAGACGCCGGTTCGTGAGGCTCATCGCCGCCGGCGCCACCGCGGCGCTGGCGGCACCGGCACTGGCGGCCGGCACCACCGCCAAGACCGGCGCCTCGACCGGCAAGCGATCGCCGGCGCCCGCGCCGGCGATGTCGGCCAAGGTGGCCAAGGGACTCACCGACCAGAAGGAGTCGCTGGCCAAGACGCTCAAGACGCTGCGCTCGTTCGACCTCCCCCCCGGCAGCGAGCAGGGATTCGCGTTCCGGCCGCTGCCGGCGCGGAGGAAGTCATGAAGGCGCTCGACGAAGACACCGCGTTCGCCAGCGTCACCGATCTGGCGCCGCGTCTCAGACGTCGCGAGATCTCGCCCGTCGATCTGACCGAGCTCTATCTCAGCCGCATCGAGCGGTACGCGGGTCGCATGAACGCGTTCGCACAGGTCACCGCCGAGATCGCGCGTGCCGACGCCAAGCGGGCCGACGACGAGCTTCGCGCCGGTCGCTATCGCGGGCCCCTGCACGGCATCCCCTACGGGGCAAAGGATCTCCTCGATACCGCGGGGATCCACACCGAGTGGGGTGCCACGCCCTGTCGCGGCCGCACCCCCGACCGCGACGCCACGGTGGTGCGACGCCTGCGCGACGCCGGCGCGATCCTGCTCGGCAAGCTGGCGATGGTGGAGTTCGCCGGCTGTGTGGGGTACCGCTTCGCCAACGCCTCGGCGACCGGTCCCGGTCGCAATCCGTGGGACCTGTCGCGGTGGACCGGTGGCTCGTCGTCGGGATCGGGCGCGTCGGTGGCCTCGGGTCTGGTGGGATTCGCGATCGGGACCGAGACGTGGGGGTCGATCCTGTGTCCTTCGGCGTTCTGCGGGGTGACCGGGCTGCGCCCGACTTACGGACGCGTGAGCCGGGCCGGCGGCATGGTCGGCTCGTTCAGCTTCGACAAGATCGGGTCGATCACGCGATCGGCCGCCGACTGCCGTCTGGTGCTGCAGGCGATCGCCGGCGTCGATGCCGACGATCCCACCTCGGCCGACCGGTCGACCGCCGACCTGGTGGCCAAGCGGCGGGACCCGCGTCGCGTGCGCGCCGCCATCGTCGACATGGACTGGAACACGAAGGGCGCCGAACCCGAGGTGCGTCGCGCGTTCGGCGCGGCACTCGACACCTGGCGCGACATGGAGCTGAAGCTCACCCCCGGCAAGCTGCCCGAGTTCCCGGCCTCCGAGCTGGCGGCGGTCATCATCACCGCCGAGGCCATGTCCACCTTCGAGCGCTTCTATCGCGACGGCAGCATCCGTCAGCTCAAAGATCCGTGGGCGCCCTACCAGCAGGAGGTGAATCGCGCCATCGGCGGCGACGACCTGGTCAAGGCGTGGCGCATGCGCCGCCTCCTGCAGGAGAAGATGGCGGAATTCTTCGCCGACACCGACGTGATCGTGACCCCCAACTTCCTTTCGGTGGCCCCACCGGTCGATTCGGATCTCAACGACACGCTGCCCTATTCGGATCCCGCGGGCGGGATCGGCAACGCGTGCGGGCTGCCGTCGATCGCGTTGCCGGCCGGGACCGGCAAGGGCGGGATGCCGTGCAGCTTCCAGCTGATGGCGGCGCCCTGGGAGGAGGGGCTGCTCGCCGATCTCGGCGAGATGTTCCAGCAACGGACCGAGTTCCACCGCGCGCGGCCCCAGGCCTACGCGCGCGGATGAGCTCCGGGGCCGGGGAGCGGCGGCCGGCGGACGGGGCGGATCCGGGCGAGACCGGTGCGCCGGCGCTCGATCTCACCGCCGCGCTGCGCGCGCTCGGGCTCGACGCCACGATCGTGGCTCCGGGTGTGCCGATGCCGACCGTCGAGAGCGCCGCCACCGCCATGGGAG
>JBIOKD010000163.1:0-7231 GCA_044451485.1 Candidatus Eiseniibacteriota bacterium | reverse complement strand
TGGCGGACCGAGCTCAACGGGTTGTCGCGCGAGGCGCGCGAAAAGCTGACTCGGTGGCGCCCGTCGACGCTCGGTCAGGCGGGTCGCATCGCCGGGGTGTCGCCGGCGGATGTCGCGGTGCTGCTGGTGCACGCACGCCGGTTGCGCGACGACGGGGCCCAGGCAAGGGCTTAGGCCTCCGCTTACCTACGGCTCGTCGTACGCAAGTCGTACGTAAACGGAGCTAGGGCTGCCCGCCGAGGGTTCGTCTCCTCGCCGCTCCTAGGCCGCGCGTTGCAGCCGCCAGCGGCCACAGCGCAAGGAACGCCGACGTGCGTCTTCAAACGGAGCCTGGCGCTGCCACATCCCCGACTCGGCGCGACCCACCGAGTTCTCGTGCGGAGCCTGGGCCGGCGTGTCAGCCTTCGCCGGACGACGGCACCGAGAAGCGCGCCCGCACATCGTCGTCCACTGCCATCGGCCGGTGGGTCTCGGGATCGAGCGGGCACCACAGGGTGCGCGCTCGGGCCAGCAGCCTGCCGTCGGATGCGCGCAGGATCTCGGTATGGCGCTGGAAGGTGCGCCGGGTCGCGGTACCAACCCAGGTGCGCGCCAGGATCGTGTCACCAGCGGTGGCGGCATGCTTGTAGTCGATCTCGTGGCGCACCACCACCCAGACGATCGCCTTCTGCTGCGCCGGGGTCGCGAGGACGCGCCAATGGGCCACCGCGATGTCCTGCACCCACCGAAGGTAGACCACGTTGTTGACGTGACCGAGCACGTCGATGTCCTCGGGCCGCACCTCCAGGGTGTGCTCGTAGGGCTGGTGCGGCGGCGGAGGGATCGAATCTGGTTCGCTCATGATCGTTGTGGACGAGGACGGCGCGAAGTGGAAGGTGACGAAATCCATCGGAGCACTCCGCCGCACGTCTTCAAACGGAGCCTAGCACCGAACGCGTGTCATCATCGTCGCCGGCGGGACGCGCGGGCGTCATCGTCGTCATCGGCCGAAGTGCTATGGTGCGACGCATGTCCCGATACGGATCCGGTCCGCCACGACGCCGCGCGCAGGATTCCCGTCCCAAGCGCGGTCGTGGAGTGGGCGGTGCGCCTTCGAAGCGCGGCCGTGGCATGGGTGGTGGCGCGGAGGCGCGAGGACGGCGGCCAGGGGCGCGACCCGCGGTCGGCGGCCGGAGCGCGCGTCGGCCGGGAGTGGGTGGTGGCACCGGGTCCTCGGCCAAGCGCGGCGGCGGTGGTGGCGCGGGGCCGCGAGGAAAGCGAACGGGGGCGCGACCCGCGGTCGGGGGCCGGAGTACACGCGGCGGGACGGCGCGGCCGCCCCAGCCCTCGCGGGTCCGCGCCCGGCGCAATGACGTCGACACGCTGGTGGCGCGGCAGCCATGGGATGCGCTGGTCCCCCACCTGCTGCGAGCCGGCAGCGAGCCCGATCATGCCATCGAGCGCCTCAAGGGCTACATGCGGGCCCTGCTGGAATGGAATCGGACCGTGTCCAATCTGATATCTGGCAACGACGAGCAACGATTCGTTGAGCGGCATCTGCTGGAGTCTCTGCAGCCCGCCTACTGGCTCCGGGAGTCCGGTGTGCCGCGCTGGATGGACTTTGGGTCTGGAGGTGGATTGCCGGCGATCCCGCTGGCGGTCGCCGGGGTCGGTGTCGAATGGACGCTGGTCGAGTCGCGGCGAATGAAGACACTCTTTCTGAGACGCGTGGTGGACTCCCTGGAGCTGAAGCACGTCTCGATTGTGAACGATCGATTGGAGAACGTCGTGACCGGTGGTGAGCATGCCGGTCGTTTTCGAGGCTTCACCTCACGGGCCACGCTTACCCTGGCCCCGACACTCGACCTCGCGGCCCGACTGGTCGACGTCGATGGGGACGCGTTCCTCTGGAAGGGCAGCGGTCGGGAAGCGGAGATGACGGCGGGCGGGCCTTGGACGTCCGCCTGGCGCCTCGAGGGCCTTCTCGGGGTCGGCGCCGGCGTCAATGTCGTGTGCCGATTCAAAAGAAAATCATAATGATGCGCTGATACGGTAGTGCTTGTTCCACGTGGAACAATCGCACTTGTACCGCGTCGCTCCCGCTGCTACTTTCCGCCGGGGAGTCGGCCCCCTCAGCGTCCCCGCATGGCAGCGTTGTCGCCCACGAGCCCAAGGGAATGGCCAGAGTCATCGCGATCGCCAGCCAGAAAGGCGGCGTGGGCAAGACCACGACCGCGATCAACCTTGCCGCCTGCCTGGCGCAGGAGAACCGCCGCGTCCTCCTGGTCGACGTCGATCCCCAGGGGAATGCCACCAGCGGGCTCGGTATCAACGGCAATGATCAGCGCCATACGATCTATGAGGCGCTGATCGGGCAGGCCGAGATCCGGCAGGCCATCCTCCCCACGGCTCTCGCCAACCTCGACATCGCTCCGGCCGGTCAACGGCTCTCGGGTGCCGAGGTCGAGTTGGTGGGACTCATGGCGCGTGAGACCAGGCTCAAGAACTGTCTCGCCTCGGTGCGGCAGGAGTACGACTACCTGTTCCTCGACTGTCCCCCTTCGCTGGGGCTGCTCACCGTCAATGCGCTGACTGCCGCGGACTCGGTGCTCATTCCCCTCCAGACCGAGTATCTCGCCCTCGAAGGCCTGACCTCGCTCATCTCGGCGATCCGCCTGGTCCAGGACAACCTGAACCCCGGTCTCCGCATCGAGGGGGTGCTTCTCACCATGTTCGACGCCCGCCTGAACCTCTCACAGCAGGTCGCCGACGAGGCTCGCAAGTTCTTTGCGGAACGGGTATACAAGACTGTCATTCCGAGAAATGTGAGGCTCAGTGAGGCACCGTCCTTTGGCAAGCCCATCGTCCTCTACGACCCCAACAGCACGGGCGCGGACCGCTACCGCGAGCTCGCCCGGGAGGTGATCGATCATGCATAGGAAGGCGCTCGGAAAGGGACTCGAGGCGCTCATCCCCGGGGCGACCGCCACCGAGACCCTGGAGCCGAAGTCGACCGGGGTGCGTCAGGTCCCAATCGAGGAGATCGGGGCCAATCCATTCCAGCCGCGGACCCGGTTCAACGACGAGGCGCTGAAGGAGCTTTCCGACTCGATCCGAGTGAGCGGCATCCTCCAGCCAGTGATCATTCGCCGCAATGCGTCCGGAGTGCTCGAGTTGGTCGCTGGCGAGCGCCGCCTGCGGGCGGCGAAGCTGGCAGGGCTCGTGTCCGTCCCCGCGATTTTCCGGGACGTCGACGACCGGGAAATGATGGAGCTGGCCCTGATCGAGAATCTCCAGCGCGAGGACCTCAATGCCATCGACGAGGCCAAGGCTTATCAGACCCTGCAGCAGAAGCTGGGTCTGACCCATGATCAGATCAGCGAGCGGGTCGGCAAGCAGCGGAGCTCGATCACCAATACGGTCCGGCTGCTCCTGCTGCCGCTCGAGGTGCAAGAAATGGTTTCACGTGGAACGTTGAGCGCGGGACACGCCCGGGCATTGCTCGCGCTCGACGCCTCCGGGGACCGCCTAGCCACGGCACGGTATGTGGTCGCCAAGGGATTCTCGGTGCGCCGGACCGAGGCGTTCATCAATCGGAGGCTGCGTCGCCAGCACTCCCGGCCGAAGGCCGCCCGTCTGGATGGTCTGACCGAGTGGGTGAACAAGCTGCAGCAGCGCTTCGCCACACGGGTCGAGATTCGTCCCGGGCGTAAGGGTGGCAGGGTGGAGTTCGAGTACTACAGCCAGGAGGATCTCGAGCGGTTGCTCGAGATGTGGGGCCTGCTCTAAGCGTTCGCCCCGCGATCGGCGGGACGCCCAATCGGCTGCACCGGGCGAGCGTCGAGACCGCGAGCCGGAAGCGATCCGGCACGTGGCAGGGCCAGTGACCAACGCCACGGGCATCGCCCGTCGGCTCGCCAGACGTCGGCGTTGCAGGTGCGCGGTGGAACTCGCCGCTCGCCCGATGCCGATGCTCAGGAGGGAGGGAGTCCGATGATGAAGTTCCGCTCCAAGCCGGCGGCCAGGGACGCGGCGCCGGCGCCCAGCACGATCATCGGTGTCGGCACCAATATACGCGGCACGATGATGGCGACCGGGACGCTGCGCATCGAAGGCGAATTCGAGGGCGACATCCTCAACTGCGATCGTCTCGAGATCGGCGAGCACGGCATCATGCGCTCGGACATCGAGGTCAAGAGCGCGACCGTGCAGGGACGGGTGGTCGGGAACATTCGGGCGTTGGGTGTCATCGAGATCAAGACCGGGGCGCGCGTGGAAGGCGACATGACCGCCGCGAACGTCGTCATCGAGCCCGGGGCATTCTTCACCGGGAGGTGCACGATGCTGGAGCACGGCCCGGAGGGCATGGAGATGAACGCGGATCTCGGCCGCGCCCGTGAGTACGCCCGGGACTGAAGACGCGCCCGACTCTCGATCGCGACCTCGATCGGGCTCGGACGGGATCGTCGACACTCGTCGACTCGTCGTCCGGGCCGCCTCGCGAACGCAAGCCTTGTCGGGGATCTCTGGCGTGGGTGGCATCGTCTCAAGTGCCCCGTCCGCATCGCGAACGCAAGCCTTGCCGCGGATCGCTGGCGTAGGCGGCATCATCTCAAGCGCCTCGTCCGCATCGCGATCGCAGGGTGTGGCGCTGGCCCCGTCGATAGCTGGCATCGTCGCCCTCGCTGTCGCCCTCGCTGCCCCGCATGGTTGGTCGGCTCCCGGCCATGCGAACGAAAGCGCCCGGTGGATCGACAGCGCGCACGTGGCATGGCCGTCCGGCACCGACACCGTCTCGTTCGAAAATCTGGAAGGTATTGTATTGGTTATCGCTAGGTGTTCAGCGTCGGGCGGGATGGACACTCTTGGGTCGTTCGTGCTGGATACCGGCGCCGGCTACCTCGCGCTCGACGCGTCGCTCGCGCGACGACTCGATCTGACCGACAGCATCGCTTCGGAGCCGGTCGGTCTGGCCGATCGACCGCTCGCGCGTCTCGCGTTCGGCAACTGGAGTCAGGATCGCATCCAGCCGGTGATGACGTTCGATGCCGGCGTCGCGCGTCGTGTCGCCGACCGGCCGGTGCTCGGTCTGTTGGGACAGAGCCTCTACCGTGATCGCGCGGTGCTCATCGACTACCAGGGACGGCGGCTCGCGTTCATGCCGAGCGCCCCGCCCGGAGACAGTCTGGCCGACGTGGAGCTTTCACGCGCCGCCCTCGGCGACGCACTGAGCGAGCGCGCGGCGGCGATCCGGTTTCGCCTGCTCGGCGACGGCAAGGTGGTGGTGCGGGCGGCGGTGGACGGATCTGAAGCCGCATCGCTGACTCTGATCGTGGACACCGGCTCGTCCAAGACCGCGCTGTTCCATGGCCCGCTCGCCGCCGCCGCGCCACAGTCCCGGCACTGGAGGACGATCGGTGGTGTCACGGCACCGACCCTGTTGGGTGACGCGAGCGCCCGGATCGCGCGGGTGCCGCGGCTGCTTGTCGTGGATGCGCGCGGCGTGTCTCGCCGCTCGAGCGGCCAGGCCACGGACGGCACGCCGGCCGGTGGGTCCCGGGGTGTGGGCGACGCGAAGGGAAGGACGCCCGGAGACGCAGCCGAGCAGCGCGACGTCGACGCGGTGGTGATCGACGGCGATCTCGAGCGGGTGCTCTCGGCCGACGTCGGGGAGCCGGTGCACGGCCTGCTCGGGTACTCGTTCCTCAGGCACTACCGCGTCACGATCGACTACCCGCGCCGCGTGTTGTGGCTCGATCCGCTACCGCGCGAGACCGACGATCGCCCCTACGAATACTGTCACGTCGGGCTCCAGCTCGAGCGGCGCGAATCGAGCGTGGTGGTGACGGGCGTGCTCGATGGATCGCCGGCCGAGCGAGCCGGGATCCGGGTCGGGGACGTGCTGGTGGCGCTCGACGACGGCACGGTCGCGGAGCGTGACCTGATCGAGACCATCCGCTCGCTCGAGGGCCCGCCCGGCAGCCGGGTGACGCTCACGCTTCGGCGTGGCGCGGTCGAGACCCGCTATCGCCTGACACGGAAGCGGCTGCTGTGAGCACCACCCACGGTCGCGCGCACGCGGCTCAGGGCCGCTGGCTGGTGTTCGGCGCGGCGGCGCTGTGGGGCACGTCGGCGACCCTTGCGCGCTTCGTCTTCCACGAGCGCCAGGTGTCCCCGTTCGTGGTGGTCGAGCTGCGTCTGACGTTTGCGGTCGCGGTGCTCGGACCGCTGTTGTACTTCGCGCGTCGCGACGCATTGCGGGTGCGCCGCGAGGACTGGGGCTACATCGTGACCCTGGCGCTGTGCGGTGTGGCCACCGTGCAGGGAAGCTACTACTACACGATCTCGCGGCTCGGTGTCGGGCTCGCGATCCTGCTCCAGTACCTGGCTCCCGCGATCATCGTCGCCTGGGGTGTGCTGCGTGGGCGACCGGCCTCGATCCGCACCGTGGCGTCGGTGGCGGCGGCGGTCGCCGGCACCGCGCTCCTGGTGCGCGGCATCCACCCCGCCGCGGCCGGATCGCGTCCGCTCGACTGGGCGGTCGGATTCGCGAGCGCGTTCTTCTTCGCGTTCTACGTCGTCTTCTCGAAGCGTGGACTCGGACGGTATCGGCCCGAGACCGTCCTGTTCTGGACGTTCGCGATCGCCGGCCTGTTCTGGGCCTGCGTCACCCCACCCTGGCGCATCCTCGCGGCCCACTACGACCCGTCGCTGTGGCTGATGTTCTTCACGCTCGGGATGTTCTCCACGCTGGTGCCGTTCACACTCTTCTACCGCGGGCTGGACCGCATGCCGGCGGCCGAGGCGAGTGTCGTCGCCACGCTCGAGCCGGTGGTGGCGCTCCTGTCGGCGTGGCTGTTCCTGGGCGAGGCGCTGACGCTTCGCCAGTGGTTCGGCGCCGCGCTGGTGCTCGCGGCATCGCTGCTGGCCACGGCCCGGGACCCGGCTCGCCTGCCGACACCGGTCGACCGGGCCTGACCCGCCGCGACGCGCGCCCCCAACGGTATCGGGAACGGCCGAAATCGAGCCGCTCCCGACGCCGGGGAGGCGCATCCAATGCGTGACAGCCAAGGACACGCAGGGAGGAGATCATGCCCCTCGATTCGCGCTCGCCGCGCGCATCCGCCGCGGTCGACGGGCCGGTGACGCCGGCTCGTTCCACCACCCAGGTCGCTTCCATCGCCGATCTACCCACGCGTTTCGGGGCGTTTCGCGCGGTGGCCTTCACCCACGCGATCGACGACAAGGAGCA
>JBIOKD010000162.1:0-7265 GCA_044451485.1 Candidatus Eiseniibacteriota bacterium | reverse complement strand
TTCCTCATGGATCAGCGACGCATCGCGGGGATCGGCAACATCTACGCGAGCGAGATCCTGCACCGCGCCGGTGTCGATCCACGCCGCCGCGCCGGGACCGTGCGCGCGCACGAGTGGGAAGCGATCGCGGCCGAGACCATCCGCGTGCTGGACGAGGCCATCGCGCGCATGGGCACGACGTTCAGCATGTATCGCACGCTGTGGGGCGAGACGGGTGGCTTCGGCGGATCGCTGCGCGTCTACGACCGGGCCGGCGAGCCGTGCCCCGTCTGTGGGACGGCGGTGCGTCAGATCGTCCAGGCCGGGCGCTCCACCTATTACTGCCCGGTGTGTCAGCCACGTGCCGGGCACCCGCGTGGAAAGCGGACGCTCGCACCTACCCGCCCCCCCGCACCGGCTCGGAGCTGACCGCACACGTCACCTGAACCGGGCGACGTAATCGCTTGACCGGTAATGAACTCTATGGATCCGGCACCCCAATCGTCATCGCTTCGTAAGAAATATGGTCCGCGCATGAAGATTCCGTTGCCCGGACGCCTCCGTGCCCATAATCTACGTGCCGCCTTTCGCTTGCCTCTGAAGTGCCACGGTGGGTCGAGCGGCTCGCCTCGCCCCCGCCGTCCATACTTCCCCACGGAGGTCCAGTGCCATTCGCCACGCTCGGTTTGCCCCCGGTAATCGTCAAGGGGGCACGAGCCATCGGATACGTCG
Source organism: Candidatus Eiseniibacteriota bacterium (assembly GCA_044451485.1). GTDB lineage: Bacteria > Eisenbacteria > RBG-16-71-46 > RBG-16-71-46 > RBG-16-71-46 > JBIOKD01. Next base: position 6,554 of record JBIOKD010000162.1, on the reverse strand, counting down.
AACCCACCCCCATCCAGCGCAAGGCCATCCCGATCATCCTCCAGGGGAACGACCTGATTGCCTCGGCGCAGACCGGCACCGGGAAGACCGCCGCCTATCTGCTGCCCACACTCACCCGTCTGCTCGATGGACCACGCAAGCTGCGCGCCCTGGTGCTCACCGCCACCCGCGAGCTGGCCGCCAAGGTCGAGACCGGCGCGCGGGACTACTCGCGCTTCACCGACCTGCGTGTGGTGGTGCTCCACAGCGGCGCGCCGATCGGTCAGCAGGAGAAGCAGCTTCGCGAGGGCGGGGCCGATCTGATCGTGGCGACGCCGCAGCGTCTGCTCGAGTTGCGCTCACGCGACGCGTTCGAGGTCGACGACGTCGAGATGCTGGTGCTCGACGAATCCGACCGCATGGTCGAGATGGGCTTCGCCGCGGACCTGCGGCGAATCCTCAAGATGCTGCCCGAGACCCGACAGACCCTGATGTTCACCGGAACCATGCCACCCGAGCTCAACCGGGTGGCCAAGGAGGCCCTGGTCGAGCCGATCCGTATCGACATCGGGGGCGGCACCAAACCCACCCCGGGGCTCACCCAGGCGATCTATCCGGTGCCGAAGGATCTCAAGAGCGAGCTTCTGATCGAGATGCTCTCCCGCCAGGACGTGCAGAGCGTGATCGTGTTCACCCGCACCCGCGAGGTGGCCGACCGGCTCGCTCGTCAGCTGCACAAGGTGGGCTACGCGGTGGACACGCTGCACGCCAAGCTGAGCCAGAGCGAGCGGGAGCGGGCGCTCTCCGATCTGCGTCGCGGCAAGCTGCAGATCGCCGTGGCCACCGACAACGCCGGGCGCGCGGTCGACCTCGACGGCATCTCGCACGTGATCAACTACGACGTGCCACCGGTGCCCGAGGACTACGTCCACCGGATCCGACGCGAAGGACCGGGAGGTGGCAACGGCGACGCGTTCACGCTGATGAGCCCCGAGGAGCTGAAGGAAGTGGCGGTGATCGAGCGTTTCCTCGGACGCACGGTGGCGCGCGTCATGCTCCCCGACTTCGACTACCGGATGCGACCCGCCGAGATCCAGCAGGCGGTCAGTTATCGCGATGGCGGGCGGCCCGACGCCGCGCCGGCCAAGACCACCCCCCCAATGTCACGGCCGTCGGCGACGGCCACCGCCGTGCGCCCGGCGGCGAGACCCTCCGCGCGTCCGGGCAAGCACGCGCCGAAGGCCCTCCCCAGGCGCTCCGGGAAGCGCTGAACCGGCCTGCATCCGATGCTCCGGCGGACTCCCGACCGCCGGGGTGTCGGCGTCCACATCTGACGTAACCGCCGGTGCCGTGTCAGTTTGGCAGCCCGGACGCATGACGCGTCCGGCCATGCCCGAGATCGTGGGGGGGGCAACCATCGGGGCCGCAAGGGCCTCCCGGGTCGTGGGTTGCGGACGGCCTCCGTCGCTCCACTGGCTCGCTTGATGCTCGCTCCATGGTCAACGGCATCGCGCGCCGTGGTGGGGCCATGCCCCGCCCCGCGTTCCGTGTTTCGCGGTCCGCCGCCCTCCGCGCGCGCGCCATGCCTCCATGGAGGCTGTCCCGCATGCCGAACGCGAAGATCCGAACGCTCATCATGGGCGCCGCCGGTCGCGACTTCCACAACTTCAACGTGTGGTGGAAGAACCAGCCCGGAATCGAAGTCGTTTGCTTCACCGCCGCGCAGATCCCCGACATCGACGGCCGCGTGTATCCGGCGGTGCTCGCCGGTCCCGCCTATCCCAACGGCATCCCCATCCACTCCGAGAACCGGCTCGACGAGCTGATCGCCGAGTACGACGTGGACCTGGTCACGTTCTCCTACTCGGACGTCTCGTATCCGTACGTAATGCACGAGGCCGCACGAGTGAACGCGGCCGGCGCGCAGTTCGTGCTGCTCGGCGCCGATCAGACCATGCTGCCGAGCGTCAAGCCGGTGATCGCGGTGGGCGCGGTGCGCACCGGCTGCGGCAAGAGCCAGACCTCCCGCCGGGTGGCGCAGATCCTCAAGGGTATGGGGTATCGCGTCGCGGTGGTGCGGCACCCGATGCCCTACGGCGACCTGACGCGTCAGATCTGCCAGCGCTTCGCCACGATCGCCGACATGGACGAGCAGCGCTGCACCATCGAGGAGCGCGAGGAGTACGAGCCGCACGTCGTGATGGGCAACCTGGTCTTCGCGGGTGTGGACTACGAGCTGATCCTGCGACGCGCCGAGACCGAGGCCGACATCATCCTCTGGGACGGCGGCAACAACGATCTGCCGTTCTTCCGGCCCGATCTCAACATCGTGGTCGCCGATCCCCACCGCGCCGGTCACGAGATCGCCTACTACCCGGGCGAGACCAATCTGCGGATGGCCGACGTGGTGGTGGTGAACAAGGTCGACACCGCGGACGCCGCACAGGTGACCGCCGTCGAGGCGAACATCCGCGCGGTCAACCCACGAGCGACCGTGTTGCGTGCCCGCTCCCCGGTCTCGGTGCGCCACCCCGAACGCGTGCGTGGCAAGCGCGTGCTGGTGATCGAGGACGGTCCCACGCTGACCCACGGCGAGATGCGTTACGGCGCCGGATGGGTGGCCGCCAAACAGCACCACGCCGCCGAGATCGTGGATCCGCGCCCGTACGCGCGCGGCTCGATTCGTGGCGTCTTCGAGCGCTACCCACACCTCACCGAAGTGCTGCCGGCGATGGGTTACGGCGACCGTCAGATCGCCGAGCTGTCCGAGACCATCGCCGCGGTCCCGTGCGACTCGGTGCTCATCGCGACGCCGATCGATCTCGCGCACGTGCTGAAGCTGGACAAGCCGTCCACCCGCGTGACCTACGAGCTGGACGAGCTCGACAAGGACGTGCTGCCACGCGCGATCGCCGCCGCCATCGAGCGGAGACGCGCGCAGACCGATCCGCATCCGGAGGTGAGTCATGGCACGCATTGAGCGCGGCACCGAGGCCGCACCGGAGAGCGTGCGGCACATCGCGCTCGTCGACCGGCACAGCGCCCGGAATTACGCGCCGTTGCCGGTGGTCCTGGCGCGTGGCTCCGGCGTCTGGGTGGAGGACGTCGACGGGCGGCGGTACATGGACATGCTCAGCGCGTACTCGGCGCTCAACTTCGGTCACGGTCACGTCGAGATCCTGTCGGCGTTCGTGGATCAGGCCAAGACCCTGGCGCTCACCTCACGGGCGTTCCACAACGACCAGTACGGGCCGTTCTGCCAGGAAATCACCGCCTTGACCGGTCAGGACCTAGTGCTGCCCATGAACACCGGCGCGGAGGGTGTCGAGACCGCGATCAAGACCGCACGCAAGTGGGGTTACCGGGTGAAGGGGATCGCACCCGATCAGGCGGAGATCATCGTGTGCGCCGGCAATTTCCATGGCCGCACCGTGACCATCGTGAGCTTCTCGGACGACCCGCAATACCGTGATGGGTTCGGTCCGTTCACGCCCGGGTTCCGGGTCGTGCCGTACGGCGACCTCGCGGCGCTCGAGGGCGCGATCACGCCCCGGACCGCGGCCTTCCTGGTGGAGCCGATCCAGGGCGAGGGCGGCATCGTGGTGCCTCCGTCCGGCTATCTCAAGGCCGCGCGCGAGCTGTGTCGTCGCGAGCGCGTGCTGTTCATCGCCGACGAGATCCAGACCGGTCTCGGTCGCACGGGACGTCTGTTCGCGTGCGACCACGAGGACGTGAAGCCCGACCTCCTCATCCTGGGCAAGGCCCTGGGTGGCGGGGTGATGCCGGTGTCGGCGGTGCTCGCCTCGCGGGAGATCCTGGGCGTGTTCGAGCCCGGGGACCACGGCAGCACGTTCGGCGGCAACCCGCTGGCGTGCGCGGTGGCACGCGCCGCGATGCGGGTGCTGGTGCGCGACCGTCTCGCCCGGCGCGCCGCCGAGCTGGGCGGTGCGTTCATGACGCGGCTGCGCTCGCTCGGCTCGCCGCTGGTGCGCGAGGTGCGCGGACGCGGCCTGCTCATCGGCATCGAGCTGAAGCCCGAGGCCGGGCCCGCCAAGGCGTTCGCCCGGAAGCTCATGGGCGAAGGTGTGCTGTGCAAGGACACGGTCGAGAGCGTGCTGCGCATCGCGCCGCCGCTCGTGATCGAGCCCGAGGAGCTGGACTGGGCGTTCGAGCGGATCGCCCGAGTCCTCGGCTGATGTCGTTTGGCGTGGCGCCCGCTCGGGCGGCCGCGCCCCATGCGCCGGCGGCGGGAGCCGCCGGACGACGGGAGTCGATCCGATGACCACCGAGGTGCATCCCAGGGCGTTCCCCGTGACCCGTCTCCACCACTATCTCTCCGCGCGGGACCTGACCGCCGAGGCCACGCTCGCCGTGCTCGAGCTGGCGCGCGAGATGAAGGCGGAGCACTACCGTCGCGACGAGCGGCCCCGACTGCCCGGACGCACGCTGGCGATGATCTTCCAGAAGCCGTCGCTGCGCACCCGCGTATCGTTCGAGGCGGGCATGACCCAGCTCGGGGGCCACGCCATCTATCTCGGCCCCGACGACATCCAGCTCGGGAAACGCGAGTCGGTGGAGGATGTCGCGATCGTCCTCTCACGCATGGCCGATCTCATCATGGCGCGTGTCTTCGGGCACGCGATCGTCGAGGAGCTGGCCCGTCACGCCACGGTGCCGGTCATCAATGGGTTGTCCGATCGGGAGCACCCGTGTCAGGCGCTCGGCGACCTGCTCACGATCATGGAACGCAAGGGCCGTCTCAAGGGCCTGCGGCTGGTGTTCGTGGGCGACGGCAACAACGTGGCGAATTCGCTGCTGCTGGCCGGGGCGCTCACCGGCATGGACGTCACCGTGGCGTGTCCCGAGGGCTTCGAGCCACCGGCCCACGTGCTGGCCGAGGCACGCGTGCTGGCGCGCGCGAGCGGCGCCACGCTCGGCGCCACCTCCGATCTCCACGGGGCTTGCGAAGGCGCGGACGTGCTCTACACCGACGTGTGGGCCAGCATGGGGCAGGAGAGCGAGACCGAGCACCGTCGCAGCGCCTTCAAGGGCTACCAGTTGAACGAGCGTGTGATGCGACTCGCCAAGCCCGACGTGGTGCTGCTGCACTGTCTGCCCGCGCACTACGGCGAGGAGATCGAGTACGAGGTGTCACGCACGCCCAACTCCGCGATCTTCGAGCAGGCCGAGAACCGGCTGCACGCGCAGAAGGCGCTGATGGTGACCCTGGCGGGTCAGCCGGCGACGGGCCGATCCGCCTGAGCCGCGGAGCCGTCGTGCGGGCACGCCGTTCGATCCGACCACCGTCGTCGTCGCCGGATCCCTCAGTGTGTGCCCGCCCCGCCGCCGACCAGACGCCGTGCCACCACGATCTCGGGACGATCGCCGTCGCCATCCTTCGCGAGCTCGAGCAGCTCGGCCGCGTACCGCCGTGCCTCCGCCCGGTGCCCACACGCCAGGGCGGCCTGTGACGCCCCCGCCAGCGCATTGAACCGTCTCGGCGCGTCGCGGAGCACGGCTTCGTACGCGGCAAGCGCCTCGACCGGGTGATGCGTTCCGAGCAGCATGTCTCCGAGGAGCTCGCGGGCCGGCAACACCGCCCCCGGAGTCACGGGGCGCTTCTCGGTCGAGTCCTCGAGCGCCGCGGCGGCACGCATACCATCGAGCGCCTCGGCCTGGTGTCCATCGGACAGAGCGAGCCACGCCTGGGCGGTCAGACGCTGCGCCTCGACCTGTGCGGCCCAGTAGGAGAGCGCGGGATTCACGATGCCATCGCGGATGGAGGCGAGCCGCGCGATCGCCTCGCGTGCAACGTCCGGCCGGCCCGAGCGCGCGGCGCCCATCGCTCGAGCGAACTCCGTGGTCGCCTCGGTCCAGGGATAACGGTCCCAGCTCCAGCCCGACGGGAGCTCGAGCGCGGCAGCGTCACTCCACGCGTGATGCTCGAGCGCGTAGCGAGCCGGAACGGCGGTGAGAGCGTAGAAGAACGACTGGGTCTGGTGGCTGACCCGCCGGATGGCCGCCACGCTGTCGCGAATCGCGCGCGCGTTCCGATCCTGGGCCTTCTGCAGGTACGCGTACTCGAGGTAATCCCAGGCGTGGACCGCGTCGTAGTAGACGGCGCCACCGTAGTGCATGGCCGAGTACTCCCGGCCGGCTTGGGCGGCAGCGAGATTCGAGCGGATCGACTCGTCCCACATCCCGAGACGCGTGAAGATGTGCGACGGCATGTGGAGCGCGTGGGGCACATGGGGCGCGATGTCGGCATAGTGCCGCGCCATGGGCAGCGCTCGCGACGCCAGCGTCGGGAAGTCATAGCTGTGTATGAGGTAGTGGGCCACCCCCGGGTGATCCGGCCATACCGCATAGATGGGTTCGAGGATCGCGCCGGCCCGGCGCTGTTGCGCATAGGTCTTGTCGCCATACTGAATCGCGGCGTTGAGAGCGAGCGCGTAGAAGATCGCGGCCTCCGTATCGGCCGGGAACTCCGCGTGCAGCCGCTCCATGGCGTGCTCGTAGGCGAGCGCGCGAGTGCGATGGTCGACCTTGTCCCAGTTCCGGTAGAAGCAGGACAG
>JBIOKD010000161.1:0-7335 GCA_044451485.1 Candidatus Eiseniibacteriota bacterium | reverse complement strand
GCGCCGTCGCCGCGTGGGTGCTGCGCCGACGTGGCGGGGTGGCAACTGGTTTGGCCGTGCTGACGACCCTCATCGGAGCGGGCTGTCTGATCGCCGCGGCCGCGACTGTGGTCGGCGGCGCGCCTCAGGTGTGGACGCTCGCATGGGCGCTGCCCTTCGGAACCCCCTCGCTGCGACTCGATCCGCTGGCCGGCGTGTTCCTGTTGCCGATCGCGTGTATTGGCGCGCTCGGGGTGATCTTCGCGGCGGGCTACCTGCGTCTCGGCCACCGCGACACTCCGATCGGCGCCGCGTTGGCCGGGTTCGAGATGCTCCTCGCCGTCATGGCGTTGGTCATCGTGGCGGCAAACACCGTGCTGCTGCTGATGGCATGGGAGGTCATGACCCTCTTGTCATGGCAGCTCATGGTGAGCGAGCACGAGCATGCAGATGTGCGCACGGCGGGTCTGATCTACCTGATCGCGGGCCACGTCAGTGGTGCGGCACTTCTGCTGCTGTTCGTCTTCATCGCGCAGACGGGCACCGGATGGGCGGTGCCCATGGCGCCGCTCGGAGGTGGCGCCGGATTGCCGTCGGTCGCGATCCTCCTCGGCCTGGCGTGGGTCGGATTCGGAACCAAGGCCGCGATCGCGCCGTTGCACGTGTGGCTCCCGGATGCGCACGCGGCCGCGCCGAGCCACGTCTCGGCGCTGATGTCGGGCGTGCTCATCACGCTCGGCTTTTACGGACTGTTGCGTTTCCTGCCGGTACTCGGCCCGCCGGGCCCGGTCTGGGGCATGGCGCTCATGGGTCTGGGCGCGCTCGGAGCCTGCGGCGGGGTCGTCATGGCGCTCAGCCAGCGCGACGTCAAGCGGGTGCTCGCCTACTCCACCATCGAGCACGCGGGACTGGTGACGATGGCGATGGGCGCCGCGCTGGTGGCCACGGCGATGGGACGCCCCGGGGTCGCGGCCCTCGCCTGGACCGTGGTCCTGCTCCACCTGTGGAATCACGCCGTGGCCAAATCACTGTTGTTCTTCACCGGCGGCGCGATCGCGCAGCTGGTCGGCAGCCGCGACCTCGAACGCTGGGGTGGTCTGATGCGCCGGCTCCCGGCACTCGGTGTCACGCTCCTGATCGGGGCGGCGGCGGTCGTCGGTCTGCCCGGCACCCATGGTTTCGCGAGCGAGTGGCTGCTGTTCATGAGCCTGTTCCGCGGCAGCCAGGAACTGACCGGTCCGCCGCGTCTGGTGATGCTCCTCGGTGCCGTGGCGGCGGCATTCACGGTGGGAGCCGCGCTGCCGTGCTTCGTTCGACTCGTGGGCGTCGGTCTCCTGGGACACGCCCGAAGCCGGGAAGCCGCCGATGCCACACCGCCGCGCGGCCCATGGGTGATCCTGCCGGCGTTGGTGCTCGCGGGCATGTCCCTGGCGCTGGTGGTGCTGATCCATCCGCTGCTCGATCTGCTCGGACCCGCGGTCGAGCAGCTGGCTCCGGGTGCCTCGATGGCCGCGATCCAACGGCTGGTGAATCCACTGCCGTGGAACGCGCTGCTGGTCCCCGGCGGCGTGGCGGCGTTCGCCGTCGGCCGCATGTTCTTGAAGTGGCGCCGCCCGGTTCGCCGCGCGGTGACGTGGGACTGCGGCTACGCTCAACCGGCCGCCACCATGCAATACACCGCCAGCTCGTTGGCTCAGCCGGTCACGCGCGTGCTGCAGCCGGCGCTCCGCACCACCGTACGCTGGCATACGCCCCGCGGGCCATGGCCGGGCGCGATGGAGTGGGAGGCGCGGACTCCGGAACGGGCGCTGGCCGAGCTCTATCGGCCCGTGTTCGCCCGACTGGCTCAGCTGCTCGGATTCTTCACCCGGCTCCAGGAGGGACAAGTCATGGTCTACCTCCGCTACGTCGGCATCGCGCTGCTGCTGCTGCTGGGGTGGCTGTTCCTCGCCGCCGGGCCGTCGCGGTGACCGCGCTGTTCTCGCTCCTGCTCGTGCTGGGCATGGCGCCGCTCCTGCCCGGTATCGCGGCCCGGACGGTGGCCGCGCTGACCGGTCGACGCGGCGCGCCGCTGCTCCAGCCGTACCGCGATCTCGCCCGTCTGGCGCGCAAGGGCGTCGTGTACAGCACGACCACGACCTGGTTGTTCCGCGCCGCCCCCACCACATGGGGCGCGAGCGCGCTCGCCGCCGCCGCGCTGGTGCCACTCGACGGCCGCTCCGCCCTGGTGCGATTCCCCGGCGACTTCCTGTTGTTCGCGGGACTTCTCGCCATGGGGCGCTTCTTCCTGACGCTCTCGGCGCTCGATACCGGCTCGAGCTTCGAGGGCATGGGGGCCAGTCGCGAGCTGATGATCGGGACCTTCGCCGAGCCGGTGCTGTTCGCTGGCTTCCTCACGCTCGCGCTCGCCACCGGCGGTCTGTCGCTTTCGGAGTTCTTCGGCGGGCCGGTGGCCGGGGCGTGGATGCACGTCGGCGCGTCGGTGGCGATGGTCGCGCTGAGTCTGGCGTTGCTGCTCCTCGCCGAGACCGCGCGTGGTCCGATCGACGATCCGGCGACCCATCTCGAGCTCACCATGATCCACGAGGTGATGATCCTCGATCACAGCGGACCCGACCTCGCCGTGATCCTCTACGGCAGCGCCTGTCGTTTCGCGCTCTTTGCCGCCCTGCTCGTCGATCTGGCGTGGCCGCACGCCGGAGCCTCCGACCTGGTCGCGGTGTTGGGTCTCGCCGCCGGCCTGGCGATGGTGGCGATGCTGGTCGGTCTCGTCGAAGCGTCGATGGCCCGGCTACGGATGATGCGCGTCCCGCAGTACCTCCTCAGCGCCGGGGTGCTGGCCGCCCTGGGCGCGCTGCTCATGATCCGCTGAACATGGCTCACCTGACCGATACGCTCCTGCTTCTCGTGCTGCTCACCAACTTCGCCGTCCTCGCCGCCTCGCGTCTGACGTTCACCATCCGGGCCGCGGCCGCGCAGGGCATCCTGCTCGGCCTGCTGCCTCTGGCCATCCATCATCCGTGGACCGGCCACAGCGTGGTGATCACCGTCGGCACGCTGGCGGTGAAGGGTCTGCTGCTGCCGAGCTTTCTGATGTGGGCCATTCGCGAGGCGGCGGTGCGGCGTGAAGTCGAGCCCAGTCTGGGTCCGCTCGGCTCGATCGCGGCCGGTGTCCTGGCGATCGGTGTGTCCCTGGCGTTGAGCGCGGGCCTGCCGTCGATCGGCGAGGGCATCCCACCGCTTCTCGTGGCCACCTCGTTCGCCACCATGATGATCGGCTTCGTCGTGCTCACGACGCGCCGCAAGGCGATGACCCAGGTGGTGGGCTATCTCCTGCTCGAAAACGGCGTCTACCTGTTCGGACTCGCGGTGTCAGCGCGCGTGCCGTTCATGGTCGAGATGGGCGTTCTCCTCGACTTGGTGGTGGGTGTGTTCATCATGGGGCTGGTGGTGTTCCACATGAATCGTGAGCTCGATTCGCTGGATTCGGACCGACTGACGGAGCTGCGGGACTGACCCGATGAGCCTGCTCGCCCTGCTGCTCGCGCCGATCGGCGGTGCTCTCCTGGCCTCGCTCGATCCGTCGCGGCCCCGCCGGCAGATCTGGCTGCTGCTCGCGGCGGGCGCGCACATGGGTTTGCTGGGTCTCGCCTGGCTCGGGCGGCTGACGGATTCGCCCCTGTTGTGGCTTTCCTTCGATCCGCTCGGCGGCATGGTGCTGTCGCTGGTCAGCCTGGTGTTCATGGCGGTCTCGATCTACGGCATCGGCTACTTCCGCCGCGAGCCGCCACGCGGCGGACGGCTGTTCGAGACCTGCATGCTCGGCTTCCTGACCTCGGCCTCCGTGGTGTGTCTGACCGACCACTTCGGCGTGATGTGGGTGGCCATGGAGGCCACCACGCTGGCCACGGCGCCGTTGATCTACGACTCGCACGATCGTCACTCCATCGAGGCGGTCTGGAAGTACCTGCTCATATGCTCGGTCGGCATCGCCATGGCGCTGCTCGGCACCTTCATGCTCGCGCTGGCACAGGGCGCGTCCCTGGCCGCGCCGAGCCTGTCGCGTTCCGTCCTGTTGCGGACTCCGGGTCTCCACCCGGTCTGGTTCCGGGCCGCATTCGCGTTCCTGTTCATCGGCTATGGCACCAAGGTCGGCCTGGTGCCGATGCACAGCTGGTTGCCGGATGCCCACGGTGAGGCGCCCTCACCGATCTCGGCATTGCTCTCGGGCGCCCTGCTCAACTGTGCCTTCCTGGCCATCCTGCGTGTCGTGCAGGTGGCCCACGCCGTGGACCAGCAACGGATCGTCGGGCCGGTGCTGATCGGGTTCGGACTCGCCTCGATGCTGGTCGCCGGCGCGCTGATGCTGCGCCAGCGGAATTACAAACGCATGCTGGCGTTCTCGAGCATCGAGCACATGGGAGTGCTCGCCGTCGGCTGCGGGCTCGGACGGGCCGCGACCTACGGGGCGCTCCTCCACATGCTCGGCTCCGGTCTGTGCAAGGCGCTGCTGTTCTTCGTCGCGGGAAACATGCTGATCGAATATCGCTCGAAGCGGATCGCTGACGTCTCGGGTCTGCTGCGGCGTCTGCCGGTTTCCGGCACGCTGTTGATACTGGGATTCTCCGCCCTGTCCGGCGTCCCCCCATCGGCTCCGTTCCTGAGCCAGTTGACCATCCTTCGCGGCGCGGTGCAGGTGGGGCAGCCGTGGGTGGCGGTCGCGTTCATGGTGCTTCAGGTGATCGTGTTCGTCGGCATGGCGGCTCAGATCGTCTCGATGGCCCAGGGCGGATCGGGCCCCGCGGCGCGCCAGGTGGAGTCGCGGTGGCTGTTGCTGCCACCCGCCGGCCTGCTGGCGATCGTCGTCGGGCTCGGTCTCTACCTCCCGACGGCGCTCCAGAGGGTGCTGGCCACGGCCGCCGCCACGCTCGGCGGGACGGCGCCATGACGCTCGACATCGGCCTGTCGCTGCGCAATCGCTGGGCGATCCCCTGGGAGGACATCCCGGTGGCCGCGGTCGAGAGCTTCCACGCCCGGGTGGTCGCGGCCGTCCGGCTGGGCGCGCGGCTCGTGCTCCTCTTCGGCGTGCCGGAAGAGGACGGGCGTACACGAATCGTCGCGGTGCTGGCGGACGATTCCCATGGACGTCTGGGAGTTCTGAGCACCCGCGCCACCGACCGCTATCCGTCGCTCACGCCGGAATGCCATTCGGCACACGTCTTCGAACGTGAAATGGCCGAGCAGTGTGGACTTGTTCCCGAGGGCCATCCCGGGCTCAAGCCCCTGCGCCGGCACCCGGCCGACCATCTGCCCGCCGGGCGGACCGCGACGACACACGACCGCGACACCTATCCCTTCGATCGCGTCGCCGGTGGCCAGGTGCACGAGGTGGCGGTGGGACCGGTGCACGCCGGCATCATCGAGCCCGGTCACTTCCGCTTCCAGGTCCACGGCGAGGACGTGCTGTTCCTCGAGATCATGCTGGGCTACCAGCATCGCGGGGTGGAGCGACTGCTGGAGAGCCAGCCCCTCGAGCGGGCGGTACTGGTGGCCGAATCGATCGCCGGGGACACCGTGATCGGTCACGCCGAGAGTTTTTGCGCCGCGCTGGAGGCACTCGGGCGCTGCCAGAAGGGAGTTCACGCCCAGTCGGTGCGTGGCATCGCGCTGGAGATCGAACGGCTGGCGAACCACTTCGGCGACCTCGGCGCGCTGGCCGGTGACATCGCCTACGCCCCCGCCGCCGCCTACTTTGGGCGCATGCGTGGCGACTGCCTGAACCTGCTGCTCGAGCTGGCCGGCAACCGCTTCGGGCGTGGGTTGGTGCGACCGGGCGGCGTCGGGTTCGATCTCTCCACGACCATGGCGGACACCTTTCTCGCCCGGCTCGAGGCGTTGAGTCACGACCTGGACCGGATCGGCGAGCTGTTCTTCGAGAACGAGTCGGTGCGCGCCCGCATGGAGGGCGTGGGCGCACTGTCGGCCGACGACTGCCGGGAGTACGGTTTCGTCGGGCCGACCGCGCGCGCCTGCGACGTCGCGCGCGATGTGCGCCACGACCAGCCCTATGGAGTGTTCCGCTTCACGCAGATCCCGGTGGCCACGGCCTGGGCCGGTGATGTCGCCGCCCGTGCGCTGGTGCGCCGGCTCGAAGCCACGCGCTCGCTCAAGTTCCTGATGGAGCAGATCGGCAGCCTCCCCGCCGGAAAGCCGCGGCTGTCCCTGGGCCCGCTCGAACCGAACGAATTCGTGGTGGCCATGACCGAGGGCTGGCGCGGCGAGATCGCCCACGCGCTGCTGACCGACTCCGACGGCCGCGTTCGGCGCTGCAAGATCAAGGATCCGTCCTTCCACAACTGGTCGGCGCTGGCGCTCGCCATGCAGGGCAACCAGGTCTCGGACTTTCCGATGTGCAACAAGAGCTTCAACCTCTCCTACGCCGGTCATGACCTCTAGAGTGTCGGACAAGGGCTCGGAGGAACGCGGATGCTGAAGATGCTCGTGACACGACTGCGACAGGGTCGTCGGACGCTGCGCTTCCCCCCGCTCATGCCGGCGCTTCCGGAGCGCTACCGCGGCCGCCCGACGCTCGATGGCCCGCGGTGCGACGCGGAGGCCCGGTCATGCGAGGCCGCGCGCACGGCGCCGGCGATTCGGCACCAGCCGGGGCAGCTCCCGATCATCGATCTCGGCGCCTCGCTCTTCAGCCCCGAGGAGATGCAGGCGTGTCCCGCCGGCGCGCTGCGATTCGGTCCCGAGTACGCGATGGCCACACGCACCCGCGAGGAGCTGCGCACCGCCACCGGCGAGGTGAAGCTGGCGGGCGCCCTGGACCGCCGATCGCGACGCCTGTTCGGCCGCTCGCTTCGGCTGCGCTCGGTGTCGGCCGGAAGCTGCAACGGCTGTGAAGCCGAGTTGATCGCGCTCGGAAACGTGGTCTTCGACATGGCCCGCTTCGGAGTCCAGTTCGTCGCCTCGCCACGACATGCCGATGGCATCGTCGTCACCGGCGCGGTGAGCCGGAATATGCGACTGGCGCTCGAGAAGACCTATGAGGCGATGCCCGATCCGCGGCTGGTGATCGCGGTGGGGAGCTGCGCGATCAGCGGCGGGCCGTTCCGCGGCAGCCCCGAAGTGCTCGACGGAGTCCCCGACGGCATCCGCGTCGATCTCTACATTCCCGGCTGCCCGCCGCACCCGCTCACCATCCTGGATGGACTGCTTCGGCTGCTGGGTCGGATCGAGTCCGGTGACCGCGCGGCGGCGCGGAACGACCCGACCTCGCGTCGCTCGTGATCGATCGCCCCTGGATGGCCTGTGATCTCCTTCTCGTCACGCGCAGGCACCCGCCGATAG
>JBIOKD010000160.1:0-7361 GCA_044451485.1 Candidatus Eiseniibacteriota bacterium | reverse complement strand
TGTCCACCCCGAGCTGGAGACCGACCTGGAAGCGGTGGCCACGTCTCAGGTCCACCAGCAGCCAGAGCAGCGCCGACGACGCCCCGATGGCGAGCAACGCCGCGGTCATGAGTCCGCGGGCCTCCTCGCCGGCGTCCGGCCACCACAGCACGCCGGCCGGCAGCGCCAGGGCCGCCACCACGAGACGCGTCACGATGAGCGCGCGCAGCCCGGTCCAGCGGTCTCCGCTGACGGAGCCGCCCGGGTGTGACGCGTCCGGACGTGCCGGCGTGGGGACGTCCGGAGCGTCCGACCGACGTGGCCCCCCGAACGGCATGCGGAACATCAGTCCTTGCCCCCCGCGACCACGCTGACCAGCTTGAACATCGGCAGGTACATCGCCACCACCATGCCGCCGACGATGCCACCCATCACCACGATCATCACCGGCTCGATGATCGAGGTCATGGTATCGACCGCGGTGTCCACCTCGGCCTCGTAGAAGACCGCGATCTTGGTGAGCATTTCGTCGAGAGCGCCGGTCTGCTCGCCGACGGTGATCATCTGCACCACCATCGGCGGGAACACGCCCGATGCCTTGAGCGGGGCGGCCACGGTCTCGCCCTCGCGGATCGAGGTGCGGGCGGTCATGATCGCCTCCGAGATGACCTTGTTGCCGGCGGTCCTGGCGGTGATCTCGAGACCGGCCAGGATCGGCACGCCGGACGCGATGAGGGTGCCGAGGGTGCGGGTGAACCGCGCCACCGCGCCCTTGAGCAGGACGTCGCCCAGCACCGGCATCTTGAGCATGAGGGCGTCCATCACGCGGTGTCCGTTCTCGGTGGCGTAGTAGCGCTGGAGCGCGACCACCGCGGCCGCGAGCGCGAGCAGCATCGCCCACCAGAACGCCTGCAGCGTCTTGGACATCCACAACACGATCTTGGTCGGCAGCGGCAGCTCGCCGCCGAAATCGGTGAACATCTTGGCAAAGGTCGGGATGATGAAGATGAGCATGAACGCGGTGGCGCCGAGGGCCACGGTGAGCACGACGCCCGGGTACACCAAGGCGCTCTGGACCTTGCGCTTGAGGGCGTCGGCCTTCTCGATGTAGGTCGCCAGCCGCATCAGGATCTCGTCCAGCACGCCGCCGGCCTCGCCGGCCGCGACCATGTTGCGGAACAGATCGTCGAACACCTGCTTGTGCTTGCCGAGCGCGTCGGCCAGCGTCGAGCCGGCCTCGACCTCGCGTGTCACCTCGCCGATCACACGCGCGAACGACGGCTTTGGTGTCTGCTTGGCGAGAATGTCCAGACACTGCACCAGTGGCAGACCGGCCGAGATCATGGTGGCGAACTGCCGGGTGAAGATGGCGAGGTCCTTGGTGCCGACCCCGCCTCCGAGCTTGGGCATCGAGAAGCCGCTGCCCTTCGGCCGCACCGAGGTCACCAGGATCTTCTTCTTGCGCAGGAGCTCGACGACCTCGTCCTGGCGATTGACTTCGATCTCGCCGGACTGCGCCTCGCCGGCGAGTGTCCGACCCTTCCACATGTAGACCGGCATGGTGTCCTCTCCTATGCGGCCATCCGGCCGACCTTGCTGATCATGTTCTCCAGCTCGGGTCGGTCGGTGCTGCGTTCGAGCGCGTCCTCCGGGGTCAGGTGCTTGTCGAGCACCGCCTGGAGGAGCGCCTGGTTCATCGTCTGCATGCCGTACTTCTGGCCGGCCTGCATGAGGCTGTAGATCTGGTGGATCTTGCCCTCGCGGATCACCGCCTTGATGGCGGGCGTGCACATCAGGACCTCCGCGCACATGACCCGGCCGGCGCCGCGGCTGCGCGGGATGAGCTGCTGGGTGACCACACCCTCGAGGGTGAACGCGAGCTGGGTGAGGATCTGCTTCTGCTGATCCGCCGGGAACACGTCCACGATGCGGTTGACGGCCTCGTAGGTGGAGTTGGTGTGCAGGGTGGCGAACACGAGATGCCCGGTCTCGGCGATGGTAAGGGCCGATTCGATGGTCTCGAGGTCGCGCATCTCACCGATCAGGATGATGTCGGGGTCCTGACGCAGCACGTACTTGAGGGCCTTGGGGAACGACTCGGTGTCCGCCCCCACCTCGCGCTGGTTTACGATGCACTTCTTGTGGTGGTGGATGTACTCGATCGGGTCTTCGATGGTCATGATGTGGCTCTGGCGGGTGGCATTGATCCGGTCGAGCATCGAGGCCAGCGTGGTGGACTTGCCGCTCCCGGTGGGACCGGTGATCAGCACCATCCCCTTGTGGCGGTTCGTGAATTCCTTGGCCACCGGTGGCAGACCCAGACGGTCGAGAGCCTGGATCTCGTACGGGATCATGCGGACCGCCATGGTGACCACGCCGCGCTGGAGGAACACGTTGGCCCGGAACCGGGCCAGGCCCTTGACCCCGAACGAGAAGTCGAGCTCCTTGGTGGTCTCGAACCGTTTGCGTTGCTCGTCGGACATCACGCTGTAGGCGAGCGACGCGCACGCCTCGGGTGTGAGCACGTCGTACTCGGTCGGCGTGATGATCCCGTCCACCCTCAGCTCCGGGGGTACACCGGCGGTGAGATGAAGGTCCGACGCCTTGCGCTGGACCATGTCGTCGAGCAACTGCTTGAGCGTCACCACGTGTGTTTCCCCCTGTTCCAAATCACACGGACTACGACGCGTCCGCGGCGGTCTCCTTGAGGATCTCCTCGACGGTCGTCAGACCGCGCTTGAGCTTCTCGAGCCCGTCGCGTCGAAGCGTGAGCATGCCCTCGCTGATCGCGACCTTCTTGATCTCGGCGGCCGAAGAGCGCTCCAGCACCAGCTCCCGGAGCCGGCTGCTCAACGCCATCACCTCGTACACGCCCTGTCGGCCGCGGTAACCGGTGTTGTTGCAATCGACACACCCCTCGCCCTGCATGAAGGTGGCCTTGGCCGCCTCGGCGGGGTCGAGCTGCAACTCCTTCAGCACCTCGATGGGGAGCTCGACCTGCTTCTTGCAGCTCGCGCACGCGCGTCGTACCAGACGTTGGGCGAGCACCAGGTTCACCGACGAGGCGACCAGGAACGGCTCGATGCCCATGTCGATCATGCGGCCGATCGCGCTGGGCGCGTCGTTGGTGTGGAGCGTGGACAGCACCAGGTGGCCCGTGAGCGCCGCCTTGACCGCGATCGAGGCGGTGTCCAGATCACGGATCTCACCGACCATGATGATGTTCGGGTCCTGGCGCAGGAACGCCTTGAGCGCCGCGGCGAAGGACAGACCCACGTCGTCGTTGACCAGCACCTGGTTGATGCCGTCGAGGTTGTACTCGACCGGGTCCTCGGCGGTCATGACGTTGACCTCGGGCGTATTGATCCGGGACAGCGCCGAGTACAGGGTGGTGGTCTTGCCGGATCCGGTGGGACCGGTGACCAGCACCATGCCATAGGGGTTCGCGATCGCGCTCACGAACTCCTTCATCGCCTGGGGCTCGAAGCCGAGCTTCTCGAGATCGATGTTGAGGTTGGTCTTGTCGAGGATACGCATGACGATCTTCTCGCCGAAGATCGTCGGCAGGCTCGACACGCGCAGGTCGATGGTGCGATTCAGCACCTTGATCTTGATGCGGCCGTCCTGGGGCACGCGGCGCTCGGCGATGTCCAGCTCGGCCATGATCTTGAGACGCGAGAGGATCGCCGGCTTGAACTTGAACGGCGGTGCCATCATCTCCTGCATCACACCGTCGATGCGGAAGCGGACGCGGAGCATCTTCTCGTACGGCTCGATGTGGATGTCCGACGCGCCCTTGCGCACCGCGTCGGCGATCAGCGAGTTCACCAGCTTGACGATCGGGGCCTCGTCCGCACCCGCGATCCCGGCCTCGTCGGCGGTGTCGTCCTCCTCGACGACCGACAGCTCCTCCTCCATGCCCTTCATGACGTCGGCCATGGTGCCGGCCGAGTCGTAGGCACGGTCGATCGCGCGCTTGAGCGGCGACTCGGTCGCGACGCGTGGCTCCACCTCGTAACCCGTGATGAACTTGATGTCGTCGATGGCGAAGATGTTGGACGGGTTGGCCATCGCCACGACCAGACGCCGTCCGGAGCGCTGCACGGGCAGCGCCATGAACTTGGTGGCGACGTCGCCGGGGATGAGCTTGACCAGCTGTGGATCGGGGTCGTGATTGCGCAGATCGATCGACGGCACGCTGTAGAAGCGCGCCAGGAACTCCAGCAGCGCCTCTTCGCTCAACGCACCGATCTTGACCAGATTGCCGACCACCGTGCCGCCGGTGTTCTTCTGCTGCTGCCCGGCCCTGGCGAGCGCGGCGGCATCGATCAGACGTGCTTCGAGCAGCTTCTGTCCGATGTCTTCCTGCACCTGGCGCACCTCTCGATGAGCGGCACCGGCGCACCCTGGTCGGGGCGCGTCGGAGGAACGTTTCGAATCGACAGGAGCCCCCGCGGGCGGCGCGCGGCGAGTTCGCGCGCATGGCTCGTCGGGGACGGCATCGCTCGGCAGGGTTATCGGGAGTCCCGGAGCGGGTCTGAACCTCGAATTGCATCCGTGAGGCGCGGAGCGGGCGTTTCGCATCGCCACCCGTCCGTGTCCCTCCGGCGGGACGCACGACCCGATGACCCGCAGGTCGGGATCGCCGCAATCCCGACGCACGCGGAGGGGTCCAGGACCTGCCCACCCGGTCACGGCCCGGACATCGTTCCCCTCGGGGCACCGACCGTGACCCGTTCACGCAGACGTCCGAACGACTTGGGGCCCACTCCACGCACCGCAAGGAGCTCGTCGACGGAGCGAAACGGTCCGTGGTCCCGCCGGTACGCCACGATCCGCCCGGCCAGGACGGGTCCGATCCCGGGCAGGGCGTCCAGATCCGTGACGCTCGCGTGATTGAGGTCGAGCCTGCCCTGGGCGATTTCGCCCGATCCGCCTCCGCCGCCGGTCT
Source organism: Candidatus Eiseniibacteriota bacterium (assembly GCA_044451485.1). Taxonomy (GTDB): domain Bacteria; phylum Eisenbacteria; class RBG-16-71-46; order RBG-16-71-46; family RBG-16-71-46; genus JBIOKD01. Next base: position 2,431 of record JBIOKD010000160.1, on the reverse strand, counting down.
GCGTCATCGCTTCCGAACCGGCTTCCGAACCCGTGCTCGCGGGCGGGGGCGCTGGAAGCGATGACAGCGGGGTCGTCGCCGGCGTTACGACCACCCGGGTCGGGTGTCCGAAACGAGTTCCCCACAGGTCGCGCGCCGCCCCGATCGCAAAGATGGCGAGCAGCACGAGCGCACCCCGGCGCTCGGAGGGCGTCAGCGTCAACGGACGACTCCGCGGGGGCGGGTGAACGCGGGGACCGATGAAGGCGCGAGCGGATGTGAAGCGGGGTCGGCGAAGCCGGGGGCGAACGACGTCGCGCTCGCCATACGTTCTCAGACAGAGCCTAGTTGAACACCCGCCAGCTGAACGAGATCCGGGTCTCGAGACCCGGCCCCAGGGCGTCCTCACCGGTGCGCGGGTCGATCCAGGTGAGCGGGTGCGGGCGATTCTCGAGACCGATCCCCTCGATCACCACCGTGGCGTCCGAGAGCGTGAACACGCCCGCGGCGGTGAAGGTGACGAACGGGTCGAACCATGCCCCGGTGGCTTCGCTCTGACGCGCGCCCACCAGCGCGGCGGTGAGACGCAGCCGCGCGTCGAGCTCGTTCTTGAACAGGTGTCCCCCGCGGGAAAGTGACGCGCGCACCCCGTTCACCGGGTCGACCGCGTACTGGAGACGGCTTGCGCTGCGCGCCAGCGCGAACGCCTCGAGCGACGTGCCCCATGAGCGGCCGCCCCAGGCGCCCTCGAAGCTCGCCAGCGCGAAGCGATAGGGATCGGGGTCCATGAAGTAGCCGGCCCTGAGCCAGAGCTCCTCGAGGGGCCATCGCTCCGCCAGCGCGCGGTGCTGGGTCCGACCGATCCGTCCGGTGAGTCCCACGTGACGCGCCGAATCACCGGACGCGAGCGACAGAGCGGCGGTCCAGGTGTCCTGCAGGAAGCGCGCGGTGTTGGGATCACGATCGGTCCAGATCGGTGTGGCGATGCGCTCCACCCTCACGTTGGCGTTCCACTTCCGCCGACCCGTGGCGAGCCCCAGCGACGGCGTCACCACGAGACCGCCGGTGCCGTCCTGGGAGCCGAGCCCGATCGAGCCGTCGGCGGCGAGCGAACCGAGCGGCCGGGTGCCGCGGGCCGCCAGCCACCAGCCGCTCGTCTTGTCGTCGAACTCCTCGAAGTCGAGCGTGGACCGCCGCACCTGGCTCTTCCACCAGGCGCCTCGGAACGCCAGTCGCGTCTCGCCCGACGCGTGCGTCCAGGTGGCCTCGGCGCCGTCCTCGCTCTGGTCGCGTCGCGACGGGGCAATCGCCGAGCCGTCGCTCTCGTGCCAGTCGGTCGAGCGCCGGATCTCGATCCGCGTCACGTCGTTCGGATGACGCAGACTCCAGGCGAACGAGCCGCCGGCTCCCATCGCCGATTGGTCGACCGCCCAGCCGGAGATCGCCATCGCCGAGCCACGGTGCGCGAAGCGGCCCTCGAAACGCTGCGCGCCGCGGTCGATCCGGGCCGCGAGACCGTAGCGGTGCGCGCCGGCGTCGTCGTACACACCGACCGCTCCGCGCTGCCCGCTGGCCACCTCGTATCGGAACGCGGACAGGCTGTCGGTGCGCGCCAGCGCCAGCGTGTTCTCCTCCGCTGCCGACGACCCGCGCGCGAAGGAGAACATGGACACCGTGCGTGGGCCGGCCTGGGTGGCGCGCTCGGTGCCGAACACGCGTCCGAGGACCGGGATCATGCCGGCCTGGAGGCCCTGCCAGGCGCCCGCCCCACCGGTGCGTCGCACCTCCAGCGAGTCGTACCAGGTGAGCGGCGAATGCGCCCCACGAATACCGGGACCGGTCTGCGCCGCGGGCATCCGCTCCGCGTCGTCGAGCGACCACCCGCCCACCACCAGCCCGGCGATCACCCACGGATAGCTCACCCCCAGCCATTCGGTGTCCGGCGCGTACCCGGCACGCCCGTCCGCGGCCCACATCGCGGTGGCGTCCGAGTACGGCACCCGCCGCAACAGCTCGGCGCCGGCGTCGGGGGTCTGGGCACGCGCCACCCCGCACGCGAGCAGGGTGATCAGGCCTGCGTTCAGGGCGGCTCGCACACCTCTCATGGAGCGAGCCTCGCGGCATAGCGGGCGAACACGGCCACCAGCGGGGTGCCGACCGCGACGAACAACAGCACGTTGTAGCCGATGTGCCAGAGGGAGAACGGAATGCCCGCCAGGAGCCAGGTCTTCATCTGTCCGAATACGATCCCCGTGGCCACGTTGGTGACGAGATCGAACACGGCGGTGACAAGGACCGCGACGATCGCCAGGCTGCCGGCGCGCAGCCGGACCGAGCGGCCGGGCAGCCCCGCGCGCGCGTACCATCCGCCCGCCGCCCCCGCCAACGCGGTGCCCAGCACCTGCGACAGCATCACGATCGGGTGGGCGGGACCGTAGGGATTGAGCAGGGT
>JBIOKD010000159.1:0-7395 GCA_044451485.1 Candidatus Eiseniibacteriota bacterium | reverse complement strand
CCCTCGTCGATGTAGTCGAGTCCATTGGTGCGCAGGATGGTGCGCATGGCCTCCTGCCATCCCACGTTCTTCAGGGACACGGAGACCGAACCCTTCACGTCCTTGGCGACCACGATGTTGCGGCCGCTGAACTCACCGATCGCCTTGATCACGGTGTGGATGTCCGCTCCCTGCACGTCGATCGAGAACGAGCTGGCACTGGTGCGGACCATCCCGACCTGCTTCATTGCCACGTCGTCGGCGAAGGACGGGGCCGCCCCGAGCACCACGAGCGCCACCGCCGCCGTCAGAACGAGCCCCACCAGGGCCTTACCGACTCGCATTCTTCTCTCCCTTCCGGATCAGGGGAATCGTCACCGACTGCGACTGCCCGTCCGCCGTGAGATTGATGACCACCCCATCCCGCTTGAGGTCCTCGACGAACCCGTTCATCACCTTGTCCCCGCGCCGGAGCACGTGGCTGTTCCCGCGCGGATCCTCGACCATGGCGAACTTGTCATCGTCGCTCCACACGATGCCGACGACCTTCAGGCCGCCGACGTCGATCGGAGCGTCGCCACCGACATCCTCACCGACGAATTCCCCTTCGATCATGGACTGGAAGGGATCCCTCCGGCCCAGGGTGTTGTACTGATACGTCACCTGCTCGTCGATCTGCGCCAGCGGCGCAGCCGTCTTGGGAGCTCCGACACCGCTACCGGGACGCGCGCTGGGCGACGGGACTTCCGGCGTGACCATCACGATCGAGCCGTGCGACGCCACCTGGATCGTGGTGCCGCTCTTGATGCCGGGCGGCAGCTTGACTTCCGGTGCGCGCGACGCCGTGGGAGCCGGCGCGCCGGGCTTGGCCGCCACCGGGGCGACCGAGTTCATGGGCCGGCCTGCCACGACCGGAGCCGGGTGGCCGGGTTGGGCCGCCGGCTTCATCACCGACGGAGCCACCGCATTCGCCGGCTTGGCGAGCGCGACCGGCGCGGTGTGACCGGCCGGAGCGACGTTGCCCGGCTTGGCCGCAGCCGTGGCGTTCGCCGGCTTGGCGGCGGCGACCGGCGCGGTGTGACCGGCCGGAGCGACGTTGGCCGGCTTCACCGTGGCCGGAGCCACCGCGTTCGCCGGCTTGGCGGCGGCGACCGGCGCGGTGTGACTTGCCGGAGCGACGTTGCCCGGCTTGGCCGGAGCCGTGGCGTTCGCGGGCTTGGCGGCGGCGACCGGCGCGGTATGACTGGCCGGAGCGACGTTGCCCGGCTTGGCCGGTGCCGTGGCGTTCGCCGGCTTGGCGGCGGCGACCGGCGCGGTGTGACTTGCCGGAGCGACGTTGCCCGGCTTGGCCGGTGCCGTGGCGTTCGCCGGCTTGGCGGCGGCCACCGATGCGGTGTGGCTCGTCGTGGCGCCGGTGGCCGGCTTCGCCGCGGCCGGAGCCGTGGTGCTTGCCGGCTTGGCGGCGGCCACCGAGGCGGTCTGGCCCGGCTTGGACTTGGGAGTCGCGGCCGTGCTCTTGGCGGCGGTCGCCGGCGTCGTGGTCGTCGGATTCGCGGCGTTTCCATCCGCCCACGACCCGGCCGCGGTCACCGACAGACCCGCCGCGAGAATCACCGCCGCCAGGCCCACCTTGGCCCGCGCCGCGGTCGCGTGATCAGGAACCCTTGCGCGCATCGCTGGCGCCTCCCTTCTTGTGGACGGCAGTGGCGCCGGACGGGCCCGAACCGGTGTTCAGGCTGTACGCGGAAGCCGTCAGCGACACGACCGCCGATCCGTCGTCGCCCTTGTCGTTGCTGGTCAGCTTCAGATTGCTCACGGTGACGATCCGCCGCATGTTCGCGAGCTCGGCGAGGAACGCTCCGGTCTGGTGATAGTCGCCGTGCACCGTGATCTCGATGGGCATCTCGGTGTAGTAGGTCTCCGGCTTGGTCCCGGCCGGGCGGAAGCTCATGAACGTCACCCCGGTCTGCTCGCCGGCGAGCGTCACCTTGCGGAGCAGGGCCGGCATCTGACGGTCGGCCGGCAGCAGCTCGGCCGCCATGATCCAGCGGTCGTGGAGCTGCTGGTACTCGGCCTCGAAGCGCGGGAGATCGGCCACCGAGGCGCGTGCGCGAGCCAGCTCGGTGGACTTCTGCTCGTACTCGGCCTTGAGGGCGTCGACGCGTTCCTTGCGGACCGGGTAGCTGAACGGGAGGAAGTGGGTCAGGAAGAACACCCCCAGCATGCCGCCGCCGACCAGCACCCCGAGGATGATCTTCATCCCCGCACCGCTTCTGAGATCGACCTGTGCCATGTCGGTGCCCTCCTCAGTTCGCCGGTTCGTCCGGGGTCACCTGACAGCTCACCCGGAACTTGACCACTTCGTGGTCGCCCACCTTGCCGCGCTCGGCGACGCCGAGCTCGACGTTCGCGAACATCGGCGACCGCTCGAGACGGGACATGAAGTCCGACACCACCAGGTTCGACAGCGTCACACCGTCGATGTTGAGGTGGTCGCCACCGTCCTGGACGGCGGCGGTCAGCCACAGGTAGTCGGGAACCGTCCGCGCCAGCTCGTCCATCATGCGCACGTCCTGGGTGCGTCCCTTCTCGAGCTTGCTGATGATGCCGAGACGCAGATCCAGCTCGGCGCGCTCCTGGGCGAGTCGGTTGACGCGGGCGATCTGGGGAGCCAGCGCCCGCGATTCGGCGTCCACCTGGTCGATCGACTTCTGCAGCCCGCCGATGCGGGCGTTCTGCGACAACGCGGTACCCATCATCACCAGCAGCGCGGCCGCCACGACGCCGATCGGCACCACCAGCTCGCCGGCCTTGAAGCTGATCGACGGGCCGCCCTTGCGCTGGGCCTTGTCCTCGCGCGGGAGGAGATTGATGCGGATCATTTCTTGTCTCCCAGGCGGCGCAGCGCCAGACCGATGCCGACCGTCAGAAGGGGCGCCACCCTTCGCACATCCTGGCCCGCGAACAGCGCCGGGTCGTAGTTGACCCGGGTGAGCGGGTTGGCGATCTCGGCCGGGACGCCGAAGCGTCGGTTCAGGAACTCGGGGACACCGGGGGTCATCGCGCTGCCACCACACAACATGATCCGGGTGATCTGACCGGCCTCACCCGCGGTGCGCAGATAGGCCTGGGCGCGCTCCAACGCGGTCGCCAGACCTTCGCAGGCCTGTTCGATCACCGGCGCCAGCTCGACCGCGGAGCCCGATTCGCCGCGCACCACCGCGGCCGACTCGGACTGGCTGAGGTTGAACTTGCGCTGGACCGCGTCGACGAACGTACTGCCGCCGACCTGAAGGTCCTTGGTGAAGTACGGCACACCCGCCTGCGTGATGTTGATGTTGGTGATCTCGGACCCGATGTTCAGGCACGCGACCACCTCTTCGGGGGTGAAATCGTAGTTCAGCTCGAGCGCGTTCTGGGTGGCGAACGAGTCCACGTCCACCATCAGCGGGTTGAGACCCGCCTCGCGCATCAGGTCGCTGAACGACATCACCATGTCCTTCTTGGCGGCGACCAGGAGCACCTGCATCTGCTTGGGATCGTTGGGCGCGGGACCCAGGATCTCGAAGTCGAGCGACACGTCGTTGATGTCGTACGGCACGTGCTGTTCGGCCTCCCAGTACACGGCCTGCTGGGCGTCGTCGGCCGACAGCTTGTTCATCGTGATCTTCTTCACGATGACCGCGCGACCACTCACCGCCGCGACCACGTTCCGGGTCGCGATCCCGCGCGACTCGAGGAGGTTCGAGATGGCGTCGATCACCAGCTGACGGTCCATGATCTCGCCATCCACGATCGCTTCGGCGAGCGGCGCCGAGATGCCCCAGTTGACGAGCTTGTGCCCGTGCTTGGGTTGGGTCTCGAGCTCGGCGACCTTGACCGTGTGACTCCCGATGTCGAGCCCGATGAGGGATTGCTTCTTGCCGAAGAGCATGGGTTCACTCCCTGATTGCGGTCGTCCGGCCGGGAAACGGACCTCATCCGTGCGCACCACGCGCTCCGTGCGAGGGAGTCCCATCGCGGGATGGGCGTGTCCCTGGGCCTGCCACCGACATTCATCGGCCCCGTTTCGGGCCGACTTGAGTCCTTTTCCGGCATCCCGCCCGGGGCCGTGCATCCTGCACGGACGTCGGGCCGGCACCGCGCCATCCGCCCGGTCGGTTCCGCTAAACCGTTGTCCGGGTGCTCCGTTTCGATGACCGATCGGGAAGCTGCACGCGTCGTGCCGGGCCGCCGTATGGCGTACCCACCGGCGCGCCGAGCACGCCATCGGAGCAGGGCGTCGTGGGCCGGCCCGGATCCGTTCGAGGGCGCCGCGGGCGGGAGTCGACGCGCCCAGGCGTCCTGCCGGGCCGCTAGTGGCGCAGCTGCACGATCGGGGTGGTCAGGTGCTTGACCGCCAGCTCCTGGTGTCCGGTCGCGAGCGCCTCGCGGATCCGGACCAGCTCGCGCTCGGCCATCTCCCGCAGGTAGCGGTTGCCGGAGCGCTGGGCGACGTCGGACCACAGCTCGTACGCGACCCTCAGGTCGCCGGACTGCTGACGCGAGAACGCGGCGAAGTGGAGCGATTGCGGCGGACCATCCGGCTGGCGGGCCGCCTGCTCGAAGTACCCGGCGGCGCGCTTGAGATCACGGCCCCCGGGCTTGACGTAGTAGAGGAACCCCATCTGGAAGGCGAGCTCGCCGCTGGCCGGATTCGCGTCCAGACCCTCGTGCATGAGCCGCTCGGCGGCCGGGAAGTCGTGTCCCTCCTGGGCCAGCGCGAACGCGCCGAACACGTACGCGGGAACGAACCCCGGCGACAGCGTGGTGAGCACGTGGAACACGTGCTCCATGCGCACGAACTGGTTGTCGCTCAGACGGTGTGCGCCGTAGTACTGCACGGCGCGCAGCCAGGCCAGGTCGGCCGCGGTCTCGGTGTGACCGAGTGTCGCCGGCTTGAGGAACGTGCCCGACGGGTAGTAGCTCAGCTCCTCGAGCGGTTGCGGGTGCGGCACCGCCACCCAGAGGTGACGTGCCAGGAACACCGCGCCGAAGCCAAAGGCGATCGCCACCACCCACGAACGCAGGACCCGCCGCTGATGCACGCTGAGCGCGATCACGGCGTCACTTGAAATCGCGGGATTCGAACGCCGCGGCGGCCAGCGCGAGCACGCATCCGATGTAGAACACCGCGTACACGCTGGCCAGCGCCAGGTGTGCGAACGACGTCGTGGCGCCCACGGCGGCCAGCGAACGCATGTTGAAGACCGGGAGATTGGGGACCACGTCGGCGACCACGCGCAGCATCGGACCCAGCGCTCCCGGCGCGTCGTGGGCGAACTGGCGGAGGTCGTAGCTCCACTGACCGACACAGTAGAAGCCGAGGGTGTAGAGCGCCGAGGGCACCGGGGTCGAGAGCGCCGAGCACATCACCGCCAGTGCGGTGACCACGCTCAGCTCGAGTCCGGCCAGGTACACCGCCTGCATCACCGCCACGGCGTGGGACGCCAGACCCTTGGCCGCGAGCAGACCACACAACGCGGCGCCCAGCAGCCCGGCGACACTCCACAGCGTCGCGGTGAGTCCGGCCCACTTGCCCACCAGGTACCAGGGGCGTGGCAGCGGACGCGCCAGCAGGTTGAAGATGGTGCGACGCTCGATCTCCTTGGCCACCAGACTGGTGCCCACCATGAGCACCGCCACCAGACCGAGCACCGAGATGATGCTGAGCCCGAGATCCACGGTCAGCCGGTCGCCCTGTCCGAGCGCCAGCGGATCGAGCACCTGGGTCGCGAGCATGGCCACCACGCCGGCCACCGTCAGACCGAGCAGCACCCGGTCGCGGGTCGCCTCACGGTAGGTGTTGTGGGCGATGAGCCATGCCGCCTTCATGCGCTCCTCCGTTCGGTCTCGGGGTCACCGGTCCCACGACCGGCGGCCGCGGCCATGAACAGCTGCTCCAGCGAGGCCCGCTGTGGCGTCACCGCCATGATCTCGACCCGTTGTGACACCAGCCAGGCGAGCGTCTCCTGCTGCCGCGAGTCGTCCGACAGACGGAACACGGTCTCCTGGACACGCTCGATCCGCTGCAGTACCGGCGCCAGCGTGGCCGGGACCTCGAGCATCGGCCGGCCCGAGCAGCGGAAGTCCACCTCCTGCCGCCCGCCACGGGTCAGCTCGTCCAGGGTCGCGACACGCTCCAGCCGTCCCTGCAGCACGATCGCCACCCGGTCGCACAGCATCTCGACGTCGGGCAGGATGTGCGAGGAGAACAACACCGTGGTGCCACGCGCACGCTGCTCCATGATCAGCTCGCGCACGTCGCGCCGCCCGAAGGGATCGAGCCCGCTCATCGGCTCGTCGAGGATCAGCAGCTCCGGCTCGTGCACCAGCGCCGCCGCGAGACCGAGTCGCTGGAGCATGCCCTTCGAGTACTTGCGCAGCATCCGGCTCGGGTGCTCGCCGAGCCCGACACGACCCAGCCAGCGGCGCGCGCTGGTGCGCGCCTCGGCGGCGGTGAGACCGGACAGCCGGCCGGCGAGCTCGAGGTACTCGACACCGTTCAGATAGTCGTAGAAGTACGGCTGCTCGGGGAGGAAGCCCAGACGCCGGCGGCTCACCGGGTCCTCGACTGGCTGGCCCAGCACCCAGGCACGTCCCTGGGTGGCCTTGTGCAGACCGGTCAGGATCTTGATCGTCGTGGTCTTGCCGGCGCCGTTCGGACCGAGGTAACCAACCACCTCGCCGCGACGCACGGCGAGATCGAGAGCCTCGACTCCGCGCGTGACCTGGAGAGTCCACGGATTCCGGTACGACTTCCACAGCGCCCGTGTCTCGACCGCCAGCGCCGGATCGGGTGACGCGGCGACTTCGGGTCGCGTGGGTGGCACCAGCTGCGGTGACGCGTGGATGGGCATCAGGATCCTCTCTTCGAACCGGTGGACACCGTCAGCGCAGCAATCGATGTGCCGCCCAAGCTCCCCCCCTAACCGATGGACTCGCAACGGACAGCCCGCGGGTGACGAACCGCCGGCCGGTTGCTTTTGCACCGCCAGCCTGGGCACCCGGTCAAAGACGACACGGGGGCGGGATCGCTCCCGCCCCCGTGGGGACTCGATACGGCTCGGCGGATTACTGACCGGCGGAGAGCACCAGGGTCAGCGGCGCGGTCTTTCCAAAGCCGCGGATGGCGTAGGTGTTCTGCGAAGAGTCCGCATAGGACACCATGCCCGCCGGGCCGGGGTTGGCGGTCAGCGTGCTGCCCAGGTCGACCCACGAGTTGCCAGAGCCGACGGTCTGATCGAACGGGTTCTTGAAGTTGGCACCCGCCGACGGGAGGAGACTCGCGACGGACGACGCGAGGTCCGCGTAGGTACCGTCGTTCTGCACACCGTAGTCCTCAGCCGACAGCTGGAAGGTGTGCATGTTGGCCTT
>JBIOKD010000158.1:0-7441 GCA_044451485.1 Candidatus Eiseniibacteriota bacterium | reverse complement strand
CAGCTCGAGGAGGAGACGGCGATGGCGCGTGGGGTGGACGTGATCCTCACCAAGCCGTTCACCCTCGAGGACGTGGAGCGCGCGTTGTCGCGTGTGGCGGATCTGCTGGCCCGCCGCGACGCCGCCTGAGCGGCGTTCGGGGGCCTACCGGTGGCGGCGTTGCGCGGCCCGCCGCGACGCCGCCCGAGCGGCCCGCGGCGCGTCTCGAGCGCCAATTCGCCTTCAATTCCGGGCGCTCAACTTCCTCGCCCCGGGTGCCGATAACCATGCCGCAGTGCCACGAGCCCCTGATGCTTGATCCCCTTCACCGGACTCGGAGGTTGGCTTCACCATGCTCACCGCTTCCACGCTGCTGCTCGCCGCCGCCCTCTCGCTGGGCACCGATCCCGGCGTCACCCCCGGCAACGGCGCTTCGCTGCCCGCATCATCGTCACGCCCGCCCGGGGTTCCCGGCCCGATTCCGACCTCTTCCACCGAGGTGACGGTGGGGGACCCGGCCCCGGATTTCTCCTACAAGTCGTTCGACGGCGAGTGGCGCCGTCTCACCGATCTGCGTGTCCACGGACCGATCCTCCTCGTGTTCGGACCCGATTCCAAGGAGCTGAGCTCGATCCAGACCGAGCGGGATCTGCTGCTCGATCTCGGGGTGGTGCCGCTGGCGATCTGCGACGTCGCTCCGCACACCGCCTACGGGCTGGTTCGCGATCTCCACCTCGGATTCAGCGTGCTGGCCGATCCGCGGCACGTCATCGCCGAGCAATTCAACGCCACCGACGGCAGCACTCAGTCGACCATTCCGTCGTGGTTCGTGGTCGACGAGAAGGGCCGTGTCCGGGCGATGGGTCACGGGGTGTTCCCACCCGGGTACGCGCCACTCGCCAGCCGAGCCCTCGGGATTCCGCTTCCGGGCCAGCCCCGGCCGGCCTCGACACGCTGAGATCACCGACACCAACTTCGTCGCGATGTCGAAGCGACGGAGATACGACGCACGCGGCCCGGACCGGCAGGTCCGGGCCGCGGCGCTTCATGCGCCCTCGGCCACGCACGCAGCGACGCGTCCGGGCCGCGCCCTACGAGCCCTGGATGGTGATGCTGGTGAGCGAGAGCACCTCCTCCGGCGGGAGGATCTGACCCGACACCACCAGACGCACCATGCCCTTCCGGTCCACCACCACGAGCCCGGCGCGAGTCGTGGAGTCCAGCGGATCCCACATGCCGTAGACCGCGGAGACCTCGCCGGTGGCGTCCCCGAGCAGCTCGTAGGGGAGCTGCTCCTTGGTCACCAGCGTGCGAAGGGTCTGCGGATTGTCACAGGTGATGCCGAGCAGGGTGGCGGGGAGCTTGGCGAAATCCGCCGCCGCCTTCTTGTAGGGGACGAAGTCGCTCTTGCGCGGCATGAACACCAGCACCACCCAATCGCCCTTCAGACTGTGCAACGAGCGATCGTGCCCGCTCGAGCTCGCCAGCTCGAAGCTCGGCGCGTCCTCGCCGGCGGTGATGTGACCGGAGATCACCAGTGTCGCTCCGGGGGCGGACCGTGGCGCGTTCGGGAGCGTCGGCGGTCCGCTGGCCGGTTTCGGCTCGACCTGCGCGAACACCACGGATGCGAAAGCGACGAGCAGCAACCCACACCAAAGCGTCCTCATGTCCGACCTCCTCCCGTGACGAGCACGGGCTGGGGAGCCGGCGGCCGATCAGACCTGGGGCAGGCGGATGGCGTCGGCCGCGGCGCGCACCGCCTTGAGATTGGCGGCGGGGGTCGCCGGCGGGATCGAGCATCCCGGCGCGGCGAGCCACCGTCGCCCTCCCGTGATCTCCTGGGCGCGCCGGAACTCGTCCAGCACGCGATCCGTCGAGCGCGCCTGCAGGGCGTCCTCGTGGGAGATGCCTCCCATGAAGGCGCCCGGCAGACGCGCCAAAGCCTCCTGGATCGGGGGATTGGTCGGATCGGTGGCGTCGTACGAGAACGCCGCCACCGGATAATCTGCGAATTCGAGCAGCAGGTTGCGACGCTTGCACACGTGCAGCACGTTGAACGGCAGCCCGCCGGCGCGGGCCAGGATCCTGAGATCGTAGGGGCGCGCCCACTCGCGGTAGTCCTCGGGCGTCATGAGATTGCGTGACGCCCAATCGACCGTGGCCAGATAGATGCCGTCGACCCGCTCCGCGACGAGCCGCGTGACGTACGTCTCGAACGTGCGGGTCACCGCCTCGAGCGCGCCGCGCACCGCGTTCGGCTGGGTGCGCATGTGCAGCCGCAGGGTGCCCGGCTCCTCCACCATCTCGCCGAGCACGGCCAGGGGCGTGAACACGGTCTCGATCAGCGGCACCTCGTCGGGGAGCGCGGCACGCAACGCGCGCACCGCCTCGAGCTGCTCGGCCAGCGCCCCGGCGTCGCCCGGACGCTCGCCGATCGCGGCCCAATCGCCGGGCTGGTGCACCGGCCAGGTCTCGAGCACCGGCTTCTCGGCGGCACGACCGGAGTAGCGATAGCCCACGCCCCACGGCTCGACGTGATAGTGCTTGCGTGGGTTGAGCTTCACCCAGTCCCAGTCATACTCGCGCTCGAATTCGAGCGTGGCCTCGACCAGGTCCTGCGCCGTGGACTCGCGGTGGTAGAAATGCCCCCAGAACGAGATCGGCGGCCGATCCACGGGAGCTCCGGTCACGGCGCCCATGACGCGTTCGCGATGGTTCATACCGGTCGAGGGTTGGGGTGAGCCGTCTCGAGCCCGCTGCGACGACCCCACACTACGCCCGCGCACCAGGTTCGACAAGAAGCCACAGGCGTCCTAGGGTGAATCCGTGTCGAACGGTTTCGCCCGCCATCCACGGGCTCTCCTCGTCGTTGTCGCGTTGCTCGCCGCCGGTTGCGGTCGCGCGCGTTCCGATCACGCGCAGCGGCTGGCGGTGCCGGTGGAGGTGCTCGCCGACACCTCCGGCCCGTCGATGCGTCTGACCCCGACGCTGCCGCTCCCGGGTGCCGCGACCGGCGCCGCGGTGTGGGTGGCGCGGGTGTCGCCGTCGCGACCGGCTCCCTCCGAGCCGCCGCTGCCACGGCCGGCGCCCGACACGCTCGAGACGCCGCCCGCCGATCCGCCGACGCTGGCGGTGGACGAGGATCTCAAACCGCCGATCCCACGCGATCGCGCTCGTCTCACGTTGCCGCGTGGCGCGCGACCGGGCAGTGTCGAGCTCGACGTGCGTGTCGACGAGGAGGGCGTGGTCTCGGACGCGATGTGGGCCGGCGGCTCGAGCGACTCGGTGCTGGTCCAGGCCGCGATCGCCTGCGCCACCGGCATGCGCTTCGTGCCCGCCGAGCGCGCCGGGCGCCGCGTGGCGGTGTGGTGCCGCCAGCGCTTCGACTTCACGCGACGATAGCCCGCTCTCCAGAGACCCACCGATCGCCGCGTCGCGGGGCACCTGCACACCGCGGTCGTCTCAGAGCGGCGGTGGCGTGGTCTCGATGGTGCGCAACGACCGGTTGGCGAACAGCGTCGCGGTGAACACGGCCAGCACGCCGCCGAGGACCGGCAGCATGAGCCCGGGATCGAGCCGGGTGGCCAGGAAGCCGGCCAGCGCGGTGCCGAGCGGGAAGCTGCCCTGCGCCACCATGCGGCGGGTCGAGAACACGCGACCCTGGAGCTCGCGTGGTGTGCGGGTCTGCCACAACGTGGCGGAATGGGCGTTGAGGGCCGGGATCACGCCCTGGAAGAGCGCGTTGAAGACACAGGCCACGAGCAGCGTGGGCGCGAGACCGTAGCCGATCAGGAACGCCGCCAGCAGCATCATGGACACCAGCACGCCCAGCACGCGCCGGGTCCGAAGACCGCCCCATGCCGCCATCACCACGCCACCCGCGACGCCGCCGAGACTCCCGACCGTGGCGAGCAGCGCGAACGCGGTCTCGAACGGGAGCCCGAGTGCCGTGCCATGCGCCATGAAAGTGAAGCGCACCATGAGCGGGGTCAGGATCGCAAGGAACGCGGCCGCGAGGTTCGCGAGCGCGAACATCGCGAGCAGCCAGAGAAGGGCCTGCTGGCGGGAGAGGAAGTCCCAGCCGGTCGCGAGATCGCGCGCCAGCGAATGACGCGTGCCCGCCACCCGCGGCGGCGAGGGCACGTGCAACGTGGTCAGGACCAGCGCGGCGGCGAAGAACGTCAGCATGTCGAACAGGATCGCCAGCGGCACTCCGCTCGGCATCCGCGCCGCGAGCCGCGCGATGGCGCCCGACCCGTGCGTGACGAGCAGTCGTGGCAGCGTCACGAGCGCCGCGGCGAGCCCGGGCGCCACCAGACCGGACAGCGCCTGGGAGGTCATCATCATCGCGTTGGCCCGTGGCAACTGCTCGGACGGGACCAACATGACGTACGAGGCGTCGAAGGCGGCCGAATGGAAGCTGCCGGCCAGCGCATAGGCGGCGAGCAGTACCGCGGCGCCCGGCACGCCGACACGACCGGTGGCCAGCAGCGCGATCAGGATCGCGCTCAATACACCGCTCACGACGTTGGCCAGCATCATGACGCGCCGGCGGTCGTGACGATCCGCGTAGGCGCCGGCGAGTGGCGCGCCGAAGATGGTCGGGATCGCGAAGGCGAGCGTGGTGAGGGTGAGTGACGCGGCGAGCTGTGGCTTCTGATCGAGACGCGGAAAGAGCACCACCGTCTGCCAGATGTTGATCGCGAACAGCGTGACCATGGTGCCGATCAACGAGGCCGACTGCGATGCCCAGAGCGTGAAGAACGTGCGCATGCCTGCCGGTGGCGCCGGCGTGGCCGCCACGACCGGGTCGGATCCACCGCTCACGCGCCGCCCCCATCGAGCGGCTTCACCCACACCCGCCGCGTGCGCGTGACCTCGAAGCCCTCGGAGCGATAGAGACCGAGAGCGCTCTCGTTCTCGCCGTCGACCATGAGGGTGACCGGCATCGCGTTGTCGGCCTCGAGCCACCTCACGCCCCGGCGCAGGAGCGCCCGACCGAGCCCGATGCCGCGCGCTTCGGGGGTCACGCCGAGGGTGCCGATCTCGCCGCGGTCGTGGTGGATCTCGCAACGGCAGAAGCCGACGCAGCGGTCGTCGCGATGGGCGAGCAGCACGGCCTCGTTCCGGAATCCCGGCCCCGCGACGAGCGCGCGTGCGTCGTCGAGCGAGCTGGGGACGTAGTGGTAGTGCTCGGCGAACGAACGGTTGTAGGCCTCGTTCCAGTCCACGATCGCGCGCTCCGAGCCGTCGAACACGCGAACCGTGGCCCCCGCCGGCCACACCGGCTCGGGCGTGGCACCCCGCGGGCGCTCCATCAGCCAGAACCAGCGGTCGTGACGCCACCCGATCGCGGCGGCGAATCCTTCGGCCGCGGGATCGGGGACCCACGCGGCGGCGCTGAGCTCGCGTGGCGGTTCGCCGGCCGGCACCCGTCGTGACGCTTCGATCACCTGCTCGAGCAGCCGGCGTCCGATGCCGCGGCGGCGGAAGCGCTCGTGCACGCCGATCCGCGGCGAGGTCCAGGCGTAGGGCGGACCGGGCAGCACCCAGGCGAAGCCGAACCCGGCCGGCTCGTCGTCCACGAACGCGAGCCGGATACACGACTCGGGCAGCCGCGGGTCGGCGAGCCGCTGCTCGAGCGCGTTCCGCCCGATGAAGATGTCGAGTTGGGTCGCGATACCCGGGCTCTCGATCAGCGATCGGAGGGTCTCGAGATCGGCTCCGGTATAGGGGCGGATGATGGCACGCATGCGGGCACGCTAGCGGCGCGTCACGCACGCGGTCAAACCCGCGGGACGGGCGCGTGGTGTGACGACGGCGCGATCGTTGACCCTCCCCAAAGCGGGTGCTAGCGTGCCGCCGCCATGTCCCACGCGAGCCCCGCCACCACCACACCGGTCTTCGACCGCGGGCGTCTGGCCGCCCTCGTCGACCGCTTCACCGGTCGCCGGATCCTGGTACTCGGCGACGTGATGTTGGATCGGTATCTGTGGGGCCGTGTGGATCGCATCTCCCCCGAAGCGCCCGTTCCGGTGGTGGACGTGGAGCGACAGACCGAGACGCTCGGCGGCGCGGGCAACGTGGCGGCCAACTTGCGCGCGCTCGGGGCCGAGGCGACCCTGGCCGGTCTGGTGGGGCAGGACCCGGACGGCGAGAGTCTGGTGACGGCGCTCGGTGCGCGTGGCGTGGACACCCGGCTGGTGGTGCGCGATGCGGCGCGACCCACGACCGTGAAGACCCGGGTGATCGCGCACTCGCAACAGGTGGTGCGTTTCGACCGCGAGGGACGAAGCGACGTCGACGGTGTGGCCCTCGACACGCTGTTGGGCGGCGTGACCCGCGCGCTCGAGAGTTGTGACGGGCTGATCGTGAGCGACTACGGCAAGGGGGTGATCACGCGCCCGGTGCTGGAGCGCGTGATCGCGAGCGCCCACGCGAGGCGCGTGCACGTGAGCGTGGATCCGAAGGAGAGTCACATCGACGCCTATCGCGGGGTCGGCATCCTGACCCCCAACCAGTTCGAGGCCGGCGCGGTGATGGGGCGCCGTATCGTGGACGAGGCGAGTCTCCTCGAGGTGGGGCGTGGTCTCCGGCAGCGGCTCGACGCGGCCGCGGTCCTGGTGACGCGTGGCCCACAGGGAATGAGTCTGTTCGAGCGTGACGGCCGGATCACCCATCTGCCCACCGTCGCGCGCGAGGTGTACGACGTCACCGGGGCCGGTGACACGGTGGTGAGCGTCGTGGCGTTGGCACTCGCCGCCGGCGCCGACTACCCGGAGGCCTGCACGCTGTCGAACCACGCCGCCGGGATCGTGATCCGCGAGATCGGCACCGCCGCATGCACGCCACGCCAGCTCCTCGACTCGCTGGCCGGCGGCGCGGCGTGAGCGGCGCGGCGATGAGCGGCGGGTCACACACCCGGCTGGACGATGAGACGCGCGCGCTGGTGCGACGCTGGCGCGACGGGGGCGAGCGGATCGTGTTCACCAACGGTGTCTTCGATCTGCTCCACCGCGGTCACGTCGAGTACCTCGAGGAGGCCCGCGCGCTGGGCGGACGTCTGGTGGTGGGCATCAACTCGGACGCCTCGGTGCGCCGGCTCAAGGGCCCCGAGCGTCCGATCGTCGGTGAGGAGGACCGCCGCGCTCTGATCGCGGCGCTGCGTTGCGTGGACCTGGCGGTGCTGTTCTCGGAGGACACACCGGCGCGGCTCATCGACGAGCTGGAGCCCGATGTGCTCGTGAAGGGCGGCGACTGGTCGGTGGAGCGCATCGTCGGCCGGGAGTCGGTCGAGGCGCGGGGCGGCCGGGTGCTCAACATCCGGCTGCGCGAGGGTCTCAGCACCAGCGATCTGGTCGAGCGCATCCGGGCCGGCCGGAGCGCGCTGGACCCGTGACCCTTCGATGACCGACACCGATTCGCAGCCACCGCCCACCCGTGACAGCGGGATGCCGTCGAT
>JBIOKD010000157.1:0-7472 GCA_044451485.1 Candidatus Eiseniibacteriota bacterium | reverse complement strand
CCGTTGTAGACGGCGGTGATCGGCCGGTTGCCGAGCCGCGGCGCGAACAGGGCGAGTCCCGCGACGCCGGCGTTCACGGGCGAGGTGCCAAGCAGCGTGAAGCCGTCGAAGAAGCTCACCGTGCCGGCCGGTGCCATCGAGGCGGGTGAGCCGGGCGTGACATTCGCGGTGAGCGTCAGCGCCGATCCGAGCAGGGCGCTTGCCGGGCTCATCGTGAGAGTGGTCTGCGTGGCCCTGAGCGCGGTGAGCACGGCGACCGAGCCGCTGTTGCTGGTCACGAAGTCCGGCCGGCCGTCGCCGTTCAAGTCGCCCGCGGCGAAGGTGAACAGACCCGTGGGGCACTGGAGGGAGGTCCGGCCCGACAACGAGCCGGCGCCGTTGCCATAGAGGACGTCCAGCGTCGAGTAGTAGTTGGCGTTGATCACCACGTCGGGGCGATGATCGCCGTTCACGTCGGTCACGGACACCGACCACGGGTAGGCGCCGTTCACGTTGGGGAAGTCGGTCTTCGCTCCGAAGGTCCCCGAGCCGGTCCCGAGCAGCACCGAGACTCCCCACGGGTATCCGGCGGTGAGCACCACGAGGTCCAGCTTGCCATCGTTGTTGAGATCCCCGATCGCCACCGAGTTGGGGCTGCTGACGGTCGCGTAGTCGACCTTGGGCGCGAAGCCACCCGAGCCGTTCCCCAGCAGGACCGATGCAGTGTTGCCGGTGGCGTTGGCCGTGACCAGATCGGGCCTGCCGTCGCCGTTGAAGTCCCCGACCGCGAGCGCCACCGGGACCGTGCCGACGGTGTAGTTGGTCGCGGCGCCGAGCGAGCCGGCACCGGTGCCGAGCAGCACCGAGACGGTGTTGGAGCCGGCGTTGACGGTGGCAACGTCGGGTTTGCCGTCGCCGTTGAAGTCGGCGATCGCCGCCGCGTAGGGCGCGCTCCCCACGGCGAAGTCGGTCTTGGGCCCGAAATAGCCGGCGCCGTTGCCGAGCAGCACGGACACCGTGTTGACGTCGTGATTCGCCGTGACCAGGTCCGGTCTTCCGTCTCCGTTCAGGTCCCCGATCGCCACCATGTAGGCATTCGTGCCGGCACCGAAGTCGGTGTGAGGGCCGAGCCCACCCGCACCGTTCCCGAGCAGCGTCGAGATGGAGCTACCACCGCTGTCGTAGCCGACGGCCACGTCGGGCTTCCCGTCGCCGGTCAGGTCGCCGATCGCGACTCCGAACGGATACGCCTGGGTGGCATACGACGCCGGGGCCGAATAGCCGCCATTGGCGCAATTGAGCAGCACGCTCACCGAATCGGCGCCGCTGTTCGCGACCACGAAGTCCGGCTGGCCGTCGCCATTCAGGTCGGCGGTGGCGACCGAAACCGGCGCATTGGGGGTGGTGAAGTAGCTCGGCGTGGTGAAGTTGCCGGTGCCGTCATTCAGCAGCACCACGAGTGAGGTGTAGTGCTGGAGGGCCGCGGCCAGGTCGGGCTTGCCGTCGCCGTTCACATCGGCGATCACGACCGTCTGCGGGCGCGCGTCGGAGCCGACCGTGAACGAGGTCATCGCCCCGAGCGCGCCGGTGCCGTCGCCCAACAGCACGCCCACCGAGCTGCTGAGCGTACCGGAGTTGGCGACCGCCACGTCGAGCCTGCCGTCGTTGTTCAAGTCGCCCACCGCGACCGAGTAGATGCCGCTCCCAACAGGGTAGTCGGCCTTCGGAGCGAAGGTGCCGTCGCCGTTCCCCCGGAGAACCGACACGGTGTACGAGAGGTAGTTGCCGACCACCAGGTCGACCTTGCCGTCGTTGTCGAGATCACCCGCCGCGATCGAGTAGGAATTCGTCCCCGCCGTGTAGAAGGTCGAGGATCCGAATCCGCCCGCGCCGTTGCCGAGCATGACCACGGCGCCTCCCCCGGCCGAGGACATCGCCAGGTCGAGCTTGCCATCGCCGTTGAGATCCACGACCGAGACGTCGGTGCAATTGTACGGCGCCGGAACGTCGAGCCGGGGCGCGAAGCCGCCCGAGCCATTGCCAAGGAACAACGAGACGGAATTGGTGCCGAAGTTGACGACCGCCACATCCAGCCGGCCGTCGTTGTTCAGATCCGCGATCGCGACCGCGATCGGAGAGGTGCCCACCGCATAGTCGGTCTTGGGACCGAAGCCCCCGGTCCCGTCACCCAGGAGGACCGAGATCGTGTTGCCGTTGGTGTTGGCGCACACCATGTCCGGGCGGCCGTCGCCGTTCAGATCCCCGGTCGCCACCGCCCAGGGCTGGCTGCCGGCCGCGAAGTCGAGCCGCGCGCCGAGCAGCGTGGACTGGGCGCTCGATATGGCCGGGATCGCGAGCCCGAGCATCACCAACGCGGAGGAGCGGCGGAGCAGACTCGTGAGGTTCGAAGCACCTGCCGAAAGCATGGGTTCCCCTGCGCGGAGAACCGGCGGGATGCCGGGTCAAATCCCTGTACGTCCGGGTGGGGAAATGCGAACAAGCCACTCTTCTCGCCCCGAAGGCCGCTGGGTCCTCTCTTCACCCCCCCAGCCGCCAACCTCGCTGCCCGCTTCCGCCCTCTGAGCCCGCCCGGGCCGAACGCAAGCCCTTGAACGACAGAGGCCACGCCGTGCTGGCGTGGCCTACGTCAGATGGGGCCCGGGGCCAGATTTGAATTTGGAATCACGTCTGTGTCCATTCCGGACGCACTCTCCGCACCAGCGTCGTCAGCACACTGCCGGGTCCTGCTCCAACGCCACCGCGGCCCAGGGCCCTCGGAAGACGATCAGCTGCGTCCGAGCAGCAACACGTTGGCACCAGGCGGGGAGCCTCTGCTCCAACCGTCGACCGAACACCTGATACCAATCGTTCGTCGGCCCATGAGGGATGAATCGCTCGAGACGCTCCAGACAACCGCCTGGCTGCGTCTCTGCGTACCGGAAGAACCGCCTCCCCACCTCGATGAAGTGGCGGGAGCTGCAATCATGCTCGGGGTGCGGATCCAACGCCTTCCACGCCGCGAACGCCCTTCTGTTCAGTACCGACGGACGGTCTTGGACTGGCACCAGCCAGCGGAGACGGTCGAGCGCCCGGCTGTTCACCGCCGGCTCGGAGAAGCGCGCTTCACCATCCGCCTTCAACAGCCGTGCGGCCTTTCCAAGGTACGCCGCTTCCTGCTCGTGTGTCAGATGATGTAGAAACGCAATGCCGACGATGAAGTCGAACGACTGCGGAGCCAGCTCGATGTCCAGGAAGTCTCCGGCAATCCCGATGGTTCGCTCGGCCGACAGCCCGGTGCGCGACACGACTTCCCGGATGATCCGGGGACTCTCCGTCGAGATGTCGATCGCGGTGACGTGGGCGCCCATGCAGGACATGAACAGTGCGTTGCGCCCGTCGCCGCAACCGAGCTCGAGCACTCGCATGTTCGTCAACCGTTTCCCGAATCCATCGCGGTACAAGTAGTACCACGCGTGAAAGGTCCGCGACCGCCGGGCGAACACGTTCTTCCAGTCCCGAATCTCCTCTACGAGCACGTCGATGTTCGTCTTTCGAAATGCGTCGTCGTAATGGTGCTTGTTGATGAGCAGATTCTGCGCGGAGATTCCCTCTTGATCGAAGAGAGGGGACCTGCTTGCGCGAGTGTCGAAGGGGACGGCTCGGCGGTGGGCAGGTGCGGATGCCGGTGCGTGCCGGTGATCCGCGGGCGCGGGGACTTGCCGATGAGTCATGGCGGGACCTCCTTGTGGGCCGCCATGCTTGTGCAAGACCTGGGCCGACTCGGAGCTCCTGGAGTTCGCAGAGCGAAGCGATTGATGCGACACGACTCGCGTCGAGGGCGTGCATCTTCCCGCGCTCTCGGTCGAACCGTCTGGCACGGAAGTGTCGCGCGGCCCGACACCCGAGAGCGCGGTGCCCATGTGATCTCGCCGCACCCTACCGAATCAGTCTTCCACCGCTGCGCGATCGTGGTGAGGCCGTCCTGGCGGAAGGTGTCGCGAAGCCTGCCGCGACGCACTCCTGCACAAACCGCGAAACGGCGCGCGACTGGCGACTCGACACGAGCAACCCGTTGAACGACAGAGGCCACGCCGCTTCGCATGGTCGACGATCGCCCATCCCCCGAAATCGAACGAGCCACACGACTTGCGTCGCATGGCTCGCGTGTCACTGGATGGTGCCCGGGGCGAGATTTGAACTCGCACGGGTTTCCCCATACGCCCCTCAAACGTACGTGTCTACCAATTCCACCACCCGGGCACTCCCACGGCCGCGTTTGGGGCGGCCACACGTCGCGTCGCTACTTGCCCCCTCCGCTCGGCGTCGCCGGTGCCGGTGTCGGATTCTGAGCCGGGGTGCTGGTCGGCTGTGGCAGCGTGCCCTGCCGCAGCGGGCCCTGCTGCTGGCCGGTCGGCACACGCGGCGCCGTCGCACCGGCCTGGCGCGCCTGTTCCTGGAGCAGACTGCGGCTGGCCGAGCCGCGCGTGGACATGAGCGCCAGCACCAGCGAGGTCAGGAAGAACAGCGCGCCCAGCACCATGGTGGCGCGGGTCAGGAAGTCGGTGGCGCCACGGCCGCCGAACACGGTCTGCGCGGTGCCGCCGAACGCGCCACCCGCGAGTCCGCCACCTTTGCCGGACTGGAGCAGCACCACGGTCACCAACGAGAAGCACACCAGGATGTGGAAGGCCAGCAGTGCACCGAACATGGAGTCCTCTTCGGGAGGGAGCGCGGCCGGATCAGCGAGACCACGGCGCGAAACGGGGCAGAACTCTAACAGCCTCCACGCCTTGCGTCAACGCGCCGTCCGGACCGCCCGCCACGCCGCGCGTCAACGCGTCCGCCCCGCGGGTGCACCCGCGGCGGCCACGATCTTCCAGAATCCCGCCGGTTCGAGCGATGCCCCACCCACCAGCGCGCCGTCGATCTGCTCCTCGGCGAACAGAGCCATGGCGTTCCCGGCGTTCACGCTGCCACCGTACAGGATCGCCAGCCGCTCCCCCGCTCCCGCGCCGAGCACGCGGTCGAGCGTGGCGCGGATCACCAGGTGCGCCTCGCGCGCCTGCTCGGGGGTCGCCACCTTCCCGGTGCCGATCGCCCACACCGGCTCGTAGGCGATCACCGTGCTCGCCGCGGTGTCGGCTCCGAGATCTTCGTACGCCACCGCGATCTGCCGCACCAACACCTCGGTGGTGTGACCGGCCTCGCGCTCGGCGAGCGTCTCCCCCACGCACACGATCGGGGTGAGTCCGTCACGCAACGCCGCGCGCAGCTTGCGCGCCACCAGCGCATCGTCCTCGCCGAGCCCGTGACGCCGCTCGGAGTGGCCGACGATCACGAAGCGGCAGCCGGCCGCGGCCAGCATCGCCCCCGACACCGAGCCGGTGAATGCGCCCTGTGGCTCCGGGTGCAGATCCTGCCCGCCCAGGTGCACGCCACCGGTGAGCACCTTCCCCACCGCGTCGAGTGCCGTGAACGGCGGACACACCGCGATCTCGCACGGCCGCCCGGCCGCCAGCAACGCGCCCATCTCGCGGGCGAGAGCAGCGCCCTCGCTCGCGGTCTTGTGCATCTTCCAGTTGCCGGCCACCAGCCGCGGCCGCCGCGGCCACGACGCGCTCACGCGCTCCTCGCGTCGTCGAGTGCCGCGACACCCGGCAGCACCTTGCCTTCGAGGAACTCGAGCGAGGCGCCGCCACCGGTCGAGATGTGGGTGAGCTGCTCGGCGAGCCCGGCCTCCTGCACCGCCGCCGCGGAGTCGCCGCCGCCCACCACGGTCACCGCGCCCAGGGTGGTGGCGTCGGCGAGCGCCCTGGCGATCGCCAGCGTGCCGGCGGCGAACGCCTTCACCTCGAAGATCCCCATGGGTCCGTTCCACAGCACGGTCTTCGTGCCGCGCAACCGCGACTCGAACAGCTTCACGGTGTCGGGTCCGATGTCCACGCCCATCTCGTCGGCGGCCAGGTCGTCGACCCGCGTCACCCGCGACGGCGCGGAGCCGTCGGCCGCGCGTGACGCCACGCAGTCGACCGGCAGCACCAGCTCGACGCCCTTCGTCCGCGCCTGCTCGAGCACGGTCTTCGCCAGCTCGACGCGATCCTCCTCGACCAGCGAGCGTCCGGTCGGGCGGCCCTGCGCGCGCAGGAAGGTGAACATCATCGCGCCGCCGACCAGCAGCCGATCCACCTTGCCGAGCAGCGCGGTGATGACGTCGATCTTGCCCGAGATCTTGGCCCCGCCCAGGATGGCCACGAACGGACGCGCCGGCTGATCGAGGGCGCGTCCGAGGTACTCGAGCTCCTTCTGCATTAGGAACCCGGCCACCGCCGGCTTGAGATAACGCGTCACGCCCTCGGTCGAGGCGTGGGCGCGGTGCGCGGTGCCGAACGCGTCGTTGACGTACATCTCGCCCAGCGCCGCCAGCCGCTCGGCGAAGGCGGGATCGTTGGCCTCCTCCTCGGGATGGAAGCGCAGGTTCTCGAGCAGCAGCACCTGCCCGTCACCGACCGACCGCGCCTTGCTCTCGGCCTCGGGGCCGACACAGTCGGACGCGAACGCGACCGGCTGTCGGAGCAGACGCTCGAGACGGGTGGCGACCGGCTTCAGGCTGTACTTGGGATCGGGGCCGCCCTTCGGGCGTCCCAGATGCGACACCAGGATCACCCGCGCCCGCTGGTCGAGCAGGTAGCGGATGGTCGGAATCGCGGCGACGATGCGGGTGTCGTCGGACACCACGCCGTCCCTGAGTGGCACGTTGAAGTCGACCCGCACCAGCACCCGCTTGCCCGCCGGGGCGAGGTCCTTCACGGTCTTCTTGGCGAAGCTCATGGTCGTCTCCATGTCACACCATCCGCAGCAGGGCGTCGACCATCCGGTTGGAGAAGCCCCATTCGTTGTCGTACCACGACAGCACCTTGACCGTGCTCTCGGCCATCACCACCGTGGACAGCGAGTCGAACACGCTGCTCGCCGGATTGCCGACCACGTCGATGGACACGATCGGATCCTCGCAGTACTCGAGGACACCCTTCATCGGCCCCGACGCCGCGGTCTTCATCGCCGCGTTGACGGCGCCCTTGTCGACGGGTCTCTTGAGCTTGACCACCAGGTCCACCAGCGAGCCGTCCATCACCGGCACCCGCACCGCGAGACCGTCCAGCTTGCCCTTGAGCCCGGGCAGCACCTCACCGATCGCCTTGGCCGCGCCGGTCGAGGTCGGGATCATGCTCAGCCCCGCCGCCCGGGCCCGACGCAGGTCCTTGTGTGGCAGGTCGAGGATGTTCTGGTCGTTGGTGTAGGCGTGGATCGTGGTCATGAGACCGTGCTCGATGCCGAAGGCGTCGTCCAGCACCTTGGCGACCGGCGCCAGACAGTTCGTGGTGCACGAGCCGATGCTGACGACCGCGTGCTTGTTCCGGTCGAAGAGTCCGTCGTTGACACCGAAGACGAAGGTCAGGTCGGCGCCCTTCGACGGCGCCGAGACCAGCACGTTG
>JBIOKD010000156.1:0-7477 GCA_044451485.1 Candidatus Eiseniibacteriota bacterium | reverse complement strand
GGCGACGTTGTTGGCGATGATCACCCCCACGGCGCCCGCCGCCTGCGCCATCTCGGCCTTGACGGCGAACGTGCAGGTGCCGCGATCCACGAACGCGATGTTGCCGGCCACCTGGGCGGCGTTGGTGAACGCGGTGCAGCCGTCGCTGGTGGGCGCCGCGGTGTCCACCGCCAGCACCACCGGTGCCGTCACCCCACCGGTGCTGAGGGCGGCGCCAAAGGTCGCCGTGCCGGCCGCATAGTCGCCGGCGATGCTGACGGGCGTCGACACGGTCACCCGCGGGCGGTTGGACATGAAGTGCGGGACCATGAAGTTCACGGCCTTGCCGTCCCACACCAGGCCATTGAGGCTGATCGCCGACGCTTGGCGCTGCACCGCGGTCTCCTGGTCCCAGTGGAGACCGGTCGTCTCGTCGTAGAGGAACTTGTCCCACAGCGCGGGGAAGCCGCCCTGGAAGTTGCCGGTGCTGCCGTCGGTGGTGGTGAGGAAGCCGAGACCGTGACCCATCTCGTGCAGGATCACCACCAGCAGGTCGATGCCGGTGGCGCCCTCGTTGTCGTCGAGGCCGTAGTACCACGAGCTGCCGGTCAGACAGCCGCCGATACCGACCGACGAATTGAAGGTGGCGTTGATCTCGGCGGTCGAGCCATTTTGATCGCTGTTGCTCTCCTGATTGGCGAGCGCGACGTTGTACCAGTAGCCGGGGAATTCCGCGCCCGTGAAGTCGTGAATGATGGTCGCCGGCCCAGCGCTTCCCAGCACACCGCTGGTGGCGCCGCAGGACAGTGCGTTGAACTGCGAGTTGACGTGGATGACCTGGGTGCCGGGGAGCAGCGATCCCCAGATGTTGGCCGCGGTCTGGAACACGATGAGCCGCTGTTGCCCCACGGTGGTGCCGGTGTTGCCGCCGACCGGGGCGACCACGGTCGGATCGTTGAAGCCCTCACCGGCACCGTCGGCGTTCACGATCACGATGCTGACCGCGTGAGCCGGCGCGGAGACCGCGATGAGCAACGCCGCGCCGACGACAGCGAGCAGCGTATTGCGGTGGATCGAAGGGCGGCCCATGGCTCACCTCACCACCGGCGCCGTGGAGGCGCCGTCTTCGCTGAGATGGACACCGTCGACGTCGATCCACGCGTCGATATCGGTCATGTACACGCCCGTGAGGTCGATGGACACGGACCCGTCGGGGTGCCGCACCGGGACGAGCTTCGAGAAGACGTCGGCGTAGCGGATCAGCTTCTCGGCGGGTGGCGCCACTCCTGTCGAGGGTGCGGGACCCGTCCCCGGCTCGATCTCGATGCGCATCCCGGCGGTCATCGCTGCCGGCGCGAACAGCAACGCCAGCGGCGCCGGTGGACCGATGAAGGTCGTGGGATCGTACGGAACGACCGGGGTCCGGTCACCGGAGACCAGACGCCACAGACCCGGCCGGACATCCACACCCGTGGTGGGTGCGGAATCCGTCACACCGGCGCATGCACCGGGGGTGTCGTGGGTCGCGCCGGCGGATGAGGCACCCGTCGGCAGGACCGCGGACAGGAGGACCAGGCACGCGATGCGCGCCGTGGCACGTGCGAACTGCAAGTGCAGCGATGGCATGACGCCCTCCCTGGATGACGGGGATGCGAGGAACCACGGACTGAGCATACGCGGCGCGATGGGGTCGGTTGAAAGCCGATTTCGTGCCATCCCCGGGTCGGGGATCGCGCGGGCCTGCACCAGGTTGGCGCCTCCCCCGGTCCGGATGCCGAGGATCCGCGTCCCGGGCCGGGTACGCGCATCCAATCGCATGCCCACTCCCCCGAGACCGACCCCGGAGGCCACGATGCGCCGCATGCTCCCGACCCTCGCCCTGCCCGCCCTGCTCGTGCTCACCGGCGCGGGTGTGGGATTCGCCGGCGGCGACAACGCCGCCCACGTGGACAAACCGACCTGGAAGCCCGTCGTGAAGACCGAAGCGGAATGGAAGAAGATCCTGACCCCCGAGCAGTATCGCGTCCTGCGTGAGAAGGGCACCGAGATCGCCTTCACCGGACGCTACTGGAACGAGCACAAGAAGGGCACTTACCGTTGCGCGGGCTGCGGACTCGAGCTGTTCTCGTCCGACACCAAGTTCGAGTCCGGCACCGGCTGGCCGAGCTTCTGGCAGCCGATTACGAAGCTCAACGTCCGTGAGATCTCCGACCACACGCTGGGGATGGAGCGGGTCGAGGTGGATTGCGCCCGTTGTGGGGGTCACCTCGGCCACGTGTTCGACGACGGACCGGCGCCGACGGGTCTGCGCTATTGCATCAACTCGGTCTCGCTGACCTTCGCGCCGCCGCACTGAGTTCGTGGCACTCGCGACGCGCGGCGGTGACTCATCCGCGGCTCGCCACCGCGCGTCGCAACCCTAGGGCTGGTGTTCCGGCCGGAGCAGGTCGTTGACCTCCTTCACCGGCGTGAACACCTCGAGCGGCACCTCCACGAACACGGTGAGCCACCGCGCCATCGCGCCGTTCCACAATCCCGGCCGCTCGAGGGCGAGCAAACCTCTCCCGTTGGCGCTCTTGCGGGTCAGGATCACCGCCGCGGGATCGACGTATTCGGCGAGCGGGTAGGGAGTGCCACGGTGGTCGCGCAGACCGCACACCAGGTACACGGGATTGAAGTGGGTGCCGCTCGCGAACCGGGTGCGTGACACGGGCCGGGTGAGATCGACCTCGGCGCTCTCGACGATCTGACGGGTGATCCCGTCCCGCCGGTCGCGCACCCAGAATGGTCCACCCCCCGGCTCCCCGGTGTTCGGGACCATGCCGCAGACGCGCAGCGGGCGGTGGAGCAGCGCCCAGACGTGGGCCCGACCCCCCTCGAGCGGGACCCCGGCGACTCCACCGAACTCGGTGGTGACGAAGGCGATCGCCTCCGCGGGTGCCTCGGCGTCCCGAGGATCCTCCAGACGCAGGAGCAGACCGTGGACGCGCCGCTCGAGCTCGAGCAGACGCCCGGTGAGCACGCGCGCCCACTCGATCGACGCCGCTCGATGGATCTCGGGCTGCACGTTGTCGACGTTCTTGATCGACACCAGGTCACCGCCGATGGCGCCGAGATTGTCGATGAGCGCCCCGTGCCCGGCTGGCCGCAGCAACAGCCGACCGCCGGCGCGCACCGGCGCGCCGTCGTCACCGAGCGCCAGGGTGTCGGTGGCCGGTTCCTGTCCCGAGAAGCCCACGTCGAGACGCGGTGCCATCCGCTCGAGCGACGGCCGCAGCTCGACGAGCGCGCGCTCGAACAGGGCCCGGTGCTCGGGTGACACGGTGAAGTGCGCCCGGGTCACGCCGTCCACCGCGCGTCCGAGCGTGATGGCCTCGCGCAGCTGCTCCTCGAAGGCGGTGCGGGCACCGGCATCATCGCGATGGAACGCGAGCATGCCCTTGGGGCGTGACGCGTAGCCGAGCCCGGAGGGCTCGAGCAGGGTGTCGAACAACGTCCGCGCGTCACCGCGCGCGCGGCAGGTGGCCAGCGAGAGACCGCGCTTCACCAGCGCGGCATCGAGCGCGTCCCGGAACGCGAAACGCTCGATCCCCTCCAGGGTGGCGAGCGCCGATCGGGCGTCGGGATCGCCGCCGGCCGCGCCGCGTTCGAGCGAGTCCCGGGTCGGGCCGTCCCGGGATCGCACCGCCAGCAACGCGCCGAACATCCGCGTCGCCGCCCCCGACGCGGGCACGAATCTCATCCACCGCCCTGCGGCGGCGGCCTCGTCGTGAGCGGTGGCGAGCGTCGCGCGTCGCGCCGCGTCGAGACGCTCGATGCCGTCCCCCACCGTGCACGGGCGGTCGATCTCGAGCCGGGCCGGCGGCTCACGGAGCAGCGCGAGCTGACGCCATGCCTCCACCGCCCCGATGCCACGCGACGCCAGCCACTCGAGATCACCGGTCGTGAGTGCCGGATCGCTCACGCATCCCCCGTGACGCCGCTCATGCGTCCCAGCGGCGGAACACCAGCACCGCGTTGTGACCGCCGAACCCGAACGAGTTCGAGACCACGGTCCGGACCTCGCGACGACGGGATCCGTCGGCGACGTAGTCCAGGTCGCACTCGGGATCGGGGGTGTCCAGGTTGATGGTCGGGTGGACGATGCCGTGACGCAGGGTGAGCACCGAGGTCACCGCCTCGATCCCACCCGACGCCCCCAGCGCGTGACCGGTCATCGACTTGGTGGCGTGGACCGCGAGCGTGTCCGCGTGGTCGCCAAAGACGCGCCGGATGACCCGTGTCTCGGTGACGTCGTTGAGCGGGGTCGAGGTGCCGTGCGCGTTCACGACGTCCACCTCCTCCGGGGCGATGCCGGCGTCGGCCAGCGCGGCGCGCAGAGCCCGGGTCTGTCCCCGGCCTTCGGGATCGGGCGCGGTCATGTGGTGTCCGTCGGCGCTGGCGCCGTAGCCGATCAACTCGGCGAGCACCGGCGCGCCGCGCTCGAGCGCGTGCTCGGCACGCTCGAGCACCAGGATCCCGGCCCCTTCGGCGATCACGAAACCGTCGCGGTCGGCGCTGAACGGCCGCGACGCGCCACACGGGTCGTCGTTGCGCGTCGACAGCGCGCGCAGCTGGCAGTAGCCGTCCACCGCGAACGCGTCGATCGTGGACTCCGCCCCGCCGGCGACCGCCACCTCGGCCCGTCCGTCGCGGATCAGATCGAGCGCGGTGCCGATCGATTGCGCGCCGGCCGCGCACGCGGTCGACACGCACAGGTTCACGCCCCGACATCCGGTCTCCATCGCGATCGTGCCGGCCGCCATGTTGGGGATGATCGCGGGCACCGTGACCACCGCGAAGCTGGTCGGGCCGCGAGTCAGGAACACCTCGTGCTCGCGCATCAGGTACTCGAACCCGCCGATGCCCGAGCCCACCACCACCGCCACGTTCTCGCGCCAGTCGCCCTCGGGCAGCCGAGCTCCGGCGATCGCTTCGAGCGTCGCCGACAACCCGAGCCGCGTGAAGCGGGCGCTGCGTTTGGCCACCTTGGCGCTCATCGTCGCCACGTGGTCGAGGTCGGTCACCTCCCCGGCGATGCGGCTGCGGAGCCCGCTGGCGTCGAACAGCGTAATCGGGCCGATCCCCGACCGGCCGTGACAGACGGCGTCCCAGAACCGGTCGACCCCCAACCCGTTGGAGGCGCAGACACCGAGCCCGGTCACCACCACCCGCGTTCGGGCGCTCATCGCTGCTCCACGATCCGGCGGGATCGTGTCCCCAGTGGCACGGGCCACTCGGCCCTGCCATCGCACGCCATGCCAGTCCCCCGCTCCGGTGTGCTACGGTCCACGCGGCCGCTCCGGGGCGCCTTTGTACACCGAACCCGGACGATGCGCCAGCGGCCCGGTTCACCCGGAACCGCGGCCGGCGACCCCCGGTCCGATCCGCCGGACCCCACCGAGGAGGCCAGATGCTCAAGCGCGAGGCCCAGGCCGTTTGGACGGGCGGACTCAAGGACGGCAGCGGCCGCCTGTCCAGCACGAGCGGCGTGCTCAAGGACACCCCCTACTCCTTCACCACCCGGTTCGAACAGGCGCCGGGAACCAATCCCGAGGAGCTCGTGGCGGCCGCGCACGCCGGCTGCTTCTCGATGGCGCTGTCGGCGGTGCTCGGCGAGAGCGGACTCAAACCCGAGCGGATCGAGACCACGGCGACGGTGACGCTGGAGAAGCTCGACGCCGGTTGGACGCTGACCCGTGTGCACCTCGATCTGTCGGCCAAGGTGCCCGGGGCCGATCCCGCGGCGCTGCGCGCGGCCGCCGACAAGGCCAAGGCCGGCTGCCCGATCTCACGCGTCCTCAAGAGCGAGATCACGCTGAGCACGCGCTTCGAGTGAGCGCGGGGCCGGGCGCCCCTTCGGTAAGGGTGTGACCCGACCGAGGTGGGTTTCGAGCTCGGGACCCCAAGCACGAGGGCGGGCGGCTCGTCGAGCCGCCCGCCCTGGTCGATCGGGATGCCCCTAGCGGTAGATGGCCTTCACCGCTCCCCAGGTGGCGTGCACGGTCGGCGTGCTGCCACAGTGGGGCACCGAGGTCTTGCCGTTGTTGTAGTCGTCGAGCGCCTGGGCGTCGTTGTCCACCGCGCTCGGCTGCAGGAACCCGCCGCCGATCGGAGGACACACCTTGCTGCCGATCAAGGCGTCGGCGTCCGCGATGATCGCCGACACGGGGCTCGGATCGGCTCCCTGCGCGATGTTGAGCTTGGCCGCGATCAACTGGTGGGCGAGGATCAGCAGCCCATTGCCCTGCGCCGGCGTGTTGAAAATCGCGAGCAGCTGCTGCTTGCTGTAGCTCACGGTGCCGAGCTTGAGATTCGAGACCGGCCACTGGCTCGAGTGGTTCTTCCAGTAGCCCTGCGTGAAGGTGCAGTCGTTGGGGTGGTGGTGGGTCTTGCCATGACAGTGGGACGAGAACAGGCTCTGCTCACCACCGTTGTCGCCACGGGCGTAGACGCGGAAGTCGTAGTCGGTCTCGGCGTCCAGCTCGAACGTGAAGTCCGAGGCCGCGACACCCGTCTCGTCGTACAGATCCCCGACCTCGGCGTCATGATCGGCGTAGGGGGAGAGACGGAAGTTGGGCGCGGTCTCGCTGACGTTGAACGTCGGCGTGCCGGTGAACTCGGCCGTGGTGACCAGACCGAGCGCCACCGCGTTGTCCCAGCTTCCGGCGTAGTCCAGGTCGCTCGCCTTCACGTACTGGATGCCGAATCCGGCCGGCGTGCCGCTCGGACCGGCGCTGACGGTCAGCGTGATGGACGTGCGGCTCGAGTCGACCACGACGAGCGACGGCGTGTCGTAAGCCTCAGCCCATGCCGGGTGCGTCGCAGCCGCGAAGACAAATGCAACGGCAGCCGCAGTGATGCCCGGGCGCAGATGCATGGATGCTCGGTCCTTGGGGGGCACTGCGTGGCACGCGGCCAGCAGCATGGGTGCACTTCGACGCAGGATGCTCCGACCACAGGATGATGTCAGGTCGGTGCGCCGGGCGCAAATAGTAACTGGCTGGTTTCCAAGGTTTTCGGAAGTTCGTCGCTCGGGCTCGCGGCCGGGGTGGAAAAACAGAGACCGGCCGCGGGCATCCCTGTCCGCGGACCGGTCGGGGCCCAGCTGATCCCTGTGGGCCGCCGGGTACGCATCTGCAAGCGTCGGGCCACTTCCCCATGGAAGGGCGAGCGCCGATCGTCATCCGGCCCCAACCGTCTGTGCTCGCATGGCATACCCCGGGCGGACCCGGCGGCGGTGGCGGCGGGGAAGGGCGTCGCCACCCGGTCAGCCGGCATCTACCGGCTTGGGAATGGCCGGCCAGTCGCTGGCCGGGAGGGACCGGGGCCCGGCCGCAACGCAACCGCTCGCTCCCCGGGGATCCCGGCTCCATCGCAGCCGCCGGCGCCCCTGTGATCCATGATCCATCGGAAGCGCCCGCTCAGCCTTTCAACCTCTTCCGGATCGCGTCAACCG
>JBIOKD010000155.1:0-7526 GCA_044451485.1 Candidatus Eiseniibacteriota bacterium | reverse complement strand
GTCCACCGCCACCTCCACCTCCTGTCCGCCCTTTTCGTCCCCGGGACGGACCTCGGTGAGCCCCGGCACCAGCGTCATGCGTCGTGCGACCTCGTCCGCCACCTGGTCGAGACGCGGTCCGGGATCGCCGAACACGCGTACCGACAGACGCGACGGGCCGCCACCATCGCCCTCGTCGAACTTGAGGGTGAGACCCGGGAACTGGGGCAGCAGGGCCCGTAGCCGCTTGCGCATGCGGGCCGCGCCCTCGTCACTGGCGTCCGCGGGCCGGAGATAGACCCGCGTCAGGGCGTCGTTGTGGGTCATGTACGAATAGATGTTGCGATAGCCGATGGTGTCGCGGTGCGCGGCGAGGAAGTCCTCGACCGCGGTGACGTAACGCTCCACCTCGTGCTCGTTCAGGTTGTCGGCGAACTCGTAGCCCAGCGTGACGTTCTCCACCTTGGTGGCGGTGAAGGCGTTCTTGTCGACCGGGATGAACGGCAGCACCGCGGTGAGCACCACCGCCAGCGCGATACCCACGGTGGCGGGGCGATGCGCCAGAGTCCAGCGCAGCAGCGTCTGGTAGCGGTCGGCGAGCTTCAGGAAAACCCGTGGCGGCTCGGCCACCCGGTGCGGCAGCAGCCGCCCCATCGCGAGCGGGATCGCGGTGAGCGAGAGGAACAGGGAGCAGGCCAGGGTGAAGATGATGGTGCGGCCGACCTCGCCGATCCAGGTGCTGATCTCGGTGCGACCCCCGAGCACCAGCGGCAGGAACACGATGATCGAGGTGGCGGTCGCGCACACCACCGCGGGCAGCACCTCGCGCGAGCCGGTGAGCGCCGCGCGTAGCGCGCCATGCCCCCTCTGACGGTGCCGATAAATGCTCTCCAGCACCACCACCGCGTTGTCCACCAGCATCCCGGTCGCGAGCATGAGACCCATCATCGACAGGATGTTGAGCGTCCGCCCGGTGAAATGGAGAAGGGCGGCCGCGGCGAGCAGCGAGAACGGCATCGCCAGCCCCACCACCAGCGTGGTGACCCAGTTGCGCAGGAACAGGAACAGCACCGCGATCGCCAGCGCGCCGCCGATCAAGCCCGCGTGCAACAGGCCGTTGATCGAATCCTCGATGTCCTTGGCCTGGTCGGTGAAGGTGAGTACCTTGATGCCGCCCAGCATCGGATCCCGGCCCACCTCGTCGAGCACCTGGCGGCAGCGCTTGGCCACCTGGACGGTGTTGGCGCCCGATTCCTTGATCACGTTGAGCCCGATCGCGCGTGCCCGGTCGAGATGCCGCGCGTAGTCCAGCTCGGGCTCGGCGAGCGCCACCTGCGCCACCTGACCGAGCGCCAGCCCGCGGTCGTCCACCGGCATGGCCCGGATCGCGTCGAGCGAGCCGAACTGGTTGACCACTCGCAGCGGCCAGCTCTGGTCGCCGCGCTCCAGACGCCCGGCGCTCACGCTGCGGCTCGCCGCGTCGATGCGGGCGAGCACGTCGCCGGCGTCCAGACGATGCGCCTCGAGCGCCGCCATCCGGAAGTCGACCCGTACCTGGGGCGGCTCGACGCCGTAGAGCTCGACCTTGGCAACCCCGGGCACGCGTCGCAACGGATCGGCGACGTGACGGTTGAGCAGCTCGTAGTCGCGTGATAGATCGCGGTCGGCGGCGATGCGGCACTCGAGCACCGGGATGTCGCTCGAGTGCTGGCTCAGCACCTGGATCACGTCGACGTCGGGTGGCAGCTGGTCGCGGATCCGGTCGAGCTTCTCACGCGCCTCGGCGCGCAGCGGGGCGATATCGGTGCCCCAATCGAACTCGACGGTGATGTCGGCCTGGTTGGTGGACGAGCTGGAGCGGATGCGTCGCACCCGTGACAGCGTCGCCAGCGCCTCCTCGGCCGGCCGGGTGATCTCCTCCTCGACCTGCGCCGGCAGCGCGTCGGGATACGGGATCACGACTTCCAGTGCCGGGAAGTCCACCTCGGGCAGGAACGCCAGCGGCAGACGCGGCACCGACAGCGCCCCGATCACCACCACGCTGAGCAGCACCATGCCCGCGGTGACCGGGCTTCGCAGCGCCCAGCGCGACAGGTTCATGGCCGCCGGTCGAGGGTGGCGTACACCACCGGGATCACGATCAGCGTCAGCACGGTGGCGAACGACAACCCGCCCATGATGGTGATGGCCAGCGGCTGTCCGACCTCGGAGCCCTCGCCCACCGCCAGCGCCATCGGCACCAGACCCAGCACCGCGGTGAGCGTGGTCATCAGGATCGGGCGCAGACGCACCACGCCGGCCTCGATCAGGGCGTCGGTCTTGGGTTTGCCACGCGCGCGCATGCGGTTGGTGTAGTCCACCAGGATGATCGCGTTCTTCACCACGATCCCCGACAGCACCAGCATCCCGATCAGCACCATCACGCTCACCGGCATCCGCGTGACGGCCAAGGTCAGGATCACGCCGATGACCCCGAGCGGCAGCGTGAACATGATGACGAACGGATGGAGAAGCGACTCGAACTGGCTCGCCATGACCAGGTAGACGAGGAAGATCGCCAGCAGCAGCGCGAACCGGATCGATGCGAACGACTCGCCCATCTCGCGGTTCTGACCGGCCAGCCCGACGTGGACACCGGGTGGCAGTGGCATGGCCGCGAGCGTCGCTTCGATGTCCCGTGACGCCGAGCCCAGGTCGCGGCCCTTGAGATTGGCGCTCACCACCGCGGCACGTTGCTGGGCGATCCGTCGCACCTCGCCCGGGCCACGCTCGACCCGGATGTCGGCCACCGCGGCCAATGGCACCGCGACCACGCCGTTGCGACCGACCTCGAGATCGGCGAGCTGCGCGACCTGCGAGCGCTGATCCTGCTCGGCGCGCACCCGCACGTCGAGCTTGCGGTCGAGGTCGCTGAACTGGGTCGCCGCCTCGCCCTGCACCGCGTTGCGCACCAGCTGCGAGGCACGCAGCGGATCGAGGTGATAGGCCGCGAGCCGGTCACGATCGAAGGTGATCTGCACCTCGGGATCGCCCCAGCGCATCGACGACTCGAGATCCTGGATGCCGCGCACCGAGCCGAGACGCGCCGCCACCGCCTGTGCCACCGCCCGCAGGGTGTCGAGGTCGTAGGCGTAGACCTCGACCTCGACGGGACTCTTGAAGGTGAGCAGCTGTGGACGCGCGAAGTCGTAGCTCAGACCGGGCACGCGCTCGAGCTCGGCCCGCAGGTGGCCCGCCACCTCCTCCTCGACCGCGCGACCGGCGCCGGGTACCAGCACCACCGCGAGCTGGCCGCGATTGGGCTCGCGTGCCGAGCCGGAGAACGCCGCCAGGTCGGTCTGACCGGCGCTCGTGTACACGTACTTCACCCGCCGGTCCGCGAGCGCCACCCCGGCGACCCGCTCGAGCGTGGCGTCGGTGACGGCCAGCGCGCCGCCCTCGGGCATGCGCACGTCGAATCGGAACTCGCCCTGCGCGAACGACGGGAACAGGTCGAGTGGCAGCCGCGTGGCCCCCACCAGCGCCACCACCAGCGCGATCGCCGCGCCGGCCAGGACCCGCCCGCGGTGGGCGAGCGCCGCCGACAGGATGCGCGGGTACACGCGCTCGAGTGTGCGTTGGGCGTGCTCGACCGGTTCGAAGAGTCGGCGTACCGGCACCAGCACCCGTGCCCCGACCCACGCCGCCGCGTGGGTCACGAGCCGGGGTAGCGCCAGCAGGCCGAAGGTCAGCCATCCCAGACCGGTGCGCCACCGCCCGCGCCGCCCCTCGAAGGCGGGGGCGTCCGTCGCGGCGCGGCCGCCGAGTGCCGCCACGGTCGGGATCACCAGCAGCGCCACCAGCAGCGAGGCCATCAGCGACAGCGACACGGTGAGGGCCTGGTCGCGGATCAGCTGCCCGGCCACGCCCTCCACGAACACCAGCGGAAGGAACACCACCACGGTGGTGAGCGTCGATGCGGTCACCGCCATCGCCACCATGCGCGTGCCCTGGCTCGCCGCCTCCTTGAGATCGAGTCCCTGCTCGCGGGTGCGGAAGATGCTCTCGAGCACCACGATCGAGTCGTCCACCAGGAGACCGACGCCGAGGGCGAGACCACCCAGCGACATCAGGTTGAGCGACACCCCGAGCCGGTACATGGCGATGAACGCGGCGAACATCGAAAGAGGAATCGACAGACCGATGATGAGCGTCGAGCGTGGGTCGCGCAGGAAGGCGAAGATCACCAGGATCGCCAGCAGACCGCCGATCAGGGCCGCGTCCACCACGTCGCGGACCGAGTGCTCGATGAAACGCGACTGATCGGCCACGGTGGTGAGCCGCAGATCCGGTGGCAGCGCCAGGTGGGCGAGCCGCTGGCGCACCGCGCGCGCCACCGCCACCGTGTTGGCGTCGCCCTCCTTGTAGATCGCGATCTCCACCGCCTCGTCACGGCCGACCCGCGCCACCACCTCGCGGAGCTTCGAGCCACGCGCCACGGTGGCGACGTCCGAGAGACGCACGTTGCCGGTCGGGCGGGTGGCGAGCACGATGTCGCGCATCTCGGCCGGGTCGTCGAATTGGTTCGCCACCCGCACCAGGTACTCGGAGCGCCCCTCGGTCAGGGAGCCGCCGGCGACGTTGACGTTCTCCTCGGCGAGCCGCCGGGTCACGTCGGCGAGGGTGAGACCGGTCGCCGAGAGCCGTGCCGCGTCCACCTCGACCTGGATCTCCTCCTCCTCGCCACCCGCCACCTTGACCGCCGCGACCCCGGCCGCGCCTTCGAGATCGGCCTGCAGGGTGCGCTCGGCGATCCGGCGCAGACGCTGCAGGTTGCCGCCGCCGGACAGACGCACCCGCATCACCGGCTCGAGCGAGGGATCGAAGCGGAGAATGGTCGGGCGCCTCGCCTCGCGTGGCAGCGTGACCAGGTCGAGCTTCTCGCGCACCGACAACGACGCCAGGTCCATCCGTGTGCCCGATGCGAACTCGAGCGTGACCTCGGACTGGCCGGGGTGGGACACCGAGTGCAGATGGGTGAGACCCGGCACCACGCCGACCGCCTCCTCCACCGGTCGGGTCACGAACTGCTCGACGTCGCCCGGGGCGGCGTCGGGCAGGTCGGTGCGCACGGTGAGCGACGGATACGAGATGTCGGGGAGCAGATCCACCGACAGACGCGAGGCCGCGACCAGTCCGAACAGGACCAGACCGAGCGTCACCATGAGCACCGTGACCGGCCGGCGGATCGCGCCGTCGACGAGCTTCATGCCGGCTCCCCTCCCGCCCCGAGTGCGCGACGCACGCGCGGGCTCAGAACCTCACGACCTTGATCTTCGCCCCGTTCTTGAGCCCGCCCTGACCCCCCGTCACCACCCGCTCCCCGGGGACCAGTCCGGCCACCACCTGGGCGTCGTCCCCCTGCACGGCCCCCACCTGCACGGTGACCCGCACCACGCTGTCGCCACGGGCCACGAATACGTACGGATCGCCGTCCTCGGTGAGGATCCCCCGACGCGGCACCAGGGTCGCCCCGGCGAAGCTGCCGGTGCGCAGCCGCACGTGCGCGAACGCACCGGGCCTGAGGGTGCCGTGCGCGTTGGGCAGCTCGAGCGTGACCTTGAAGGTGCCGTTGTCGCGATCCACCACGGGGTTCACGAGCGTGACCCGCGCCGGGTGGATCTCCCCGGGATGGGCGTCGAGCTCGACGGTCGCCTCCTGCCCCACACGCACGTGGGACGCCTCCTTCTCCGGGAAGTGGACCCGGGCCAGCACCGGCGAGAAGTCCTCGAGTCGGAAGCACTCGCGTCCGGGGGTCACGGTCTCGCCGAGATTGACCGAGCGCGAGGTGACACAGCCGTCGAACGGCGCCACGATCCGCATCTGCGACAGGTCGAAGCGGGCCTGGGCGAGATCGACATCGGCGCTGCGCTGCTTGAGCTGCAGGTCGTCCATCTCCTTGGGACTCAGGAAGCCCTGTGCCTGCATCTGACGGCCACGCTCGAGCTCGCGCTTGGCGTTGTCGAGCGCCACCTCGCCCCGCTCGACCGCCAGCCGCGCGGCGGTGTCGTCGAGCCGGGCCAGCACGGTGCCGCGCGCGACCCAGCGGCCCTCCTCGGCGTCCAGCTCCACCACCTGACCCTGCCGTTGGGCCACCAGCGCCGCCGCGTTGCGGGCCTCGAGCATGCTGGTGCTCTGCAGGTACGTGGAGATGTCCCCACGCCGCACCGCGGAAAGCTCGACCGGCGAGGCCAGAGGAGCATCCGCGTCGGGCTTCTTCTTGGCCGTGGCCGTTCCCTTGCCGTCGGCGTTGCGCGCGACCAGGGTCACCCCGACCGCCGCGGCCGCCACCAGCACCGCCGCCACCCAGATCCACCGGCCGCGCCACCGCCTGCCGTTCCCGCTCCCCTGCATGACGACCTCCCGCTGGCGGCGCCCGCTTGGGTCTCGGGCGCGATCGGCCGGTCGGGGCTTGGTATCGGGCTCTACCCGGGTGGGCGGGCCGGCCCCATCGGCCATCGGGTCGCGGCGGGAGGAGGATCGGGCGCCGGTCCGCGCGGTCCTCCCCCGTCACGCGACAACGGAAGGGTTACGCACGGCGCCGTCCGCGGGTTTCACGGACCCTGCCACGAAGCGATCGGGCGGCCTCGGCGAGCCCGACTCTAGACCCAGCCGCTCGTGAGCAGCTCCCGGGTCTCCTCGACGGCCACCTCCCAGATGGCGCGCATGGCCTCGTCGGACTGACGGTGACGGCCGCCGAAGCTGCCGTCGCCGAGATAGTCACGGGTCGCGCGCGGGTCGAGGATCTTCATGCGGTTCATGTCCAGCAGCGGCTTCTCCCCCTCGGGCGGATCCACCCCCTCCACCCGGGTCCATTCGAAACTCTCCATCCACGAGGCGTGCGACGCGACCAGGTCGATGCTGCGCACCCGCGCCATGGTGGCGGGCGCGTTCCACCAGTCGTGCCACAGGAGCTGGACCCCGCCACGCCGCGCCATCCACTCGTAGGCCGCGACGCGGGCGGGCGTGTTGCCGCCGTGCCCGTTCACCACCAGGATGCGCCGGAAGCCGTGCGTGGCTATGCTGTCGAGCACGTCGCGCAGGAAGGGGAAGTAGTGCTCCGCCGACACCGTGACGGTCCCCGGATAGGCCATGAATCCCGGGGTGATGCCATAGGCCAGGGCGGGGAACACCGGCACCTGGAGCGGCTCGGCGGCGTCGATCGCCACCCGCTCGGCCAGCACGCTGTCGGTGGCGAGACTCAGGTAGGCATGCTGCTCGGTGCTGCCGATCGGCAGGACGGCGCGATCGTCGCGCTTCAACCGCGCCTCGACCTGCATCCAGTTCATGTCGCGAATCCGCATCGCTCCTCCGTCTTCACACCGGTGTCTCGCCCCCGGGCAGCTCGGCGGCGGTCCACGGCAAGGGCGTGAGATCGGGGGTCACGA
The DNA here is from genome assembly GCA_044451485.1 of Candidatus Eiseniibacteriota bacterium. Taxonomy (GTDB): domain Bacteria; phylum Eisenbacteria; class RBG-16-71-46; order RBG-16-71-46; family RBG-16-71-46; genus JBIOKD01. Next base: position 120 of record JBIOKD010000155.1, on the reverse strand, counting down.
ACGCCCGCTTGGCCGTTTCGGTCATGATTCGTTCGCGGGTGTAGAACAGACGCAACGCGGTGCGCGCCAGGAGATGCGGATTGGCGTCGCAGAACGCGTTCGAATCCGATCCGGCGCCGC
>JBIOKD010000154.1:0-7534 GCA_044451485.1 Candidatus Eiseniibacteriota bacterium | reverse complement strand
CGTGTGGTACGACCCCGAAGGTCTGAAGCGGCTGCCCGTGCACCCCGACGGCTTCTACGCCGAACACGGAGTTCGGGTCGCCTACCGCCGCGAGGTGGTGGAGCTCGATTGCGAGCGGCGGGTGATCTACGACGAGCGTGGCGAGAGCTACTCCTACGGCTCGCTGCTGATCGCCACCGGGTCGCGCCCGCGCCGGCTCGACATCCCGGGCGCCCAGGCCGCCGGGGTGCGGTACTTCCGCGACCTCGAGGACTACTTCGTCATGGAGCAGCGGCTCGAGCACCTGCAGCACGTGACCATGCTCGGGGGTGGTCTCACCGGCATCGAGATGGCGGCGGCGCTGCGTCACCGCGGCAAGGACATCACACTCCTGTATCCCGACGAGTACCCGCTGCACCGTCTCGTGCCACGCGAGCTCGGCCTCGCGCTCGCCGATCTGTTGCGCGAGCACGGAGTCGAGACGGTGACCGGCGAGACACTGGTCGAAATCGACGAGCAGCCGGACATGCTCTACGCGCGAACCCACCAGGGCAACCGGCTGGCGACCCAGATCGTGCTCGTGGACATGGGTGCCGAGCCGCAGATCGCCCTGGCCGACGTGGCCGGTCTGGCCATCGACGAAGGGGTCGTGGTCGACGAGTTCACGCACGCCTCGTCACCCGACGTGTACGCCGCCGGCGACGTGGCCGAGTTCCCCTACCTGGCGCTCGGACAGCTCATGCGTGTCGAGTGCGCCGACCATGCGATGCACCAGGGCCGGTGCGCGGGCGCCAACATGGCGGGTGTGGCGACGCCCTACACCTGGATGCCGGCGTTGTGGTTCCAGGCGTTCGAGCTTCGCTTCGACGGCGTCGGCGACATGGATCCACGCCGGCTCGACACCCAGACGGTGTGGTCGGTGCCGGGACGCGAGGGGATCGTCTACTACCTGCGTGACGACGTGGTGCGCGGCGTGCTGCTGTGCAATCTGCCGGTGCGTCTGGAGTGGGCACGCGGGCTGGTGCGCGACGGGCGGGTGATGAGTCCGGCCGAGCGCGAGGCGGTCGCCGCCGGTTAGCGTCGCCGCGCGTCGCTAGGAGACGGGCGTGCGCGGCGTCGGCTGGAAGAGCAGCGGGTGTCGTGCCACGAACAGCCCGGCCTGCAGCCGGTCCTGCACGCCGAGCTTCACCAGGACGCGGCCGACGTGCTTCTTCACCGTCGGCTCGCTGATCTCGAGCGCGGTCGAGATCTCCTTGTTCGACATGCCTTCGGCGAGCAGGGCCGCCACCTCGAGCTCCCGCGCGGAAAGCGCGCGGCCGCTCCGTGGGCGCTGCGCCGCGAGCGTCTCGATGGTGCCGGGTTCGTAGGCCTGGTGACCGGCGGCCACCGTGCGGATGGCGGCGAAGAGCGCGTGCGGATCGGCACTGCGGCGCACCGTGGCGCGTGCGCCCTGTGCGGCGGCGAGCTGCAGACAATCGATGCCGTTCTCGCACCGCGGATTCACGTTCGGCGGTAGGTTGGCGCGTGACGGCGGATTGAGCACCAGACAATTGCCCCAGCCACGCTCGGACATCGCCACCACCTTGAGCTCGGGCAGCGCGCGGATCACCAGCGGGAGCGCCGGATCCCCGCTCGCCGAGGGCAGGCTGAGCGTGAGCAGCAGCACGTCCGGTCGGACCCGTCGACAGCGTTCGATGGCCTCCTCGGCCGATCCGACCTCGGCCAGCACCCGGAATCCGCCCGGGTGACGCAGCAGCGCCGCCAGCGCGCTGCGATCGATCGCCTGCGGGTCGGCCACCACCAGCGAGACCGCGGACTCGCCCGGCGCTTCGGGCTCCGGCTCGTGCCGGGGCGTGGACGTGCCGGTCTGCGTGCGGCTCGGGACGGGTCGGGTGGGCGCACTCATGTGGGATCCGATGGTACGGGAGGCCGCCGGGGGCGCGCAAACCCGGTGCGCCACCCGCCGCGGCTCACTGGACGTCGCGGCGATCCTGCGGATCGAGCGCGTCGCGCAATCCGTCACCGAGGAAGTTGAAGCAGAACAAGGTCAGCGACAATGCCAGTCCCGGAAAAAGGACCATCCACGGGAACAGCGCCATCACACGCGCGCCGTCGGCCACCAGTGTTCCCCACGAGGCGGCGGGTGGCTGCACGCCCAGCCCGAGGAAGCTCAGGAACGCCTCCTGAAGGATCACCGCCGGCACCGTCAGGGTGGTGTACACGATCACCGGTCCAAGCGTGTTGGGCACCACGTGCCGGAACACGATGGCGGCGTCGCTCGCCCCCAGCGCCCGTGCGGCCTCAACGAACGTCTGGTGCTTGAGCGACAACACCTGTCCGCGCACGATGCGCGCCATGGTGAGCCATTGCACCAGCCCGAGCGCAACGAACAGCATCAGGATGCTCCGGCTGAAGAACACCAGCAGCAGGATGACGAGGAAGATGTAGGGGAGCGAGTAGAGGATGTCGACGATCCGCATCATCGCGTCGTCCACGCGTCCACCGCGATAGCCGGCAACCGCGCCCCAGGTGACCCCGACGAGCAGGCTCACCAGCGTGCCGACGAATCCAATCAGCAGCGAGATGCGCCCGCCGAAGACCACACGCGCGAGCAGGTCGCGCCCGAGTTCGTCGGTCCCGAACCAGTGCGCGGCCGACGGCGGCGCCGCGCCGAGCGCCAGGTTCTGGAGCGTGGGATCCGTCATGCCCGGCAGCCACGGCGCCAGCGCCGCGGTGCCCGAGATCCACAACAGGAACACCGCCGACGCCACCGCCGCCCGGTTGCGGGACATGCGTCGCCATGCGTGCGCCCACAAACTCCGCGGGTGCCGTCCCAGGCGGGGCCCGATCGCCGTGGCCGACACCGCGCTCATGCCAGCTCCACGCGTGGATCGAGCCAGGCGTACGCGACGTCCACCAGCAGGTTGAGCACCATCAGGAAGCCGGCGTAGAACAGCACTTCGCCCAGCACCAGCGTGTAGTCCCGGTTGAACGCGGCGTTGACCAGGTAACGGCCGAGCCCCGGCACCTCGAAGATGGTCTCCACCACCACCGACCCCATCAGGATGCGCGCGGCGGCGGGGCCGACGTAGGAGACCACCGGCAGGATGCCGAGCCGCAGCGCGTGCTTGGCCACCACCACACGCTCGGCGAGTCCCTTGGCGCGCGCGGTGCGCACGAAGTCCTGGCGCAACACCTCGAGCATGCCGGCACGGGTGAGACGCGCCACGTAGGCGACGTAGGCGGTGGCGAGCGTCACCACCGGCAGCACGCGGCTGGAGGCGCCCTGCCACAGCGCCGGTGGGAAGACGTAGAGCGTGAGTGCGAACACCAGCACCAGCAGGGGACCGAGCACGAAGTTGGGGATCGAGACCCCGGCCAGCGCCAGACCCATGGCGGCGTAGTCCCAGCCGGTGTTCTGACGCAACGCCGCGATCACACCGATCGGGACGCCGAACGCGAGCGCCACCAGCAGCGCCCATCCGCCGAGCTCCATGGACACCGGCAGCGCCTCGGCGATGATCTCGCGCACCTGCCGGCCCGGGTACTTGTACGAAGGCCCGAGATCGAGATGGAGCGCGTTGCCCCAGAATCTCAGGTACTGCTCACTCAGCGGCCGGTCGAGACCGTAGGCGTGCGCGAGCTGGGTCCGGGCCGCGGCCGGGATCTCACGCTCGGAGAGGAACGGGCCCCCCGGAGCGAGACGCACCAGCACGAACGCAAGCGAGCCGATGATCCACAGGGTCGGCACGAACATCAGCAGACGACGGATGAGAAATCGGGTCATGGACGGTGTTCCGCGTCGCCCGCCACCTGGGTCGCGCGGGTCCTCCAGTCGCGGTCGATCCACACCCCCTCGAGCGGATGGACGTCGAGCGGGGTCGGGTAGATCCCCTGCACGTACGGCTTCACCAGCTCGTTGGTGGAGTAGTGATAGATGGGGATCACCGGGCATTGGTCCAGCAGACGCGTCTCGGCCTCGCCGAGCAGACGCATCCGCCGCGCCGGATCCACGGTGGCGGCGGCCGAGTCGAGCAGGGCATCGTAGCGGGCGTCACGCCAGCCGGTGCGGTTGTTGCCATCACTGGAGCGGAAGCACGACAGGAACGTGTTCGGGTCGAGGTAGTCCCCGATCCACGAGCGTCGCACGACGTCGTAGTGGAGTGTCGTCATCGCTTGCATGAACGAGCCCCATTCCTGGTTCTCGAGCTCGACCGGGATGCCCAGTTCGCGCGTCCACATCGCCTGGATCGCTTCGGCGATCCGGCGGTTATCCTCGCTGGTGTTGAACAGCAGGTGGATGGTCGGAAAGCCCCGGCCGCCCGGAAAGCCGGCCCTGGCGAGACACTCGCGGGCGAATGCGGGGTCGTAGCGGATGCCGGGCGGTCGGGCGTACCCCGGGTAGCCCGCCGGTGTCATGTTGCCCCACGGCTCCCGACTTCGCTTGAGCAGATCGTTGGCGATCGCGTCGCGATCGAGCGCGTAGTTGAGCGCGCGTCGCACCCACACGTCGTCGAACGGCTTGCGGGTGACGTTGATCGAATAGAAGTACAAGGCCTGATAGCGTCCGTGCCGGTAGTCGGCGAAGCGGCGCATGAACGGGATGAAGCTGGACGGGATGGCACCACTCGGGTTCCAGTCCAGCACCCCGGCCTTGTAGAGGTTGGTGGAGGTGTTGATGTTGTCGACCGTGTATCCGACCACCCGTCGCAGACGCACCTGGGTGACGTTCCAGTAGAACGGGTTGCGATCGAACACGAACCGGTCGTTCTGGCGCCACGAGGCCAGCGTGAAGGCGCCGTTGCCGATCAGATGCCCTGGTCGTGTCCAGGCCGGACCCCAGCGCTCGATCACGTCGCGACGCACCGGCATCGCGGTGTAGAACTGCACCAGGTAGAGGAAGTAGGCCGTGGGTCGTTCGAGCGTGACGATCAGCGTGCTGTCGTCCGGGGCCCGGATCCCGACCGCGTCGCGATCGGCGAGCTCGCCCGAGTTGTAGCGCGCCGCGTTGCGGATCGGGAGCAGCGTGCTCGCGTAGCGCGCGCCGGTCGCCGGATCGAGCACGCGGAGCCACGACCAGCGGAAATCCTCGGCGGTCAACGGGTGTCCGTCCGACCAGCGCAGGCCATACCGCAGGTGGAACGTGTAGGTGAGGCCGTCGTGGCTCACCTCCCAGCGCTCGGCCTGCCCCGGCAGCGGTTCGAGGGTGCGGGGATCGGCGCGGGTCAGACCCTCGAACAATAGCCGGCACACCATGCCGTCGGGCTGGCCCGAGGCGAGACCGGGATCGTAGGACTCGGGCTCGGCGGTGAGGTTGAACGCGAAGACGTCGTCCGCCGGAGGGGTGAGATCGCCGAAGTACCGCCGGCCACCGGGTCCCGTGTCGTGACGCGCGCAACCGGCGGCGAGGAGCGCGCACGCGACCAGCGCGACGCGGGCGATGATGCGTGTCGGGGTCCGTCCCACGGCGCGGCAGTATAGCGGCTCGGCGGACCGTGCGCGGGCGTTCGCTATGGAGTAGAGCGGGGACGCCCGAGGGCAAGGCGTCGCGGTCGAGCGACGAGCGGAATCGTGGCCTCAGGGCCACGTTGGAGCGAGGAGCCGGCCGCGCAACGCAGCCATTCGGGCGTCCCCGCTCTACTCCTACGCGGCCCGGCGGTGCTCCCCACTGGCCAGCGCCAGGGCTCGTGCGATGTCGTCGATCGTGAACGGCTTGGCGATCACCAGGTCGACGGCGGCCGCGCGCGCCGTGGCCGGATCGACGGTGTCGCCCCAGCCGGTCACCAGCGCGATCGGCACCTCGCGGTCGCGCTCCCGCAACACGCGCACCAGGTCCCACCCGGTCATGCCAGGCATCCCGAGATCGCTGAGCACGATGTCGTACCGGCCGGCCGAGAACGATTCGAGCGCCGCCGGGCCGGAGGTGCACACGGTGGTGCGGTGTCCGAGCGCCTGACAGATGTCGCCGAGCAGCGCGCACACATCGTTCTCGTCGTCCACGACCAGCACGCTCAGCACGCGGACCGGCTCGGCGCCGACGGGGACACGCGCCGACGCGGGAGCGGGTTCAGCGGGCGGTGCCGCGGCCAGCGGGAAGCACAGCTCGACACGGGTGCCGTCGCCCGGATCGCTCTCCACCGACAGGTTGCCCTCCATGCGGCGCACGATCCCGTACACGATGCTGAGACCGAGACCGGTTCCACGAGCGCCCTTGGTGGTGAAGAACGGGTCGAACACCCGTCCCAGGACCTCGGACGACATGCCGATGCCGTCGTCCTCGATGACCGCGATCGCCTCGTCGTCCACGGCATGCGCGGCCAGCACGATCGAGCCCCCCTCGGGCAGCGCGTCGAGCGCGTTCAGGATCAGGTTGGTGAACACCTCGCGCAGCTCGCTCGCGCGCCCGCGCACCCACACCCCGGGCTCGCAACGGAGCTCGAGATGCACCGGTCGTCCCGAGGACTCGGCCTCGTCACGCCAGCGGGTGCGGGTGAAGGCCGCCGCCGCCGCCATGGCCTCGCCGAGGTCCACCGATCCGACCGACTCGGGCGCGTCACCGCTGCTGAACTGGCGCAGCCGGCGCACGGTCTCGGCGCCGTCGTGCGCCGCCAGCTCCATGGTGGCCAGCGAGTCGGCCAGCTCGTGCTCGGCCAGCTCGCGCTTCAGGAGCCGGCGCTGCAGGAGCTGCAGACGTCCGAGGATGGCGCCCAGCACGTTGTTGAAGTCGTGGGCCACGCCCGCCGCGAGCTCCCCGGTGGCGCGCAGCTTCTCGGCGCGCACCAGCTGGTCCTGGGTGGCCTGGAGCTCGGTGAACGCCTCCTCGAGCCGCTTGCTGAGCTGCTGCGCGTGGAGCGCCGCGGAGAGATGGCTGGTGAGACCGGTGAGCACCTGCGTCTCGGCGCTCGAAAACGAATCGCCGTGCTGTGACACGAGCAGCAGCGCCGCCGGTGGCGCCCCGGCCACCGTCAACGGCACCAGCATCCCGGATCGGAACCCGGCCCGCGCCAGCCGGCCCGAAAGATCGTCGACCGGCGAGCGCAGCGTGAGACGGATGAGCGGTGGGGTGGCCTCCCAGAAGCGGTCGGCGATCTCGGGTTCGAGCCCCATGCCGGTGTCGAGACCGCCCCAGGGCGGGGCCGGATCGAAGTGACGGAACTCCAGCACGCGCCGGGATTCGTCGGCCACCGCCAGCGCCACGCCGCTGCAACCGGTGATCCGCCGTGCCTGCTCGGCCACCATGCGGAAGACCGCGGCCGGGTCATCGGTGCCGCGTGCCGTCTGGGCCACACGCACCATCGCCTCTGCGGTGTCACCTAGCCGGCCGGCCTCCTGCGATTCACGCCGGCGCGAGTCGCTCAGCGCGGCGGCCATCGCGTTCATGGACTCGGCCAGACGCCCGAGCTCGTCGTCGCTGCGCACCGGCAGCCGGCGATCGAGCTGTCCGTTGGCGATCGCCCGCGCCAGATCGCTCGCCTCGCGCAGCGGACGCGTGACCAGCCGGATCAGCGACCACGCGCCGGCCAGCGCGAGCGCCAGGGCGAGCGCCAGCAGCGCG
>JBIOKD010000153.1:0-7572 GCA_044451485.1 Candidatus Eiseniibacteriota bacterium | reverse complement strand
GCGCTCCGTCGCGCCAGAGGTCGGCGAGCTTGAGACGCGGCAGCCCGCTCTGACGCAGACCCCACAGCTCGCCGGGGCCGCGCAGCCGGAGATCGGCCTCGGCGAGCGCGAAGCCGTCGTCGCTGCGGGTCATCTCATCGATCCGCGCGCGTCCGGTGGTGGTGGCCGACGGCCCCGGTATCAACACACACACCGAGCGGTGCGCGCCACGACCCACCCGGCCACGCAGCTGGTGGAGCTGCGAGAGCCCGAAGCGGTCGGCGTTCTCGACCACCATCAGCGTGGCGTTGGGGACGTCGATCCCCACCTCCACCACCGTGGTCGCCACCAGCACGTCGATACGCCCGGCCGCGAACGCCTCCATGGTGTCGCGTTTGGCGTCTGGCTTCATGCGCCCGTGGAGCAGACCGACACGGACGCCGGACAGCGCCGGGTGCGCCGCGAGCCGCGCCGCCTCCGCCTCGGCCGCCTTGAAGTCGGCACGCCCCGCATCCTCGATCAGCGGGACCACCACGAACGCCTGACGGCCGGCAGCGACCTCGCGGGCCATGAACTCGAGGACCTGTGGATGCTTCTCCTCGCCGGCGACACGCGTCACCAGACGCCCGCGTCCGCGTGGACGCGAGCGCAGCGTGCTCATCTCGAGATCCCCGTATGCGGCCAGCGCCAGGGTGCGTGGGATCGGGGTGGCCGACAGCACCAGCACGTCGGGGATGACCCCCTTGCGGGCCAGCATCGCACGCTGCTTGACGCCGAAGCGGTGCTGCTCGTCGACGATCGCGAGACCGAGCGCCGGCATGGCCACCTTGTCCTCGAGCAGTGCGTGGGTGCCGACCACGATCAGCGGCTCGCCGGCGGCGAGCCGTTTCGCGAGCGCGCGCCGCTCGGCCGCGGGCGTGGCACCGGTGAGCACCGCCACCGCCGTGCCGGCCGGGGCCGCGAAGCGCTCGAGGGTGACGGCGTGCTGGCGCGCCAGGATCTCGGTCGGGGCCATGAACGCCGTCTGCAGACCGTGCTCCACCGCGTGCAGCGCGGCCAGCAGCGCGACCACGGTCTTCCCGCTCCCCACGTCGCCGATGAGCAGTCGGTGCATCGGGAACGGCCGGCGCATGTCGGCCACGATCTCGTCCAGCGCGTGGGTCTGGTCGGCGGTGAGGATGAACGGCAGCGCCGCGAGCGCCGCCGCGGCGAGCCGGCCCGGACCGGCGGTGGTGAGACCACGTCCCTCCTCGAGCAGCACCCGACGGCGCAGCTCGAGCACGGTCTGGAGGAGGAACAGCTCCTCGAACGCCAGACGCTCGCGCGCCGCGGCCAGATGGGTGTCGTCGTCGGGGAAGTGGATCTGTCGCAGTGCCTCGCCGAGTGGACCGAGACCGAGTGAGCGTCGGGTCTCCTCGGGCAGCGGATCCACCACGTCGCCACCCACCGCGTCGAGGGCGCGTTTGACCGCCTGGCGGAGACCGCGGGCGGTCACGCCACGGGTGAGCGGGTGCACCGGCACCAGACGACCGACGTGGAGCAGCTCCTCGACCTCGCCCTCCACCACCTCGAACATCGGGTTGTGGAGCCGCCGGTCGAGCGGATCCAGCTCGCCGCTCATCACGACGCGGGTGCCGGGTCTGAGCACACGGGAGAGGAACGGCTGACCGAAGAAGTAGGTCTGAACACGACCGGTGTCGTCGGCCAGCGTGCAGGCGAAGTCGGTGCGGCCGCCGCGGGTGCGCAGCGCCGCCGCCTGGCGGATCACGCCCTGCACCGTGACCAGCGCGCCGGGGTGCAGGTCGCGAATCGGGACGAAGGTGCGGGCGTCGAGGTACTGACGCGGATAGTGCCGGAGCAGATCCTCCAGCGTCCCGATCCCGAGACGCTCGAACAGCGGCGCCCGCGCCGGTCCCACCCCGGTCAGGAACTGGACGCGGGTACCGGGCTCGAGCGGCCGGCGCGCGCCGGTGGCCGTGGATGGGGCGGACATGCTCGCATTGTCGCGACGCCACGTCCGGGAATCAACACGACGCGGCTTCGCCACCACCCGCGAGGTGCGGTAGTCTCGCCCGGCTCCCGCCTCCCACACAGTCGCCCCGAGACCCCCGATGCGTCCCCTCCTCCTCCTGCTGGCGTGTGTCGGACTCGCCCCCACGGTCGCGCGCGCCGACACGCCGGCGGGCGCGGACACGGTCCCGGTCACCCGGGTCGGAGCCACCCAGGCCCTGCTCGCGTTCAAGCGCGGGACCGCGGTGCTGGTGGACGTGCGTTACCCGGGACAGCGCGCACTCGGCCACGTCGACGGTGACATCGCGATGCCATTCGACCAGGTGGCCGCGCACCACGACCGTCTGCCGGCCGACAAGAAGCTGATCTTCTATTGCTCCTGCCCCCACGAGGAGGAGGCGCTGGAAGCCGCGCGGGCGATGCCGCGGCCTGCGGATCCGCGGGTGGCGGTGCTGGTGGGGGGTTTCGACGCCTGGCGAAAGGCCGGCGGACCGGTCAAGAACGAGGCCACCTGGGAGGGCGTGTTCCGCGTCGACGCCGAGCCGGTCGGCTGGGGCAAGACCCCGACCGAGCACGGCCGCTGCCAATACCTCCGCGACAGCACGGTCGCCTCGCGTGGGCTCGCCAGCGGCTGCGTGGTGTGCGGGGCTCCCGACAGCACCGCGTTGAGTCTCGCCGGGTTCTCGCAGCGCACCGATGCCGAGCCGCTCCGCGGCCGCACCGTGACCCTGAGCGGCATGGTGCGGACCGACGGTGTGGTGGGGGCGGCGCTGCTCTGGATCGGCGCCGAGGCCGATCAGGGCAAGCTGCTCGCCTTCGCACGCTCCGACTCGACGCCGGTGATCGGCACCAGCGACTGGCGGCCGGTGGAGATCACTCTGCGGGTGCCACCGGACGCCCGACTGCTCGACTTCGGTCTGCACCTGGTCGGTGTGGGGCGGGCCTGGCTCGACGACGTGCGTCTGATCGCGCCGGCCGAGAACGGGCTGCCCCGTTATCGCGTGGTGATCGCCAACGAGGGCTTCGAGGAGTAGGTTCGGTTCGATCCTACGACGCGAGCCGGGACGCCAGATCGCTGCCCTGGGACGCGAGCCGGTCGGCGCGAGCCTCGTCGGCCAGCGACACCGCCAGCGCCCAGGCCGCGAACCACGCCCGGTCGAGATCCGACTCGTCGAGCCCCGCCTCGGTGCGCTTCTCGGTGAGATTGAGCACGCCGATCAGCATGCCCTGGTGGATGACGGGCACGGCGATGAAGTCCTCGGTGCGATAGCCCGCGCCGATCACACCGGCGGCGCGGCCGGCGGCGCCGTCCTCGCCCACCCGCACGAACAACGGCTTCCTGTTCTGGGCCACCCACCCCGACACGCCCTGTCCGACGCTCACCCGCACCGTTTGCACCAGCGCCAGGTCGAGACCACGCTGACCCTCGATACGCAGTGTCTGACCGTCGCGATCGAGCACCATCAGACTCACACGGCCGATGTCGAAGTCCTCGTGCAGCCAGCCGAGGATGCTGTCACGCACCAGCATGGGCTCCTGTCCGAGCGCCAGCGCCTGGGTCACCTCACGCACGAAGATCATGGTGCGATCGAGATCGCCGAGCTGCCATCGTGCAGCGGTGAGCTCGTCGAACGCGTTGGTCAGGTGCTCGGTCGCGGCCGCCGACTGCTGCTCGAGGGCCTCGAGCTGGCCACGCGCGCGCTCCAGCTCCTGTTTGTGGGAGCTCGAGTCGGCATGGAGACGCTGCAGCTCGGTCAGGAGCTGGTCCACCCGCCCGCTCTTCTCGGCGTTCTCGTTCTCGAGCTGGGAGGTCAGCGCGTCGAGCTCGTTGATGCGGCCCTGGAACTGCTCCGCCGTGCGCTCGGCGGCGGTCTGATCGTTCATCGCCTGGCGGTGACGCTCGCGGAACAGGTGCTGCGCGAGCACCAGCCCGGCCATGTTGGCCACCGCGACGACCTGCTCCAGCTCGCGCGGACCAAAGGCGTTGCGCTTGCGGCTCACCAGGACCACGAGTCCCAGGATGTCCTGCTTGTCCCGGACCACCACCAGCCCGCACGACGACCATTCCCAGAACGGGGTCAGCGCCATGAGCGAGCGCGCGTCGGCGGGCTCGGCCACCCAGGCGGGCACGCGGTCGAGTGGCCCCCTTCCGTTCTGGGGCGGGTGGGCATCGCGTCCTGCAATGCCCGGAAACAGCTTCCGCACGAGTCCCGGGGGGAGTTCGCCCAGAGGCGCGACCAGCTCGCGACGCACCAATTTGAGCCCCTCGCGCTCGTAGACGCTGGTCAGCGCGTCGGCGCTCATCTCGTAGATCGCGAACGAGGCATGCCAATGCCGGTCAGCGGCTTGCAGAGCCTCGAGCATCTCGCCGATCAGCCCCTCGGCACTCGGGGAGCCGGCCAGACGGGTGGAAATGTCGCGCAGGTCGAAACGGGACATGATGACCCTCGGGAGACGAAGCGCATGGAAGAACGCAATCCCCATGCCGGGCGGGTTGCCCCACGATGCGGGGCACGAGCGACGTGTCGCCCCGCCCAATGGCCCGGGTCGGCCCCCCCCCACGATGGCGGCGGGCCGCATCAACCCATTCATCGGCCGAAGCATGACTCGACTCCAGCCCGAACTAGGCTCTGTCTGAGAACGTATGGCGGGCGCGTTGCGGCCGCCAGAGCCTGCCCCGCTTGCCGGCGCCAGGACCCCCTGATAGGATGCCACGTCTTTTCCCGCGTGGGCCTTCCCCGCGCCCGATCAGGAGGATGCCGTGGCTCAGCGCTGTGACGTCTGTGGCAAGACCCCGATGTGGGGACACTCGGTCAGCCACGCCAACAACAAGGCCAACCGCGTCTGGAACCCCAATCTCCAGCGTGTGCGTGCCTTGGTCGAGGGCCGGGTGAAGAACATCGACGTCTGCACCCGTTGTCTCAAGGCGGGCAAGGTGGAGAAAGCGGTCCGCGGCCGTCACAAGATGGCCACCACCTAGGCTCCGTTTGAAGACGTACGGCGGGCGCGGCGCTCGCCCCGCCCTATTCGCGCGGTGAGACCGCGGTCTTCGCGAGCATCTCCCGCCATGCCAGTTGCTGGCGTGGCAGCGCATGCAGCGGATCGAGCTCGAGCGCGCGCGCGAACTCGGCATCGGCCTCGGCGCTGCGTCCGAGTGCCAACAGCGCCCAGCCGAGGTCGGCGCGCGCCGCCGCGAAGTCGGGCTGCCGCTCGATCGCGGCGCGCAAGGGTCCCTCGGCGCCGGCGGCGTCGCCGCGAAGCAGCCGGGTGCGTCCGAGCCGCGCCTGGGCGTCCGCCCAGCCCGGACGCTGTGCGATCAGCGCGATGAGCAGCGGCTCCGCCGCCTCCGGGTGACCGAGGGCCAGCTCGACCTCGGCCAGCTCCAGCGCGGCGGTCGCGTAGCCGGGCTCGAGCTCGAGTGCGGTGAGATAGTCGTGACGCGCCTCGTCGAGCGCGCCACGGGCACGCCGGGTCCTTCCGAGCGCCAGGTGCACGTCGGCGTAGTCGGGCTGGAGCGCCGAGGCGCGGATCAGCTCGCGCTCCGCGGCCGGCGCGTCACCGGCGGCCAGCAACAACAATGCGGTGCCGAGTGCGGCGCCGGGCACCTCGCGGTCGCGCATCAGGCCACGCCGTGCCGCGCGCAGGGCGTCCTCGGTGCGGCCCAGGGACTGGTACACGAGACCGAGCAGACGGTGTGCCCGCGCGAATTCGCGATTGAGCTCCACCGCCCGCTCGAGCGGGGTCACCGCCGCCGCGATGCGTCCGGCGCGGAAGCGGGCGAGCCCGAGCCAGAACGAGACGTCGGGATAGTCGGGATGGGCCTCGGCGGCGCGTTCGAGCTGGTCGACCGCGGCGTCGGCCTCGCCGCGCTCGAGATGGGCGCGGGCGGCGGTCATCCGCGCCTCGAGATAGCGCGGATTGAGCTCGAGCGCCGCGCCCAGGTGCGTCAGCGCTTCGGCGCTCCGGCCCTGCTCGAGCAGCAGACCGGCGAGACGCACGCGCAGATCGGCGTAGTTCGGCCGCTCCGCGACCGCCCGGCTCAGCGCCTCGATGGCCCCGTCGAGATCGCCGGCGTGATAACGCGCCAGCGCCTGGTCGAGCGAGCCGGCCGCGCCGGTCACACGAGTGGCGCCGAGCCGCCCGGCGAGCGCCTGCCACTCGGCCTGGCCCCACGACGGCGGTGGCGTGGCGGAGGGCTCGGGTGGCTCGAGACCGAGTGCGACCGCCGCCTCCAGCGCGGCGGCCGCGCCATCGCCGTCGCCGAGCTGGCCCAGACACACCGCGCGCAAGAGGTGCGCCTCGACGTAACGCGGGTGCTGCGCCAGCGCCTGATCGAGCTCGTCGAGCGCCTCGCTCAGACGACCCGAGCGCTCGCAGATCCGCGCCAGCTGAAAACGCAGGTCGGGGTAGTCGGGATTCTCGTCCAGCGAGCGGCGGAACTCGGTCTCGGCGCGGGCGTGGTCACCGGCGTGCAGCGAGGCGAGACCGAGGTTGGCGCGGGCCTCGGCCGCATGACAACGCGCCAGCGTGTGATCCGGATCGTTGGGGTCGCGCACCTCGGCGAGTGCGGCTTCGAAGCACTCGGCCGCCTTCTCGAACTCGCCCCGGTTGAAATGCTCGATACCGCGATTGTAGTGGCGGTTGTGCCCCCACTTGATCAGCGCGGACAGGAAGCTCACCGGCTCATCCCATGACGGGTATGAGGGGCCGCCGGGACCGCGACCGCGGCCCCGGCGACACACCTCGAGCCCCGGTCGGGCTCAATCCATCTGCCGGCGGAGGAACGCCGGGACATCGAGGGACTCGTTGTCCTTGCGTCCGAAGAAGCCCGGTCGCGGACGCGGGTTCCCATTCCCCTCGTCGCGGCGCCACGGGCGCGGCCGCGCCATCTCCTCGTCGGCGGGGATCTCGGTGCGACCCTGGCCGCGATCGATCAGACGGAGCCGCGGCTCGTGATGACCGAACCCGGTCGCCACCACGGTGAGGATGATCTCGCCGTCGAGATTGGGATCGATCACCGAGCCGAAGATCACGTTGGCCTCCTCGCCGGCGGCCTGGGTCACGATGTTGGCCGCCTCGTTCACCTCGTGAAGGGTGAGATCCCGGCCACCGGTGATGTTGACCAGCACGCCCTCGGCGCCGGAGATGGACACGTCCTCGAGCAGCGGGCTCGAGACCGCCGCCTGCGCCGCTTCGACCGCGCGGTTCGCGCCGCTGGCGCGTCCGGTGCCCATCAGGGCGTTGCCGCGGTTCGACATCACCGCCTTGACGTCGGCGAAGTCGAGGTTGACGAGCCCCGGCACGGTGACCAGGTCGGAGACCCCCTTGGTCGCCTTGAGCAGGATCTCGTCGCAGACGCTGAACGCGTCGGTGAGCGAGGTGCCCTTCTCCACCACCGACAACAGACGCTCGTTGGGGATCACGATCAGGGTGTCGACCTCAGCGCGCAGCTCGGCGAGCCCCTCCTCGGCCTGACGCATGCGTCTCCGCCCCTCGAATCCGAACGGCTTGGTGACCACCGCCACGGTGAGCGCGCCGCTCTGCTTGGCGAGCCGCGCCACCACCGGCGCCGATCCGGTGCCG
>JBIOKD010000152.1:0-7597 GCA_044451485.1 Candidatus Eiseniibacteriota bacterium | reverse complement strand
GGTGCGCCCCGTGCGCCCCGTATCCTCGCCGGGTTCTCCTCTGCACGAGTCACGCCGAAGACGCGGGCTCGTCCCGCACCACGGCACCCGATGTCGCCGCCGACGCGGAACGTACGCCGCATCGCGACCGGCAACCCGCGCGGCCGCCGCGCCGCGACACGGCGGGCTACAAACACGAGCCCCGTCTTCCGGATCACTCCGGAGGACGGGGCTCGATGGCGATCGCGTGTGTCGCGACGGTGATCGGCGTCTACGACGTATGCGTCATGTCTTCGGCGTGCCGGTCGCTCCCCCGCGCCGCACCATGCGCCAGACCCACACGATGATCACCGCGCCGACGAACGACCAGAAGAATCCGGCGCGGTCGTAGGGCCCATAATGACCGACGGCGCGGCCCACGAAGCCCGCGAGCATCGAGCCGCCGATCCCGATCAGGGCGGTCACCCACCATGGGCTGGAATCCTTCCCCGGCATCACCAGCTTGGCGAGGCCGCCGATGACGAGGCCGATGAGCACCCACCACACCAGCGCGAGGATCATGCGTCACCTCCTGGAATGATCGGGGGACCGGCGGGAGCATAGCAGGCTCGTGGCCCCGTGAGACGGGCCGAGCCCGGCCGGGCGATCCCGTCGCTACGCCCCCATGCCCAGCGCCTCGAGACGCTCGGCGATGTCGGCGTTCACGAGCGCCTCGGTCAGCGCGTCGAGATCGCCCTCCATGATCTCGCCGAGCCGGTAGAGCGTCAGCTCGATGCGGTGGTCGGTCACCCGGTTCTGCGGGAAGTTGTAGGTGCGGATCTTGGCGCTGCGATCCCCGGTCGAGACCTGCGAGCGCCGCTGCGCGGCCTGCTTCGCCTGCTGCTCCTGGAGTCGCAGATCGTAGAGCCGCGCACGCAGCACCTTCATGGCCTTCGCGCGGTTCTTGATCTGAGAGCGTTCGTCCTGACAGGTCACCACCAGCCCGGTGGGCAGATGGGTGATGCGCACCGCCGAGTCGGTGGTGTTGACCCCCTGCCCGCCCGGACCCCCGGCGCGGTAGACGTCGACGCGGATGTCCTTCTCCGCGATCTCGACGTCGACCTCCTCCACCTCGGGGAGCACGGCGACGGTCGCGGCCGAGGTGTGGATGCGCCCCGACGCCTCGGTGGCCGGCACGCGCTGCACGCGATGTACCCCCGACTCGAACTTCATCTCGCGATACACGCCATCACCGGCCAGCGAGAAGATGATCTCCTTGATGCCGCCCACCTCGCTCTCGCTCGAGCTGAGCACCTCCTGCTTCCAGCGCTTGCGCTCGGCGTGTCGCGTGTACATGCGGTACAGCTCCGCCGCGAACAGGGACGCCTCGTCACCGCCGGTGCCGGCCCGGATCTCGACCAGCACGTTCTTGTCGTCGTCCGGGTCGCGGGGCAGCAACAACCGCTTCAGCTCGCCCTCGAGCGTGGCCAGCTTCTCGCGCAGTGCGGGCAGCTCGGACTGCGCCAGCTCGGCCAGCTCGGGATCACCCGAGGCCACCGCCGCCTCGTCGTCGAGCACGGTGCGCTCGGTGGCCCGGTGGGACGCCAGCGTGTCCATGGTGCGCTGCAACGAGGCGCGCTCCTTGGACAGCTCGCGCAGACGCCGCGGATCCCCCGCCACCTCGGGCGTGCCGAGCTGGCCGGTGATCTCCTCGAAACGGCTCTCCGCCTTGCGGAGCGCCTCACGCATCGCGGCGTCCATCAGCGCGCGCCTCCGTGACCGGCCCTCATTGCACGAACAGCACGTCGGCTCTGGCGGTCTCGCCGGCTCGTTGCAGCGCCTCCACGGTGGCATCATGACGCACGCGCTCGAGCGAGGCGATCGCGACCGCGCACATCGACAGATCGGGCTCGCGGGTGGTGAGACGCTGGAACTGGAGCCCCGGCCAGATGAGCGCGCGCACGAACGGCCGGTCGGCGTACTTGCCGGACAGACGGATGAACTCGAACGACACCCCGACGATGATGGGCATGCAAGCGATCCGCAGCAGATGGTCGCCGATGCCGTGCGGACGACCGATGAGCGTGAAGACCCCCACGCTCACCACCACGATGAAGAACAGGAACGACGTGCCACAGCGCGGATGGAACCGCGGGAAGCTCTGCACGCTCTCGGGTGTGAGCGGGGCGCCCGCCTCGAGCGCGTGGATGGCCTTGTGCTCGGCTCCGTGGTATCCGAGGACCCGGGCCATCTCCTTCCACTGGCTGATGAGCGCCAGATAGATCACGAACGCCGCCAGCCGGAACAACCCGTCCACGAGACCGAACCCGATCCGGTGGGTGAAGCCGAGCCATCCGGTGAGCTTGGCCGGCAGCACCACGAACAACAGCACCCCGAGCCCGAGCGAGAATGCGATGGTGAGCACCTGGACGGGCCCCTGCCACCATGGCGCCGGCCGGGCGACCGCGGTCGGAGTCGTCTCGCGCGACGCCTCGTCGGCGCTGAAGTTGAGCGCGGTGATGCCCAGCGAGAGCGTCTCGAACAACGACACGGCTCCACGCACCACCGGCAGACCGAGTGCCTTCACACGGCGCGTGACCGACACGAACGGTCGATCGAGCGTCGCGAGCCCGCCGTCGCCGCGGCGCACCACCACCGACATCTGCGACGGCGAGCGCATCATCACGCCTTCGATGACGGCCTGGCCGCCGACGGGGAGGAACGGCATCGGATCTCCATGGTCACGGGGAACGGGGCTGCTTCGTGTCGCGGACGCGGATCGTGGCGCGCAGCGGATACCCCCGGGACCGCGGCTCCGCGGGGCCACCGACCGGGCGAAGCGCGACGGCCCCCGGCCGGAAGGGACCCGGCACGGGAGCCGTCGATGGATGGCTAGCGGGCGGCCGACTCGCTCTTGGTCGCGTACTTCTTGCGGAATCGCTCGACCCGGCCCGCCTTGTCCACCAGCTTCTGCTTGCCGGTGAAGAACGGGTGACAGCTCGAGCACACGTCGAGGTGCACCTTGCCGTCGGAGGCGTTGCCCTGCATGGTGGTGCGGGTCTCCCACTCGGAGCCACAGCCGTAGCAGTGGAAGGTGCGGGTCTCGTAGACGGGATGGATGCCGGCTTTCATCGGACTTCTCTCCTCAACGGCGGCGTTCCCCGGCGTCCGGACCCTCGCCGCCACGCGGCACGAGGGATGCGGGTGATGCCGGGCGCTCCGCCTGAGCATGGGTGACGAAACGGTCGGGGAGTATGCCACACGGCGCAAGACCCGCAAAATCGGTCTTTCCCGCGTGGCGACGCGCGTCGCGGAGTGGCAGCCACCGGTGCCGGCAACCCGCCGCCGAAGCTCCCGCGCGATGCGCCAGCCCAGGCTCGGTTTGAAGACGGAACCTCAGAGTCCGGGCGAGCGGGCGAACGCCAGTCGGAAGACCAGCTGGCCCATGTCCACGCTGCGCTGCCCGTAGGACACCACCGCACCGGCGGTGCTCACCTCGCTCGTGGTGATCATCTTCGCGCCGAGCGCGTCGCGGAACTCGGCGCTCAGATCGATCCACGACCCGTTGCCGTGGGCGATCCGCACCCCACCCCCGGCGCTCCAGGCGAACATGTTCGACTGGCGGCTGACCTGGAGATCGTAGTCCTCGGCACCCCCGTTGATGTGACCCGACAGCTCCTGTCGCACCCACGCCGTGCCGTACCCGGCGGTCCCGAACACGTACAGACGCTGGCCGCCCGCGGGCATCGACAGCTCGGGTCCGATCAGAACGTGGAACATGCTCGCGCTGGTGCCGAGTGCGAGCTGGTCGCCCGGGGCGAGCTGACCGGTGGGCACGTCGTGATCGCGACGCAGGTGATAGAGCAACGAGACGTCCGAGTGGATGCGCAGGATGCCACGCCCGTCGAGCGCGCCCGAGCTCTGAGCCTCGAGCCCGATCCCGTTGCCGGTGATGTCCTTGAATTCGCGACGCGGCAACGCGAACAGCGCGCCCCAGCCGTTGTAACGACGGGTGCCGTGGGAGCCGCGGCCGTGTGGTCCGTCATCGTCTTCCGAGCCCCGGGCCGCCCACAGCGGCCCGGCGAGCGCGGTCGTGGCGCCGAGCAGCATCGCCACGACCCACATCAGCCGTCGGCCGCTCACCCGCGGCCCCGATAGGGCGCCACCCCGGTCTCGGGGATCCACACCCGAGCCGGAGGCGGTCCGCTCTGCCAGAACACGTCGATCGGCATGCCGCCACGCGGGAACCAGTATCCGCCGATCCGGAGCCACCGCGGCGAGAGCCGGGCGACCAGACGCTTGGCGATCGCCACCGTGCAGTCCTCGTGGAACGCGCCGTGGTCGCGGAACGAACCGAGGTAGAGCTTGAGTGACTTGCTTTCGATCAGCCAGCGCCCCGGAACGTAGTCGATCACCAGATGGGCGAAGTCGGG
Source organism: Candidatus Eiseniibacteriota bacterium (assembly GCA_044451485.1). Classification (GTDB taxonomy): domain Bacteria; phylum Eisenbacteria; class RBG-16-71-46; order RBG-16-71-46; family RBG-16-71-46; genus JBIOKD01. The sequence continues at coordinate 3,206 of JBIOKD010000152.1, read as the reverse complement.
CTGCCCGGTGATCGGGCAGAGGGTGGTGAACTCGGGTGCTACGAAGCGCACCATGAATCGCTCGGAGAGATGCGGGTTGGGCAGCCGGTCGAGCACCGCGCGGCCGGGATCGGCGGGCGGCGTCGCACGCCGGCCGAGCTGGAGGGATCTCGAGGATGTCGTGATGCGTCTCGGCATGGGTCCCTGGGAATGGTGGCTCAGTGAGGGCGACTGTACACCAGTTTCCCGCCGACGTAGGTCGCGCGGATCGCGCGATCGTCGGCGAGCATCATCTGCAGGAAGAACGCGTCGTCCAGACTGTCCACCTGCCGCATGCGCCACTCGAGGAGCGGCGTCGAGCGCAGGTCGAGCACCACCAGGTCGGCCTCCAGACCCGGCGCCAGACGCCCGACGCGGTCGGCCAGGTCGAGCGCCTCGGCGGTGCCGAGTGTCGCGAGCCAGAAGCCCTGCAGCGGGGTGAGCGCGTGACCGCGGAGCTGGGCAACCTTGTACGCCTCGCCGAGTGTTTGCAGGACCGAGAAGGTGGTGCCGGCGCCGATGTCGGTCGCGAGCCCGACACGCACCGGGCGGTCCGGGCGGGTGGCACGTACGAGGTCGAACAGCCCGCTGCCGAGGAAGAGGTTCGAGGTCGGACAGTGCGCGATCGACGCGCCCCTCTGGTGGAGACGCGCGAGCTCGTCCTCGGTCAGGTGGATGCCGTGTCCGAGCACGGTGCGCCGGCCGATCAGACCGTAGTGCTCGTAGACGTCGAGGTAGTCACGTCGCTCGGGAAACAGCTCGCGCACCCATCGGACTTCGTCCGGGTGCTCGGACAGATGGGTCTGCACCCACACGTCGGGATGTTCGCGGAGCAGCGCTCCCGCCGCCTCGAGCTGTGCCGGCGTGCTGCTGGCCGCGAATCGCGGCGTGATCGCCACCAGCGCCCGGCCACGGCCATGCCAGCGTTCGATCAGCGCGCGGGTCTCGGCGATGCCCAGACCGGTGTCGTCGAGCAGGGCCGCCGGGGCGTTGCGGTCCATGAGCACCTTGCCGGCGATGAGACGCATCCCGAGGGCGGCCGCGGTTTCGAACAACGCGTCGATCGAGCCCGGATGCACGGTGCCGTAGACCGCCGCCCCGGTGATGCCGTGACGCAGGCACTCGTCGAGAAACACCCTCGCCACCTCGCGCGCCCAGGCCGGGTCGGCGAAGCGCTCCTCGGCCGGGAACGCGTGACGACCGAGCCAGTCGAGGAGCGCGCCGCCCCACGCCGCGACGATGGGAGTCTGCGGGTAGTGGACGTGCGCGTCGAGGAAGCCCGGAACGATGAGGTGGTCCGGATACGAGGTGACACGGGTGCCGGCGGGCAACGTCGGCAGCACGCGTGCGGCGGGACCGAACGCGGAGATGCGCCCGTCGCTCATCGCCACGATCGCGTCGCTTTCGAAAAAGCGCGAGGCCTCCGGTCCGTCCCGGAACGGATTGCCGGTGCAGGTGAGCGCCGGTCCGCGGACCGCCTCGACCGCGGGGGATGGAGCCGGTGACGACGTGCGTGGCATCGGCGACAGTGAAGCACGCTCCGGCTCGGAGAGGAAATCGCTTCCGGTTACGAACAACTGTTCGCCGATTCGACGTGGACAGCGGGGCTCCCGACCGCGTAGCCTTTTGATGGCACCCGAGACGCTGGACTCGGGAGGTGACCCGGAGGGGGAGGATGTCCGAAACCGTCAACAGTGGTCCCAACCTGTATCCGGTGCTTCACGACCGCTACGGGGATCTCGAGGAGATGGCTGCTGCGGTCCGCAACGCGGCGGTGGAGTACATCCCGCTGGAGCGCGCGTCACGCTTCGACGGCGAGCTCATGCAGGTCGATCTCGACCACGTCACCCTGCAGGCCAGCGTGGGCGCCCCGCCCCACATGACACGGGCCGCGGTGCTGCCCGGTATCCAGACCTTCGTGATGCTGCGTGGCGGCGGGCCGTGCACCCTGAACGGCCACACCGTGCGCGACACCGAGATGCTGCACTACCGGCCGGGCGCCGAGCACTTCGCCCACGTGGCGCGTCCGGTGTCACTGGCCCTGGTGTCCATCCCGGAGGAGCGCTTCGCGCGTCGCTGGGCCACCATCACCGGCGAGCCGCAGCCGGCCTTGGCCGAGTCCTGCACGCTGCTGCGTCCGGCCACCGAGATCCGTCGGCTGCTCTCCGACCTGGTGGAGCGGGCGCTCAAGGTCGCGGCGCTGTCCCCGGACGCGTTCGCGTGCCCGGAAGCCCGGCGCGCCCTGGCCGAGGAGCTCGAGACGACGCTGATCGTGGCGGCCCACGAGGCCCGACAGGTGCCACGACGCGGCTCCGGGGCCGACAGCTACGGGCGGATCGTGTCGCGGGCCGATGATGTGCTGCGCGCGCGTCTCAAGGAGCCCGTGTACGTCGCCGAGCTGTGCCACGAGCTGGAGATCCCCGAACGCACCCTGCGCCGGGCGTTCGAGCGCACCTTCGCGATCAGCCCGATCCGCTACCTCAAGATGCGACGACTCGGTCTCGTGCACCGGGCGCTGCGCGAAGCCGACCCGGCCCGGACCCTGGTATCCGATCTGGCGGCCCGTCATGGATTCTGGGAGCTGGGTCGTTTCGCGGGCGAGTACCGCCGTCTGTTCGGCGAGAAGCCGTCCGAGACGCTGCGCCGGCGTCAGAGCCAGGCGAGCCCCGAGCCACAGCCGGTCTCCTGAGACGCGCGCCGGCGTCGGTGCCGAGCGAGCACCCGGGTCCCCGCGATTTCGCCACGAGCCCCCCGCACGGCCGGGGTGGCCCGCACCTCACGAAGTCGCGACGCCGCTCAGCGAGCGAGCGGGTAGCTCACGATCCGGCTCCGGTCGCTGGGCCGACCACCGGTCATCTGGCGCACGCTGAGGAACAACAGCCCGTGATTGGACGGAGACATGCGTCCCATCGCGAGCATCGCGAGCCGTGCGTTGCCGTTCTTCTCATCGCGGGTCATGCCGTTCCACTGCACCCCGTTCCAGATACCCGACGGCGCGGCCGGATCGCTCTGGTGCACGTCCTGGCGCCCCTGCAGGGTGCCGTAGTTTCCGCCCACCGTCTGGCGGTCGCGGCTGATGCGCAGACCGGTCAGCTCCGGCGCGGCGACACCCCCGTCGACCGTGATTTCCCCGGATGACCCACGCTTGAAGGTCAGGGTGGTCGAGGCGACACGGGTGAGATGCAACT
>JBIOKD010000151.1:0-7602 GCA_044451485.1 Candidatus Eiseniibacteriota bacterium | reverse complement strand
TCCTGGCCCTCGCCGCGACCCCCCCGGCGCACGGCCCCACCCTGGCCACCGAGGACACCCTTCACACCGAGGTGTCCCCGGTGCTGGTCAGCGCGCCACGGGTGACACTTGACGAGATCCTCGACCGGGTCGCCCAGGGCGAGGCGCGTCGTGACTCCTCGATGCACGACCAGGTATGCACCGCGGCGCTGCGGGTGTACCGCCAGGGACACCGGGACACGATGCAGCTGCTCGAGGAGGGGGTGTGGCGGGTGTACAAGGAGCGCCCGGATCGTCTGCGTTCGGTGCCATTGCGTCACCGGCTCGGCGCCGGCGTCAAGGACGAGGACATGGAGGCGGACTTCACCCCCGACATGGGCGAACGCATCGTCGATTTCGCGTTCCAGCCCGAGGCGCGTCGTGACTTCCGCTATCGCATCGTGGGCCGCGATCTGGTCGGCGATCACCTCGTGTATCGGATCGCGTTCGAGCCCCGCACGACGCTCGACGCGACGCGACCACACGGGCTGGTGTGGATCGACACCAACGAATTCGTGATCGTGCGCGAGGAGCTGGGCTTCGAGCGCTCACCGGTGCCGCTGTTCGTGCGACAGCTCGACGGTCTGGTGGTGGAGCGGCAGCGTGTGGACGAATGTTGGGTGCTGCATCGGGTGCTGATGAACATCGAGTTGACGGTGCCCATGCCCCACGTGGGTCGACGGATCCAGTTCGCGATCGTGTTCGACGACTATGCCGTCAATCGTGGGATCGACCCGGCGGTGTTCGCACCGGCGACGAAGAAGAGATGAGACCCGTCTCCGGCCCGGTCCGGGTGGCGGTGCTGGCCGCGCTCGTCGCCTGGTGTGTGGCGGCTCCGCTGGCTCGCGCCCAGTGGCGTGGCGAGGACGCCGACACCACGATCGCGCGGCGCGACAGTCTGTCGGGCCCGGCGCCACGCGACACGGTCGCGCGCTCGCCCCTCGAGCACTTTCTCGGCGGGCTCGCCGACAGCACCGACCGGCGCTTCGGCGAGATCGCGGCCCCCATCGACACCAACGGATTCGCGGCCGCGATGACGGGCGCGAACCTGGATTCCCTCGCGCGCTCGCAACGACATCGGGTCCAGAGCGTGAATCCGTGGTGGCGCTTCGATCGCACGGTCGGGGACGAGGCCGGTCTCTCGGCATCGCTCGGCGCGATCGGGCGCACCGGTCAGATCGGCGGCAGTCTCGGGTACGGGTTCTCCTCCGAGGAGTGGTTCGGTCGCGGCGAAGTGCGCCGCCGCTGGGGTCCACCCGTCGAGGGCACCCGCTGGACGCTGATCGGCGGCGCCGGCCGCGCGGTGGAGACGCTCGATCCCGACCGCATCCCGACACTGCTCGTGGCGCTCGGCGCGTTCCTCCACGGCGCCGACTGGCAGTCGTACCTGCGCCGGGATGGAACACGCGTGTCCCTCGAGCGCGAGAGTCCGACGCTGCGTCTGCGTGTGGCCGCGCGCAGCGAGCTCGAGTCGCCGCGTGTGACCGCCACTGAGTGGAATCTCGCCGGGGAGCCGCTTCGGGTCGTGGAGAACGCCGCGGCGCGGCTCTCGCACGTGCGCGAGGTGGGAACACTCGGCACGTGGCGGTTGCCGTGGTCGGCGTGGTGGGTCGAGGCCGGAGTGCGTCACGCGATGCGTGTGCTGGGTGGCGATGTCGGCTACACGCGCACCCGCGTCGCGCTGGCGGGCAAGCTCGGGATCGGCTCTTGGGCCACCCTGGTGCCGCAGGCGACCTATGGCCGCACCGAAGGGGATCTCACGCCCCAGAATGCCTTCTGGCTCGGAGGGCCGACGACGCTGCGCTCCATTCCCAACGACTCGCAGACCGGGCAGCGTCGCGCGTTCGGTCGGCTCGAGTTGTTCGGCGCGCCGGACCTCCTGGCACTCGTCCACATCCCGCATTCGCCGCTGCTCGACGTGTACGGCGCGGCGCAGGTCGCCTCGGGTGCGGTGTGGGGGGACGATCCGTTCGGTGGCCCGACACGGCCCGGTCACGCCTGGCCCGATCCCTCGGCGTGGCAGAGCGAGGCCGGCTTCTCGCTCATGTATCGCCCCGGTCTGCCCGACCCGGAAGGACTGCTGCGATTCGACTGGGCGCACGGTCTCGGACCCGATCGCGACCATGCGCGCTGGAGCGTCCAATACTCGATGGCCCTGGACCAGCTCCGGCCGCCCATCCGCTGAGCCGAGAACGAACCGTCGGGGCGCTCGGGTGTCGCGCTCGTCGCGGGTCCCATCGCTCCGCCAGCCCCGCGTCCCAGCACCGCCACCGCGTCGCTCCACCCCACTTCCTCGCGCGACGCCCGCTCGCGCCCCACGCGTCCTCATGCGTGTGCCTCCCGAGCGCCCCGACGGCCGCGGAAGCGGAACCCCCGGCGGGGGATCCCGCCGGGGGCCCGGTCGCACCGCACTCGACCCTTGCCCTGGCACCGTTTCACGAGCCGGCGCGACTCTTCGCGACCGCGTCGCTCAGGCGACGCGGCGGTTGTGCTTCAGACGACGGATGGCGCGGTTCTCGTGGTTCAGCGCCCGCTCCATGTGCCGCCGCTCGCGCGGTCCCACCATGCCGTCCGCCTTGGCGCGAGCCTCGACGCGATCGATGTGGGCCTGGCCGGCGCGCAGCCGCGCCTGCTCACCCGGGGTGAGAGCGCCACTCCGGACACCCTGATCGATGCGCGTGTCCTGACGCGCCTCGCGGCGGTCGACGCGCGGGGTGGCGGTGCCGGCGACGGCGTTGCCGGCGAGACTGATCGCGAACAGCGCGATGGCGAGCGTGGCGAGCGTGCGCTTCATGACTTCCTCCGTTGGGCCGGTGCGGCCCGAGTTCGCGGCGTCGGGGTCGTGTCGCGCGCCCTGCGGCGCGGTCGACGGGATGGAGGAGCAGCGCCCGTGCCGAGCCATGAGATATCTCGTAAAATGTTACAACACAATGCGTTGTGTGTTATGCAGTGGCCCCGCTCCGGGTCCCGCGTGTCCCCCGCGGTGCAGCCCAACGCAGACCGCCTGTCCGCCCGGGGGCACGCGGCGTCTGCATCCCACGTCTTCCGCTCCGGTCTGCCGCACGCTTCGCGGTCGGTCCTTCACGATCTCGACCATCCGATCCGCGGCATGACGATCGGGGTGGACCGCGATCTTCAGCGAGTCGGCGTGGGAGACGCGGCGACTATCCGCCGCAGGCCATCCCGGTCCAGGGTGCGCAGCCGGTCGAAGAACGTCAGGGCCTCGCTCACCTGCTCGATCCCGTGATACGGCTGTGGCGGCACCTGCGCCAGCACGGCGTGTGGATCGTAGCGACGGGCCCGATCCAGCGCGGCTCCGGCGAGCGAGTCGTGTCCCGACGCCGTCTCGTAGAACGCCCGGGCGGCCGCGGAGCGGGCGTAACGCTCGACGGTGCCGAGGGTGTAGACATCCAGATGCGCCGGCCGGGTGCGCTGCCGCCACGCCCCGGCAGGCTCGGGTACGTAGCCGGCGCCGGTGGTGAGACGCTCGACCAGCCCGACTGGCACACGCGACCAGCCGTCGGTGTAGCGCGTGTCGATCTCCGGGGTCACGAACACCGCGCGATCGCGTGCCGCTTCACGTGCGAGGGCGGCGATCAGCCCGTGGTAGGCCTCCTCGAGCACCACGGGATCGTAGCTTCGGCCGGCCTCGAACGGGGCCACCTCGTGGCGGAAGTGGTCGAGCGGCGCCCGCACACGATCGGCCAGCCACGGCGCGCGGCGCGCCAGCTCGTCCAGGTACCAGCTGCGGCGCAACAGCTCGAGATCCACCACCGTGACGTCGCGGCGCAGCCCCTCCACCTCCTGGAGATAGAAGCTCGCCGACAGCCAGCGGTCCCATTCGGTCGACAGCACCAGCGCGTCGTGTGGCAGCGGGTCCAGCACGTCGTGGGTCATGTCCTCCACCACCCGGTCGTCGTGCGCGTCGCTGGCGCGCCAGTTCGCGGCCGCAACCGACACCGCCAGCGTCAAACCGACGGCGGCCAGCACGCCGGTGCCGAACCGCCCGCCGATCCACCCCAGACCGGCCGCCATCGCGATCCCGATCGCCAGGATCGCGTCCAGGTAGTAGGGCCGGATCTCGGCGATCGCGAAGCCACCCGCCCATGTCACCGAAGCGCCGAACAACAGCAGCGTGACGAGGGCGAGCCGCGGCGAGCGCGCCAGCATCACGGCGAGACCGATCGCCGCGACCGCCAGACCGAGCCACGCCAGCTCACCGGGCAGACGCGTGAAGAAGAATCGCGATTGCAGTGCGAAGGCGTCGGGCTCGCTGAACATCCACACCCGGAACTGCCAGGCGGTGACGTGGGCGATGAGACGCGTCAGCGTGTGGGGCGCCCCCCAGTCGAAGCGGGGTCCGAGCGCGGAGCGGAGCGGCAGGGCCAGATACGGCGTCCACCCGAGCGCGAACCACGGCACGAGTGGCGGCAACGCGGCAAGTGCCCGGTGCGTCGACCTTCGCTCGCGCGCGAACAGGAACAGGAACGCGGGCGCGAGCAGCACGGTGGTCATGTGGTTGCTGAACGACAGACCGAGCACCAACGCGAACGCGGCCCCGCCACGCCGCTCGCGCGCGAAACGCAGGAAGAGCCCGGTCACGATCGGCAGCATCAGCGCGTGCAACGCGTACACCTCGAAGCCGGTGGCCTGGTCCCACCAGGTGCCGGTGGCGACGGTGGCCAGCGCCGCGCACGCGGCGGCGAGCGCGCGCGGCCCGTCCCCGATCGCCGTGCCCGCCACCGGCGCCGTGTGTGGGCGGCCCGGCGCGCGGCGGCGCGTGTCCGCACGCGCGACCGGTGGGAGCCAGCCGGCGAGGATGCCGTCGAAGAGCCAGGCCAGGGCGCCGGCGCTCGCCGCGGTGAGCAGCGCCGCCAGCAGGTCGAGCGCCACGATCGGCCGCAACGCCCACGACGCCACCCAGACACGCGCGATCAGGGTCAGGAGCGGGTAGCCGGTGGGATGCGCGATGCCGAGCGTGCAGGCGACCGCCGCCAGCTCGCCCTGGTCCACGAAGCCGATGCTGTGGCTCATGGTGGGCAGATAGAGCGCGAGCGCCGCCAGCACGCTGCCGGCGACGGCGAGTGCGCGTGGGCGCGGCGGCGTGCCGATCCTCATGCCGCCAGATTATCCGAGCCCCGGTGCGCGGGGCGAGCGTGGATCCGACGCGGAGTGGCCGCGAAGCGACCCTACATCCGCGACCACACCCGGGCCGCGGCCTCACGGGCGCGCGCCACGATCTCGTCCTCGTCGACGGTGGTGAGGTGGCCGTCCTCCATCACGATCTCGCCCGAGACCATCAGACCCGAGACCGGCGCGCGCATGAGACCGGAGACCAGATGTGCGAGAAACGTGCGGTCGGAGAACTCGGTCGCGGGCCGGTAGTCCACCAGCGCCAGGTCGGCCGGGGCGCCGGGCTCGATGCGTCCGAGCGCCTCGCCGAAATGACGCGCCGCCCAGTGGTGGCTGTTGACGAACAACCGCTGGTAGTGGAGCGCGGCGGTGCCACCGTGCGTCCCCCGTTCCGCAGCGGCCGGTGACGGTGGCGGGCCGTCGAACACCGGCGGCGCGTGCACGCCGGTGTCGCTGCCCCATCCGAGCCGCACCTCGCGCGCCAGCGCCCCACCGGCACCCGTACCGGTCACCGTGAACGCGTCGCCGCGGTGGTCGAGTGCCGCGACCAGCGCCCGCGGCGCCCGCTCGGCGTGCGCCCACAGGACCGGGTGCGGCGTCTCCGGCCATCGCGACGACGGCACCCAGCGTTCCGCCGGCGTCGCGTCGAGCACCAGGTCGACGTGCACCGCGATGCGGTCTGCGGCGGCTTCCAGGGCCTCGTCGAGCAGCCGCTCGATGCCGTCGAGGGTCGCGGCCTGCACGCCCACCAGCCCGCGCAGACGCCCCTCGCGCCGGCGGTGCAGATCGCGCGCGAAGCTCACGCTCTCGTCGAGCGCGGCGCGCCGCTCGAGCGGGGTGTCCACCTCCGCCGAGCCGTAACAGGTGGCCACCCGGACCCCGAGCCGCGACGCCGCGCCCACCACCTCGCTCAGCGACAGATCGAGACACGCGCCCGAGCGGTGGAAGTCGCACACGGTGGTGACGCCATGACGCGCGCCCTCGACCAGCGATGCCATCGCGGACCAATGCAGGTCCTCGGCCGACAGCGCGTGGTCGTAGCGTCGCCACGCCTGCGGGTCGGCGAGATCGAGGCCACGCGCGAGGTGACGGGCGAGATGGGCGTGGGCGTTCACCAGACCGGGCATCAGCACGCGCCCGCCCGCGCGCCACACCGTGTCCTCGGGAAACGCGGCGGCGAGACTCCCGGCGGGGCCGATCTGCGCGATGTGGGCGCCCACCACACGCACCGCGCCATCACACAGCACCTGCGGCTCCGGACCGCCGGTCACGACCTGACAGGGCCCGATGATCACGCCATGTCCACCGGCGTGCGACGGGCCGTGATGAAACGCGGGTTTGTTCGAGGGAACATCGCGCCGGCGCCTCCCTGCGCAGGACGTGTGTGGGACCAAGCGACGCAATCGGGCTTGTGGCCCCGCCGCGACGTGCGGCATCATCTTGAGTCCGTGTGCGAACGATCCACGTTCGACACGTCGTCGGCCGCGTGGCCGCGCGACGCCGAGGAGGCCGCCGCGACGATCCGCGGTCCAGGACATCGGAGAGAAAGCATCATGGCGACCGGTAGCGTCAAGTGGTTCAACGAATCGAAGGGGTTCGGCTTCATCTCCCAGGAAGCCGGTGAGGACGTGTTCGTCCATTACAGCGCGATCCAGGGCAGCGGCTTCAAGACGCTCGCCGAAGGGGAGCGCGTCGAGTTCGATGTCGCCACCGGGCCCAAGGGCCCGCAGGCGTCAAACGTCCGCAAGCTGTCCTGAGCCGTGTCGGCGGAGGGGTTCGCCCCCTCCGCCCCGCTCGGCCGCGACGCAGGGACATCCGACCGGGCGCCCGGTAGTCCTCCACGCCGGCACCGTGGCCAACCCGCGGATCCGGTGTCACGGTCCAGGCGAGGCGCGTCGTGAACGCTCCGTTCCACTCGGAATACCCGCTGGTGGAGTCGATCCAGGTCTCCGACCCCACCACCGCCCTGCGCGCGTTCGCCCACCTGCCGAGTCCGTTCCTCCTGCACTCCGGCACGGGCGATCCACGCGCCCGCTGGTCGTTCTTCGGTGCCGATCCGTTCGCGGTGTTCCGGGGTGACGATCTCGACGCCGCGCGTGCGATGTGGCGGCGGCTCTCGGCCCAGGTCCTCGCCGGCGATCCGTCTCCGACTCTGGTGCCCTTCACCGGTGGCGCGGTGGGGTACTGGGCGTACGACTACGCCCGGCGGCTCGAGAAGCTGCCCGAGATCGCGCGTGACGACCTGCATCTGCCCGACGCGATGGTCATGTTCTACGACGTGATCGGTGCCTACGACCATCACGCCAGGCAGGCCTGGCTGTTCTCGACCGGACTGCCGCTCCAGGAGCCTCTGCAGCGCGGGCGCGCCGAGCAGCGGCTCGAGCAATTCCAGCGGCTTCTCGGTTCGGGACGCCGGACGACGGCGCGGCTGCCGCGACCCGGTGACCGCCC
>JBIOKD010000150.1:0-7615 GCA_044451485.1 Candidatus Eiseniibacteriota bacterium | reverse complement strand
TGATGGCGCCGGTGGTGCGGGGATGGGGCGCGGTGGCGCGGGTGCTCCAGGCGCGGGCGGCGGCGCGTGGGCCGGGCGTGGCGGCACGGGCGGCACGCCGGGCGCGGGTGCTGGGCAGGGCGCTCACGGGCACGCCGGCGGCGGCGCGTGGGCTGGCCGTGGCGGGGCCGGCGCGCGTGATGGCGCCGCGTCCGATCCGGCCAACGGCTCGATGCCGAATCTCGATCGTGCCATGGCCGAGAGCGCCAACGAGGCGGTGGGGGCGCTCAAGCCCGGACGCGTCTACGTGCTGCGCGACGGCAAGCCCACCGCGATCATGGTGATGACCGGGCTCACCGACGGTGTCGCCACCGAGATCCGCGGCGGCGACTTGAAGCCCGGCGACCAGGTGATCACGGCACTCGAGCCGACCACCCGTGGGCCGCAGCTCCAGCCACCGCCCGGTATGGGCGGACCGATGGGCGGGCCACGGCCGGGCGGCGGGCGCGGACGATGAACCTCTCGGCGCTGCTCGCGGTCGGGGCGCAGGCGCTGTCACGCAACCGCATGCGCTCGGCGCTCACCGTGCTGGGCATCGTCATCGGCGTGGCGGCGGTGATCGCCACGCTCGCGATCGGGCAGGGCGCGCGCGCCGCGGTGCAGCAGCAGATCAGCGCTCTTGGCGCGAACATCCTGCAGGTGATGCCCGGCACCGTCACCGCCGGTGGCGCGCGTGCCGGGATGGGCTCGATCACCACCATGACCCCCGATGACGCCATCGCCATCAAGCGCGAGTGCCCGGCGGTGGATCTGGTGGCACCCACCGTGCGCACGCTCGGCCAGCTCGTCTACGGCGCCAACAACTGGAGCACGCAGGTGCAGGGCACCACCGCCGACTTCGCCGCCATCCGCCAGTGGACCATCGACAAGGGCGTGTTCATCACCGATTCCGACGTGCGTGGCGCCGCCAAGGTGTGCGTGCTCGGCGCCAACGTGGCGCAGCAGCTCTTTGGCGACGCCGATCCGATCGGGCAGACCATCCGCGTCAAGGAGATGCCGTTCCGGGTGATCGGCGTGCTCACCTACAAGGGCGGTCAGACCTTCGGTGGCAGCCAGGACGACATCCTCATCATGCCGCTCACCACCGCGCAGCGGAAGCTGATGGGCATCACCAACGTGAACTCGATCCTGTGCTCGGCGGCGAGCGAGTCGCAGGTGAACACCGCCGTGGACCAGATCACCGACCTGTTGCGCCAGCGTCATCACATCCGCCCCGGCGACAACGATGACTTCTTCATCTTCACCCAGCTCGAGATGGCGTCCGCCGCCGAGTCCACGTCGAAGGTGATGACGCTGCTGCTCGCCAGCATCGCGGCGGTGAGTCTGCTGGTGGGCGGCATCGGCATCATGAACATCATGCTGGTGTCGGTCACCGAGCGCACCCGTGAGATCGGCATCCGCCGCGCGATCGGCGCCAAGCGACGCGACATCCTGCTTCAGTTCCTGTTCGAGTCGGCGTTCCTGTCGCTGGCCGGCGGAGCGCTGGGTGTAGCGCTCGGGTTCGTGGCCGCGACCGCGGTGTCGAAGATGGCGAAATGGCCGACGCTGGTGCAGCCCGAGGCGGTGGTGCTGGCGTTCGGCTTCGCCACCATGATCGGGCTCTTCTTCGGCTTCTACCCGGCGCAACGCGCGGCGCGTCTCGATCCGGTGGAGGCGCTGCGGTACGAGTAGGGGGCGCGCGGGCGGCTCACCGCGCGGGGCGTCGTGCTCCGCTGAGCCTCACCGCACCACCGCGACCCGCGCGCTCGTCACCACCCGCGCGCCGGCGCTCAAACGCGCGAAGTAGAGCCCAGGCGCGATCCCGTCCGGGATCGCGGCGCGCAGCGTGGCGCCCGAAATGCCGAAGCGTCCGCGCCAGAGCGTGGACACCCGCCGGCCGGCCACGTCGTACAGCTCCCAGACGCCGTCGCCGGCGAGCCCCGCGGGCAGCGTCATGGACAGCGCGTCACGCGCCGGGTTGGGCCAGGCGCGCGGCGCGCCCGGGGCGTTGGCGAGCGGGACGTCCGTCGTGCCATCCGGCCAGATGAGACGCACGTGGTCCACCCACCACCCGTCGCGGCCGATGAACTCGTCGGCGAGCATGCGCCAGCAGAGGATCGCGGGACCGGAGCCGAGCGGCGACAGGTCTAGCAGCTCGGTGCGCCAGCCCCGCGAGTTCCCGCTCCAGACCGGCGTCGACGCCGGCAACACGCTCAGCTTCACGGCCAGCACGTGGTCGTAGCCCTCGGGTGGCGTCAGCTCCGACCAGGTCGATCCGTCCGTCGAATACTCCACCAGCGCCCCGTCGTAGGCGTATTGCGCGTCGGCCTCCTCGAGGTCGAATCGATGGTCGAACTGCAGCACCACGCCGGGTGGGATGCCGTAGAGCCACGAGGTGTAGAGCGCCGCGTCGAGGTGTGGGGCGTACGCGCCGCCGTCGGCATCGCCACAGTGCATGCTGGTGCCGCGTTGTGGGGCGATCGGGTCGGTCTCCGGGTGCCACGCGTCGCGGAAGCTCCAGATGGCGGCGCCATGGGCCAAGGCTGCCCCATTGTCGAAGTCCTCCATCCAATCCCGCCCCACGACCATCGTGTCGTACTCCGCGTTCGAATAGCCGATGTTGTGCGCGGTCGAGACGTCACGCGCGACGAAGCGATACGCGACCCGATCGCCACGCGCGAGCCCGGCACCGAGCTGGACGGCGAACGAGTCGATACCGGCGGAGGTGACCGGCACGCTCTGCACGTCTCCGCCGTCCACCGCGTACTCCACCCACACCGAGTCCACGCCGAGATCGTCGGTTGCCTTCGCGATCAGGGTCTGTGGCAGCCGCCAGCGGGTCTGGAGCGGCACCGGCACGTGCGTCACGACTGGGGGCGTGACGTCCGGCCCGGCGTGATAGCGGAACGCGACGCCGCCCCCCTCGGGTTCCGTGGCGCTCACCAGCGGCGGGATGGTCGACGCGGTGAGCGTGTACTCGGCGTCGCCGGCGAATGCCGGCAACGTCGTGGCGAACGAATCCGGCGCGACCAGGGTCATCGGCAGATCGGTCGTGCTCGCCGCCCCCACCGGTCGCCAGTGCGCCACCACGCTCGCGTCGTCGAGTGTCACCGGCAGGTTGCCGCCCACGAGACGCACCCGCGCCCCGATCGCGCGCGGCGACGCGACGTCCTCGGTGGCGGGGAGCGGCGTGTGCATGATCAGCAGCCGCGGCGGTGTGGGGGCGAGTCGCGTGTCCACCCAGCCGCGGCCCTCGGTCGCGGTCTCGAACCACGGCACGAAGCGCGCGCGCAGCGAATCGAGCCGCGCCAGGTCACCGGCGCTGGCGGTGGTGCCACGCGGGATCGCGAGCACGAACGCCACGCGCACCAGCGGGAGGGTGTCGGGTGCGGCCGGCTCGCGCGGGCCGTTCGCCGCCACCACATCGTCGATGCTCATCCAGCGTGGCACCGCGTGACAGCCCACGCCGACCTCGGGGATCGCCTTGGGCAGGTAGTTCCCGGGCGGCACGATGTCGTCGGGTTGGGTGACCAGCAGCAGCGGGCCCACCTGGTCGGGCTTGCGGAGCCCCATCACGTACTGGTCGAGCCGGCCGTAGCGGTCCTCGACCTCGTCGGTCGCGAAGGAATCGGGTGTGATGGCGGCCCAGTCGCAGCCTTCGAGCACCGAGGCGTCGGAGTCGAACCAGAAGTTCCAGTGCGCGTAGTCGCGTCCGAGCAGGTCGTAGGTGGCCGCGCCGAGCGATTCCACCGCCACGTACGCGCCCCAGCGGTGTTCCAGCTCGTGACCGATGGTCTGGAGACCCGACAGATTGAGACCGAGCGCGGTGATGTTGGCGTTCGGATCGTCGAGATAGAGATGCATGCCGTTCATGTCGAGCAAGGCGCTCAGACGGCCGGCCGACCCCATGGTGGCGCTCTCGTCGAAGCGGTCGAGCCCGATGCCGTCGACGTCGTTGCGAACCACGTCACACGACGCGAACGCGGTCTCGGAGCCCATCCAGTCGGTGAGACCGCTGGCCAGGAACACCGCGATCGCGTCGTAGTCGTCGCCATGCGAGCGGTAGAACGCGCGGCTCACCTCCTGGAGGTCCACCTTCGCGTGACCGGAGCTGTGCGTGTAGAAGAACGTGCCGTCGTCCTCGAGCACCGCGATGTCGCCGACGTCGGCGGTGTGCGGGCTGGGGAGCACGCTCGACGCCGCGCGTGTGGCGTGCTCGCGCACGAGTGTCGCGGCGCCGTCCAATCGCGTGGCGCACGAGCGGATCGGATCGAAGCGGGTCGGATTCGCGACGCGGGTTCGAGCGGGGTCGAGGCGCGTCGCACCGGGGGTGCGAGGGACCGCGAGAGTCACCACGTCGCGCATCGGCGTCGCGGCCGCGCTCGCTCGGGTGTCGGTCGGCGTGCGCGCCGGCACCGCGCCCGCCACGGCCGGGGCGACGAGGAGCAGCGGCATGACCAGGGTGCGGAGGCGGGGAACCATGGCGCCGCGCGATTGTACGGGGCGCGGCGCCCACGCGATAGGGCCATGCCGCACCGGGCGACCGCGGTGGAGAGCGGCCCAGCGGGGACCGCGGACGCCCCGTGAGCCCATGCTATAGTGCCCGGCCGCCACGACTTCGCGAGGGATCCGCGTGAACCTGGACTGGCACCGCCTCAAGGCGGTGGTGATCGAGAGCGACGACTGGGGGCTCGCGGCGTGGGTGGCCGACGAGCAGGCCCATCGCGTGCTCGCCGACACGCCGGTGTTCCGCTCACCGGTCGGCCGGATCTACGGCCGCTCGACGCTCGAGAGCGCCGCCGACATCCGCGCGCTCGGCGAGTTGCTGCTGCGCTATCGCGGCGGCGATGGATTCCCGCCGGTGTGGCAGGCCAACACGGTCATGGCCGCGCCCGATTACGCACGGCTCGCGCCGCCATTGTTCGAGGTGGAGGAGCTGCCGCTCCTCGATCTGCCGGCGACGCCGTCGCGCTGGTCGCGACCGGGGATGTGGGCCGAGGTCGAGACCGGCGTCCAGGCCGGCTGGTGGTGGCCCGAGCTGCACGGTCTCCATCACGTGCCGGTGAGCGCGTGGCTCAACGCGCTGCGTCGCGGCGCCGCCGACGCGCGACGCGCGCACGAGCAGCAGTGTCTCGTGTGCGAGGCGGTGCAGGCCGGCGGCGAGTACGACGCCAGCGAGACGCTGGCGCGCATCACCTGGAATCTCGATGGCGCGTTGGCGCGCTTCGCGCAACGCTTCGGTCGCGCGCCAAGCTCGTTCTGTCCGCCCGATTATCGCTGGGACGAGCGGCTCGAGACACTCGCCGCCGCGCGTGGGGTCACCACCTTCCAGGGCCGGAGCGAGCGCCCCGGTCGCGCGCCGGCGCGGCTCTTCCGCTGGATCGACGCGCTGCGCTGGCCGGAGCGGGGTGCGGCGCGCTTCTATCTGCCGCCACGAGTGGCGTTCGAGCCGCGTGGCGAGGCGGCGCCGGCCGGGCCCGCCGGGCTCGACGCCGCGTTCGCCCGGGTACGCGCCGCGTGGCGGCGCGGGCAGCCGGCGGCGCTCAGCACCCATCGCGCGAACTACGCGCATCTCGACGCGACGTGGTCCGAACGCGGACGCCGCGCGCTCGCCGAGCTGCTCGGGCGGCTCGCCGCCGAGGGGGCCACGTTTCTGGTCGACGCCGAAGTGCGGACCCTGGTCGAGCGCTCATGGTCGGTGCGGCCGATCGGGCGGCGTGGCGTGATGGTGCGCTTCTATGGCGTGCCACGCGAGGAGGTGCGCTTCGCGGCGCCCGCCGGAGTGATCGGCGCCGCGGTCACCGAGGGCGCCGGCGGCGACCGCGCCCGGGTGCGTCTCGAAGCGGGCGAGGTGGTGGCGAGTCTCGACCCGGGCGAATACCTGATCGAATGGAGCCGCGCGTGAGTCGCCGCCGCCGCGAATCGCGGAACCGCGACTCCGCGAGCGCCAGCCCAACGCGGAGCCGCGCTTGAGTCGGCGCCGCCCCGGCAAGTGGTCGGTGTGGCAGCATCACTGGCTCGCGCATCACAAGATGATCCGCGCCCTCGAGCGCGTGCGTGGCGAGCTGTATGGCGACCTGCTCGACGTGGGTTGTGGCTCGCGTCCCTTCGCGCCGGTGCTGGCCGGGCGTGTCCGCCACTATTGGGGCGTGGATCTGCCCGGCTCGACCGCGGTCGATCCCGATGACGCGCCGGACGCCTGGGCGCGCGCCGAGATGCTGCCGGTGCGCGACGGCTCGATGGACGTGGTGCTGGCGCTCGCCATGCTCAGCTATCTGCAGGTGCCCGACCTGATGCTGCGCGAGGCGCGGCGCGTGCTCCGTCCAGGCGGCCTGGTGGCGATCGAGTTCCTGGCCATGGGACCGCCGTGGAACGCGCCATTCGACTTCTGGCGCTTCACGCGATTTGGCGCCGAGGTGCTGCTGCGGCGGAACGGCTTCGTGCCGGTCCGCTGCGTGCCGATCGGCGGGCTGATGGGCCGTGTCGGTCTCTCGGCCACCGACGCGCTCGAGCGGCTGAATCGTGGACCGCTCAAGATCGTGTTCTGGATCCCGGTCCGACTCGTGAACCTGGTTCTGCAGATCGTGTTCGAGGTGCTCGATCAAGTGTTCGCGGATGCCGACGAGCCGATCTCGAATCTGGTGGTCGCGCGCCGCGCCGAGTGAACCGCGCCCGCCGGAACGACCCGGACGGGTCACGCCGCGCCGATTGAGCGGCGTCCGTGCCAGCCGACTGCGGCGGGCCACGCCGTCGTGCCGCCGCGCCGATTGACCGTACCGGAATCGGGCTGTACCCTCGATGGCCGTGAGTGCTCCCCGCACGGACCCGGCTCCCACGCCGGTCGTCCGCCTCATCCCCCAGCTGGCCGACTTCGCCGCCCGGCAATACGGGAATTCGCGCTTCCTTCTGCGCTGGACACCGTCCGGCTGGCAGGGCCGGAGCTATGCCGAGGCGGCCCAGGCGGTCCACGCGTTCGCGCATCTCCTTGCGCGCGAGGGCGTCCGCCCCGGCTCGCGGGTCGGGCTCGACTCCGAGAACCGGCCGGAATGGGGGCTCGCCTACCTCGCGATCCTGGAGGCGGGAGCGGTGGTGGTGCCGCTCGACGCCGCCCTGCAGCCCCGCGAGGTGGGGGAGATCCTCGCCACCTCCGCGGCCACGCATTGCATCGCCAGCGCGCGTCAGATGCCGGTGGTCGAGCAGGCGCGCGAGGCCCGGATGCCGTCGCTCCGACTGGTGACGCTCGACGAGCGCGATGGCCTGCCGGGCTTCGACGAGGCGCTGCGGGCATTCCCCGGCGCCACGACGATGCCGTCGACCGCGGCGCCCGACGACCTGGCGGTGCTCATCTTCACCTCGGGTACCACCGGGCAGGCCAAGGGCGTGATGCTGTCGCACACCAATCTGCTCTCCAACGTCGAGACCGTGGCGCGCACCTTCGAGTTCGGGCCCGGTGACCGCTTCCTGTCGGTACTGCCGCTCCACCACACCTTCGAGTCCACGGGCGGCTTCCTGTGTCCGCTCCGGGTGGGCGCCAGCGTCGCCTACGCGCGCGGACTCAAGTCGAGCGAGCTGCGTGAGGACATCCGCACCTCGGGTG
>JBIOKD010000149.1:0-7638 GCA_044451485.1 Candidatus Eiseniibacteriota bacterium | reverse complement strand
TTCTCGGACCCATACGGGAGGTTCGTGCGTGGAGCCCTGTCGCATCTTCGCGGGGAACGCGAGCCGTGGGCTCGCCCAGGCCATCTGCGACAAGCTCAAGGTGCCGCTCGGTGACGCCGAAGTCGGGCGCTTCGAGGACGGTGAGGTGTCGGTCCGCTTCAACGAGAACATCCGTGGCGGCGACGTGTTCATCGTCCAGGCCACCGGGGCACCGGCCGACTACCTAATGGAGCTGCTGGTCATGCTCGACGCGGCCAAGCGCGCCTCCGCGCGCCGCGTCACCGCGGTGATCCCGTACTTCGGGTACGCCCGTCAGGACCGCAAGGACCAGCCCCGCGCGCCGATCAGCGCCAAGCTGGTGGCGAACCTGATCGTGACCGCGGGGGCCGACCGGGCGCTCACGATGGATCTGCACAGCGCCCAGATCCAGGGCTTCTTCGACATCCCGTTCGACCATCTGTACGCGGCCCCGGTGCTGATCGACTACTTCGCTCGCAAGCAGATCCCCAATCTCATGGTGGTCGCACCCGACATCGGCAGCGTCAAGATGGCGCGCGCGTACGCCAAGCGTCTGGGCTGTGATCTGGCGCTGGTGGACAAACGCCGCCCGCGCGCCGACGCGGTCGAGATCATGAACATCATCGGTGACGTCGAGGGCAAGAACTGCGTGTTCTTCGACGACGTGCTCACCACCGGACGCACGCTGTGTCAGGCCGCCGAGGCGATCTCCGCCAAGGGAGCCAAGAGCATCCATGCCGGGATCACGCACGGGGTGCTGTGCCCCGACTCGTTCGAGCGCATCGCCGCGTCGCCGATCGAGGAGTTGGTGGTGACCGACACGCTCGATCACCAGCACATGGAGCTCCCGGACAACATCACTGAGCTGTCGGTGGCCGGTCTGCTCGGCGAGGCCGTGCAGCGCATCCACGAGGAGCGCTCGCTCAGCTCGCTGTTCGTGTGAACCATCCGGACGACGCGGGTGCCGCCCCGCGGCTCCGAAACACCCGCGTCGTCGCGGGTTTCCGTGAGGAGGACGCAACATGGCAGTCATCTCCATCAAGGGCGATCGCCGCGACACGCTCGGCAAGGGCGGTGCCCGCAAGGCGCGAGCGAAGGGGCTGATCCCCGCGGTGCTGTACGGGCACGGCGAGACTCCGCTGGCGCTCACCGTGCAGAACCGCGAGTTCGTGACCTCGATGCACCAGCACAAGGGCTCGAACCCGATCCTGAGCGTGCAGCTCGGCGGCGGCGAGTACACCGCGTTGCTGCGTGACGTGCAGTACGACCCGCTCACCCACGAGATCCTGCATCTCGACTTCCAGCACATCTCGCTCACCGAGAAGGTCGAGGTGAAGGTCCCCGTCCACCTCGTGGGCACCCCGATCGGGGTCAAGGACGCCGGTGGCATCCTCGAGGTGATCGTGCGCGACATCGAAGTGCGCTGTCTGCCGACCGCGATCCCCGCCTTCGTCGAGCTCGACGTGAGCGCGCTCGGGATCGGCGACTCGATCCACGCGCGAGACCTCAAGATCACCGACATCGAGGTCCTGACCGACCCCGAAACCACGGTCGCGACCGTGGTGCCGCCGACGGTGATGGAGGAGAAGCCGGTCGAGGCGGTGGTCGAGACCGCGGAGCCGGAGGTGGTGGGCGCCAAGGGCAAGAAGGACGAGGAGGGCGCCGCCCCGGAGAAGGCGGAGAAGGAGAAGGAGAAGGACGAGAAGAAGGACGACAAGAAGGACGAGAAGAAGGAGAAGAAGTAATCCACGACCGTGCGTCTGGTGCTCGGACTGGGGAACCCGGGAGCGCGTTACGCCGCCACCCGTCACAACGTGGCGTGGCGGGTGCTCGACCGGCTGGCGGCACGATGGACCGCGACCCCCGGCGAGCCGCACCCGACCTACGCGACGTGGATCGCACGACCCGGTGGGCGTCCGGTGACGCTGCTGGCGCCGCTCACCTGGATGAACGCCAGTGGCGTGGCGCTCCGGGAGTGGCGGCAGGCCCACGGCGATCCCGAGGACCTGCTGGTGGTGAGTGACGACGTGTACCTGCCGCTCGGATCGCTGCGTCTCAGACCCGGTGGATCGAGCGGTGGACATCGCGGTCTCGTCAGCATCGAGACCGAGTTGGGACATCGGGAATACGCCCGGCTGCGCATCGGTGTGGGCGCGGCCGCGGACAGCGCGGCGCTCCGCGAGCACGTGCTGGAGACATTCTCGTCGGAGGAATGGCCGGCGGTCGACGAAGTGGTCCGTCTCGCGGCGGACGCGGTGGAGTGCTGGGTGACCGACGGGATCCTGGCCGCCATGAACCGGTTCAATCGCAAGGTCCGCAAGGAGGTCTCCGAACCGTGACCAAGTACGAAACGACCTTCATCCTCGAGCCCGGTCTCGACGATGCCCGGGTCAACGAGGAGGTCGAGCGCGTCACCCAGTGGATCCGCGATCTGGGCGGCGAGCTCGTCGAGGTGCAGCGCTGGGGCAAGCGGCGGCTGGCGTACGAGATCAGCAAGCGCCGCGACGGCATCTACACCCTGATGCTGTACCAGGGCGGCGGCGCGCTCGTGCACGAGATCGAGCGCCGTCTGCGACTCAACGAGGCGGTGATGCGGGTGCTCACCGTCGAGCACGTGCCACCCGAGCTCACGCAGCCCAAGGTGGATCCGGAAGCCGTGGCCGCGGCCGAGGAGGCCGGAGACGAGTGACGCCGGTGATCCGGCGTGGCCGCCCCCGGTGAGGAGACGAGGCGATGAGCGATCTGAGGCTGCCCGAGGTGAATCGGGTGATGCTGAGCGGCCGGCTCACGCGTGAACCGGACAAGCGGTATGCCCCGGATGCGACACCGGTCACGTCGTTCGACCTGGCGTTCCACCGGCGGTATCGGAATCGGGACGGCAGCGCGAGCGAGCAGACCGGGTTCGTGCCGGTGATCACGTACCAGCGGCTCGCCGAGGTGTGTGGCGAGTACCTGCACAAGGGCAGCGCGGTGCTCATCGAGGGACGTCTGCAGATGCGCACCTGGGAGGCCGAGAAGGGCGAGCGACGCACGCGGCTCGAGATCCGGGCCGACAACGTGCACTTCCTGGACCGGCGATCCGAGACCGGGACACCACCGGCCGGTGAGGTGCCGGTCGAGGGCGGACACGACGAGCAACGTGCGCCGGCACGGCCCCGCGGGACCCCCGCGGGGCGCCGGACGACGAAGAAGGACATCGAAGGCGAGCTGTTCTGACCCGGTCGCGGACCGGACGACGGAGGTGAGACGAGACGATGGCCAGGGAACGCGAAGGTAAGAGCTACAAGAAGAAGTACTGCAAGCTGTGCCTCGAAAAGGTCGGCTTCGTGGACTACAAGGACGACAAGCGTCTGGGCCGGTTCATCACCGACCGCGGGAAGATCGTGCCCCGGCGCGTGTCGGGCACCTGCGCGCGTCATCAGAAGCAGATCACCATCGCCGTGAAGCGGGCGCGCGTGTTGGCGCTGCTGCCGTTCACCAGTGACTTCTATCGCTGAACCGGTGACCGGTGGTCGTGGCCGGACGTGGCCGCGCACCGTGCTGCTGCTCCTGGGGCTGACGCTCGGGGCGTGGAGCACCCCGCTGCCGTGGGGGTGGCTGTGGGTGCTGGTGCCGGTCGCGGTGGCGGTGTCCATGCTGCTCACCTGGCGCTTCGGCGCATGGGGGGTGGCGGTCCCGGTGGTGCTGCATCTGGCGTCCATCCTCGCGACCGGTCCGTACGAGCCGTCGGTGTGGTGGATTCCGGTGGCGGCCCTGTCGGGCGCGTGGATGGGGCTGCGTGAGGAGGGCGGTGGACCGGGTGCCGGGGAGCGCGCCTGGATGCTGTTGCCACTGCTGCTGCTGGCGGCGGTGATTCCGTGGACCGTGAACTATTCCGACAAGATGGTGGAGCCGCTCCAGCGGGTTCTGGCCGACAGCGCGCAGCAGCGCACCGAGGTGTTCCGCGAGATGGGAGTCACGGGCCAGCGTCTGGTGGATATGCAGCGGGAGGCGGAGCAAGGTGATGCGGCGGCCAAGCGCATGCTGCCACAGGCGCTGCCGACGTTGTTGTTCATGTGGATGGCGTTGCTGGTGTCGGCCGGACGCGGGCTCGGGGCGCGGCTCGCGGGCTGGTGGCGCTGGCCGCCGCTGTCGCGGCGCCGTTTCGCCGAATGGCGGCTGCCGGACGGGGTGATCTGGCTGTTCATGGCCGGCATCGCGATGCTGCTGATCGACCGTCACCTGTGGGCGGCGAGTGCGTGGACGCTGCTCGTGGTGCCGGCGCTGGGATATTGTCTGCAGGGGGTGGCGGTCGTAGAATCCCTGATGCTCGCGCGTGGAGTGCCTCCCGCGATCATCGCCCTCACCCTGGTGTTCGTCGCGTTCATGGCCCCGCCGGTGTTCGTGCTGGCCGCGGTGAGCGTCGGCGTCAGCGACGTGTGGCTGGACTTCCGCCGTCTCGAGGACGTCTCGGACGGCCTCGCATCCTAGGAGAGAACCGTCATGCAAGTGATCCTGCTCGAAGACCTCGAGGGGGTGGGCAGCAAGGGCGCCACCGTGAACGTGAAGCCGGGCTACGCCCGCAACTACCTGCTGCCCCGCCGACTGGCCATCAACACCGGCACCGGTGCGGCGCGGCTCTACCAGGAGCTGGAGCGGCAGAACGCGGCCAAGGTCGACCGCCGGATCGCCGAGGCCCGCGCCGAGGCGGCGAAGCTCGACGGCGTCGAGGTGAACATCCCGGCGCAGGCCAACGAGGAGGACACGCTGTTCGGCTCGATCACCAGTCTCGACGTGGCGGACGCCCTGGCCCGCGCCGGACACCCGGTGGACCGGCGGACGATCGAGCTGGCCGATCACATCAAGCAGCTGGGACGCTACGACGTGCCGGTACGCTTCATGGCCGGCGTGACCGCCACCGTCAAGGTCTGGGTGGTGCGGGCATGAGGCGTCGCATGCCGGTCGTGTGCGCATGGGTCCTCGGGCTCGTCCTGATCGCGGCGGTGTCGACGGCGCCGGCGGCCACCGCCAAGAGCAAGGGGAAGAGTGACAAGACGGCGACGACGAAATCCGCCCCGGCCGAGACCGTGCTCGTCTGGGTCGGGGGCGAGGCCATCACCACCGCCACCGTCCGGGCGCGTCTCGACGAGCTGCCCGAGCAGGTGCGTGGCAACTTCACCTCGCCGGAGGGGCGCCAGCGTCTGCTCGACCGCGTGGTCGAGGAGCGCGTCTGGCTGCTCACCGCCGACAAGAAGGGCGTGCCCGACCGACCCGAGCTCAAGCGTCAGCTCGAGCAGCAGAAGCGTGATCTCATCATCCGCACCTACGTGAGCGAGGTGATGTCCGGCAACACCGCGCCCTCCGACTCCGAGACGCAGGCCTACTACGACGCGCACCTGGCCGACTACAAGGTGCCGGCCACGGTGACCATGAGCCACATCCAGCTCAAGACCCAGGCGGACGCCAAACGTGTGCTGGGGCTCGCCCGCGCCAAGGGCGCCGACTGGAACGCGCTGGTCGCCAAGTGGTCGGTGGACTCGCTGACCCGCAAGACCAACGGCTCGCTGGGCATGGTCACCCGCGAGGGGGTGTTCGGCGGTCTCGGCACCGAGCCGGCGCTGGCCGAGTCGGCGATGGCGCTCGGCACCGCCGGGGCCATCGGCGGGCCCTACAAGACCGCCAAGGGCTGGCACGTGATCCGGGTCGAGAACTACAAGAGCGAGTCGACGCGCACCTTCGACCAGGTCAAGGGCCAGATCGTGCGCCAGCTGAGCTCGAAGCGCTCCCAGGAGTACTACCAGGCACAGCTCCACGACGCCGAGCAGGCGCTGGGGCTGAAGGCCGACTCCGCCGCGATCAAGGGTTACGTCACGGTGCACAAGACCCCACGCGACCTGTTCAACGAGGCCCAGAGCGCGGGCGCTCCCGCGGCGCGGATCGACCAGTACCAGAAGCTGCTCGCGCAGTACCCGGACAGCGACGTGAGCCCGCAGGCGCAATTCATGATCGGCTTCATCCAGTCCGAGGAGCTCAAGGACTACGACGCCGCGGAGAAGTCGTTCAGGACCCTGTTGGCGCGCTACCCCAAGTCCGAGCTGGCCAGCTCGGCCCAGTGGATGGTGGACAACATGCGCACCAAGGACGCGCCGGCGTTCATGAACCTCGAGGGCGATTCGGCCAAGGGCGCGACCGGAGCGAAGAAGGGACCTTCCAACAAGCCGTGAACGTGGTCGAGGTGCGGGTCAACGGGCTCGTGGTCGAGCAGAAGACCCAGCAGAACATCGTCATCCTTCGCGAGACCGATGGCGTGCGGATCCTCCCGATCTGGATCGGGCCCGGGGAGGCGCACGCCATCCGGCGTCTGATGGCCGAGGAGCCGTTTCCGCGCCCGCTCACCCACGACCTGTTGAACACCGTGATCGAGGGTCTCAAGGCGAAGGTGACCCGCGTGGTGATCGCCGAGCTGCGCGAGAACACCTTCTACGCGAACATCGTGGTGGAGCGCTCCGGGGAAGTGCTGACGGTGGACGCACGGCCCTCGGACTCGATCGCGGTCGCGCTCAAGGCCGCCGCGCCGATCTTCGTCAACGAGGGGCTGCTGGTCCCGCCGCCGGGCGAGGAGACCGAGACCGAGACGACCGACGAGCCACGCGAGCCCACCGAGGAGGAGCGTGCGGAGCAGCTCCGACGCTACCTCGAGAAGATGGACCCCGAGGACTTCGGCAAGTTCCGCATGTAGGCCGCCGGTGACGTGCCACCGGACCGGTCGCGCGTCTCGGGTGGCGATGCTCCGGGCACCGCCGCCCGCGACGCGACCACGCCGAGCTCGTGGCGAGAGGCTAGAGCCCCGCCACCGAGAACGTCACGTCCGCCTTGCGCGCCGCCTTCTGGTACTCGGCGTCGGTCTTGTCGGCCTCGCTCTTCCGACCCGCCGCCTCCAGCGCGCGCGCCAGACCAAACAGGGCACGCGGGTTGTTCGGGTGCCGGGTGAGCTCGCTCCGGAAGACGTCCGCCGCTCCGCCGGCGTCACCGGAGCGCAGCATGGCGCCGCCCAGCGACTCGCGGCTGAACGCGTACCAGTCGGGCGGCTCGTCGTAGGACAGCGAGTCCTCGCGCGCGCACGCCTCGCGCCAGCCGGCGATCGCGTCGGCGGTGCGGTGCTCGCCCTCCGCGATACGCGCCGCGAGCTGCGCCTCGGCCACCGACAACACCGCGCGTCCCGGATTGAGCCCGAACACGTAGTCCGCGGGGATACGTGCGGTGTGCGCACGCAGCGAGTCGAGCTGCGCCCGCGCCCCGGCCACGTCACCGGTCGACGCCAGACGCATCCCTTGCGCCCAGTTCCAGAAGACGCGGGTGGCCGGCATCCCCGCCGCCGGCTCGGGGATGGCGCGCACCGCGTCCCACTGCCGGAAGCGGGTCTCGACGACGAGGGTGGTGTTGGTCACCAGCTCGGCGAATGGAACGTCCTTCACCACCGCCTCGCCGTTGGCGGTGACCTCCTTGGCGTCGACCAGCGCGCGGGAGTGCGCTCCGGCGATGGTCCACGCGAAGGCGGCGAACTGGAGATTGTGGTTGTAGTACATGAGCGGGTACATGCCCTCGGGCTTCTCGGCGGCGATGTAGCGGCGATCCACCTGG
>JBIOKD010000148.1:0-7659 GCA_044451485.1 Candidatus Eiseniibacteriota bacterium | reverse complement strand
TCATTCGCGGTGCATCGCGTTCGCGCGTCAGAGGCAGGGATGCCGGGCGCGAACGCGGCTGCAGTGGAGCCGAGCAGGATGCGAGGCGGAGCGTGCCGCGAAGGAGGGTCACCGCGTAGCGCCCCGACCTCCCCGGCGACCCGCGCCGCGGATGGTCCCCGCCGCGCGTCGCAACAACGCCGCGATCGGGCATCCGCGGCAAGGCCCCTAGACGACGACGATGGCGTCGAGCCAGCCCACGAGATCCCGTATCGCCTGGTCACGGGCCGGGTCGTTGAACAGCTCGTGGTACGCGCCCTGGTAGCTCAGCATGCGCACCAGCTCGTGCGGAGCGGCGCCGGTGAACTCGAGCCCGCCGCGTGGATCCGCCACCCGGTCGGCCGCCGGCACCAGCACCAGCGCGGGAACCTGCAGACTCCGCGCCTGCTCCATCACGCGTTTGCGGGCCTCGACCAGGTCGAAGAAGGTCCGCGGCGTGATCTTGTCGTGGAGCAGGGGGTCGCTCGCCCGGAGCGACAAGACCTCGCGATCGCGCGACATGCCGGTCGAATCGAGCCCGTGTGGCAGACCGAACGTCGGCGACATCGCCCCCACCAGCCGGCCGAGCGCCACCTTGATCGGCGGCGGCGGCGACGCGTCACGCAGGGCCGGCGAACAGGCCACGACACCGAGAAGCGTCCGAGGGTGCGCCAGCGCGTAGTCGAGCGCCATGACCCCGCCCATGCTGTGCCCGAAGAGCACCACCGGCAGATCGAAGGGCTGGCCGGGCATGCCGCGGGTCACCGTGAACATCGGCGCCAGCATCCGGTCCCGCACGTCGATCCACGACGGGAAGTCGCCACGCGGGCCCTTGGCCTCGCCGTGCCCCGGGAGATCGAGCGCCACCACGCTGAATCGTCGGGCCACCAGGGCGTCGGCGAGCGCCGCGTAACGTCCGCTGTGCTCGCCCAGCCCGTGCACCACCGCGATCAGCGCCCGCGGCTGGTCCGAGCACCACACCCGGCCGGGCAGCACGGTGTCCCGGTCGATGCGGACGTCGATCTGTGTGGCGGGAATGCTGCCCTGGGAGGGATTCACTCGAGGTCGGGTCCTTCCGGTGCGGCCGGATCCTCCGAACTGCGGCTCAAGTCGATGCCTTGGGTTTTCGGCCGTCACGAACCCCGGCATGAGCCCGGCCCGGCGCGCCGGTCGGCGCGCCCCGCCCTGCCCGTCGACACACGCGGGGAGAGGCCACCCATGAATGGCTGTTCGTGGAACGCGCCATCGCACTCTACACCACTCGATCGGGTCGGTGGCATGCGCGGGTGCGGGGCACCGGGCCGGTCGCGGCCGGCGGACGCGCTCCCGGGCCGCGCCGATCCGTGCACGTCGTATTCCCCGGGTCTATGATCGGGTGGCATGACCCGACCCGTCCTCATCCTCGCGATGCTGATCGCCTTCGCCGCGTCGCGCTGCGACGAGGCGCGTTCCCCACTCGACCGCCCGAAGCCGAAGATCGGCGACAGCGTGAAGTTGCGCGGCACCATCGCCGAGGACGTGGATTGCCGGCTATTGCGTATCGACGACGGCACGGTGTACAGCCTGACCGGCCGTGTCCCCGCTCTGCGCAGCGGGGACCGTGTGTGCGTGACCGGCACGCTGATCGCCACCTCGCAGTGTCTCACCCAGCCCACCGTCGAGGTGGACGGAGTGACCTCCTGGTCCTCGTGCCCTTGAGCTTGGCCGTGTCACCCCGTAGGCTGGGCCAGAGACCGCACCCGCGCGGGGTGTGTCCGGGAAGACGCCCATGGAACACCAGCCGCGCTCCGGCCCCGGCCGTCGCGACCCATGCCACAGGAGCTTCATGTCGCCGTCCTCCGACGATCCGAAACGCCCCGGACGTCTGATCGTGCCCGGGCAGGGGGCCGAAAGTCCGCCACGCTCGCCCTTGGTGACCCCCGCCGGCACTCCGGCGGCGGGTGTCCCCGACGACGCCGCGCCGCGCATCGTGCTGCCACCGGGCGCCACCCTCGAGACCGACACCTCGCTGCCCGAGTTCCCCCGGTTGCGCGCGTTGTCCATGTTGCCGGTCCGGGACGGCGAACGGGAGCTCCTGCTGGTCACCGATCCGCTCGGGTTGCTGCCGGAGCCGGTGGCGCTGCGCATGGAATCACTACCGCTGCTGCAGCTGCTCGACGGCCGGACCTCGCTGAACGATCTTGGCGCGGCGCTGGTGCGTGGCAGTGGTGACATCCGCGCCGGTGGCTGGGTGCGCGAATTCATCGCGCAGCTCGACCGGCTGTTGCTCCTCGAATCGCCGCGCTTCGACGAGGCGTATCGGGGGCTTCGCGATCGCTATCATCAACTCGAGATCCGCCAGTCGATGTTTGCCGGGGTGTCCTATCCGGCCGACGCCGAGACCGCCGGGCGTTTCGTGGACGCGCATGTCGCGGCGGCCGCCGACCTGCGCCGGGCGGCGGGGCTGGCGGAGCCGGCGCCCGACGCGACCCCGCGTTTGATCATGAGCCCCCACCTGGACCCGCAGCGCGCCGGTCCGGCGATCGCGCTGGCGCTGACCGAGCTCGGCACCGCCCGTGACGAACCGCTGCGGGTGGTGGTGATCGGCGTCGGTCACATGCTGTGGGACTCGTGGTTCGCGCTCACCCGCAAGCACTTCGAGACCCCGTGGGGCCGTGTCCTTTGCGACACGAGATTCGTGGACGCGGTGGCCGCACGGCTCGGCGAGGACGCCTATCGCGCCGAGATCGCGCACCGCGACGAGCACTCGATCGAGTTCCAGGCGCTGTACCTCGCGCGGCGCTTCGGCGACCGCCCGATCACCGTGGTGCCCATCCTGGTGGGAGGCTTCTTCGCGATGCTCGAGACCGGGCGGCGCCCCACCGGGGTGACCGAGATCGAGACACTGGTGACCGCGGTGCGTGACGTCGAGAAGTCGCTCGGCGGTGTCACCAGCTATGTCGCGGCGGTGGATCTGTCTCACGTGGGTCCGCGCTTCGGCGACCCGGCGCCCGACGACCGGGTGCGGAGCGAGACCGAGACCCGCGATCGCGCGGCACTCGATGCCGCGGTACGCGCCGACGCCGAGGGCTGGCACGACGCGATCGCCAGCGAGAGCGACGTGACCCGGGTGTGCGGATGGGGCGCCACGTACGTCGCCCTCCGCTGCGCCGCTCCCGGCCCCGGCCGTCTGCTCCAATATCGCCAGTCACCCGAGGAGGACGGCTCGTTCGTGAGCATCGCCTCGATGGTGTGGCCCTAGCGTCCGTCGGAGTGGGTCAGCGAGTCACGGCGTGACGCTCGAGCCATGGCGGTCCGAGCGCCACGAGCTGGGTCACGATCCACACGAGACGTTCGCGCAACGGCTCCTCGCCCCCGGCGCGCCACGGTGACAGGGGCTCTTCGAGCAGACGCTCGAGCGCGACCCGGAGACCGATCGGGGTGCCGTGGATGTCGTCGGGCATCGACGCCAGCTCCTCGAGATCCGCGGAGGCGTCGGACTGACCGTACTCACCGGACACCGTGCCGTGCTCGCGCTCGAGCGCGACGTGACGCCAGCTGTCACGCGCCGGCCAGCACACCGACGTCCGATTGACACTCACGTGCCAGTGCGCGCGACGGTCCCGGGTCTCGGGAACCACGGCTTCGATCGCCTCGCGCGCGAGGGCGGAGAAACGCCGACGCGGAGCCTGTGGATTCTCGCGGCGTTCGCGGACCATGCGAGCATCCTACGGGACGCACGCTCCGAGGTCGAAGGCAATCCGTCCGCGTGACCCGGTTCCCCGCGTTGCCGGTATCCCGCGGGTCGGCAAGTGCTCGGGCGCGATCAGCCGGCCAGCTCGGGGTGGTGGGAGAAGAAGGCCTGCCCCTTCACCCGGAGCTGAAGGGCCATCCATTCGAGACGCTCGGCGAGGGTCCTCTCGTTCTCACCCGCCCGCCACCACCGATCCTCGCCCGCGAGCAGGTCGCCGAGCCGGATCCGGAATCCGGCCACCGGTCGCTCGGGTGTGCCCGGAAGCGGGTGGAGGTCGTCCATGTCGCAGGCGGCGGAGGCGACGCCCGCGTCGCCGCTGATCCAGTCGAGATGACGATGGATCCCGAGGAACGTCCACCGTTGCTCCTCGGGGAATCGCACCCAGGCGACGTTGACGCCGAGGTGCCAGACGGCCTCGGGGGCGCGTGTCTCGGACACCGCGCGCTGGATCGCAGCGCGCGCGATCTCGGCAAACGGCTCACGGGTCCCACTCACCGGCTTGCGGACTTGCTCGGCCATGCCCGCAGCCTAGGCCATGCGCGCGCCGGCGAAAAGGGCGCTCCTCGTCCGACCACCGGTCATCTCCACTCCCCCGCGGCCTGGAATGCGGCCCAGAAGTATGGATGATCGCCGTCCCCCGCCGCGCGTCGCGCCGCCAGAACCGCGCGCTGGGCGTCCCGCGTGGCCTCGGCCACGCCACGCCCGTGGTTCAAACGCGCGTCGTACCACGTCTCCATCCACTGCTCGGTCGCCCGGTCGTCGATCGGCCACAGACTCGAGATCAGGGTCCGCGCCCCGGCGATCGAGAATCCGCGTCTGAGACCGAGCACCCCCTCGCCATCCTGGATCTCGCCGCGGGCGCCCTGACACGCGGACAAGGTGACGCATTCGACCCCCTCGAGGTCCAGGGTGGCGATCTCGGCCGCGGTCAGGATGCCGTCGTCGTCGCCATGCGATGCGTCGGCCCGTTGGTTGGCGCCGGCCAGGGCGATCCCGGTGCGGAGCAGCGGATCCTCGAGGGCCAGCGAATCGAGCTGGTCGTGGACCACACACGTGGCACCGAGAAAGAACCCATGGGTCGCGAGATGGATGGCACGCCGGCCGGCCATCGCGGTCCGGACCGCGCGCTCGCGCGCATCACCGCCGAGGAGCATTCGCGTGTCGGAATCCGGAGCCGCCCGCCGCCACGCCGCGGCGACGGTCTCGGCTTCGCGTCGGGCTCCGGGAAGCGATTCGAATCGCAGCGAGCGGAACGCCTCGCACGCCGAGCCGGCGCCGCGATCGTGGCCGTCTCCCACCGGGTGCGCCGGCATCGCATCGAACGCCGGCCCTCCCACCGCCAGCAGACCCCGTCCGGCGGCGGGCGGCGCGGCATCGGTCACCAGGTCGCGTTCCGCGGACAACACCTGGGTCGCCGGGCCGCGCTCGACCAGAAAGCCTCCGTGCACCGGGAGCGCCGCGAACGGCACGCGCTGCAGCGCGCCGTCGGGCACCACCAGCACGACACGGGCGTCGCCCGCGCGTGAGCGCAGGGGATCCCACACCCGCACCCGCACCTGCGCCCCCAGCGCGTGACAGCGCTGACCGGCGGCGGCGTCCAGTACCGCCGGGCGCCGTTCGAGCTCGCCGAGCCATCGGTCGGCGGCGCGCTCGAGCGACACCGCGTCGCCGAGCGGCATCACCGCCGGAGCCCGGTGGCCGCCGTTGGTGACGAACGCCAGATAACTGGGTTGCGAGCCGGTCGACGGTCGGGCCGGCAGCCGGTCGAAGCGCGCGAAGGCGACCAGCGCCACATCCGGGTCGAGTGCGGCGGTCACGGCGTCGAGACCGGCGGTCTCACGACGCGCGTCCGACCGGAAGCGCGCGCTCCGGGCGGCCAGACGGTGCTCCAGTCTCTCGCGCTCGACGCGGAGCGAGCGGACTCGGGCCTGCACCGGGACGGCCGTCGGGGCGCTGCCACCGGCGAGCAGCCGCGCCAGTGTCTCGCCGACCGCGGCCAGCGAATCGGCCAACGCGCGGGTCGCCGGATCCGGACTGGCCAGCACCGCGTGGTGCCGGCGGGCCATCTCGTCCAGCACCAGCGCGCGGGAGCGCACCACGAGATCCCACACCCGGCGGGCGATCCCGTCGTCGGTCGGATGATCGGCGGCGAGTGTCAGCGCCAGATCGAGCCCGCGTGGCCGGGTGAGCGCGAACCGCAGCGCCACCCGCTCCTCGAGCGATCGCATCACCAGCCGGACGTGATCGGTGGCGATGCGCTCGGCGCGCGCCGCGTCGTCGAGGGCCTCGCGATCCGCGCCGAGCCAGCGGCGCGCGCCACCGAGCGCCACCAGCGGCTCGGCGAGATCGATGGCGTCGGGCCCAAGGTGCCGCTCGAGTATGGCGAGCGCCTCCGAATCGCACATCGCCGCCGTCGCGGCATCGCCCTCGGCGATCGCCAGGTCGCCCAGACGTTCGAGACTTCGCGCCACCTCCGGATGATCGCGACCGTAGATGCCCACGCGAATCGCCAGCCCACGCTCGATCTCGGCCCGCGCCGCCGCGGTGTCGCCACGCGCGATCTCGACCTGGCCGAGATTGTTGTGGACCTGCGCGATGTCCGCCCGCCCCGAACCGCCGGACGAATCGGCGACCGCGATCGCGCGGCGCATGTCGGTCACCGCACGCGCGGTGTCGCCCAGCGCCAGCTCGGCGTCCGACAGGTTGTTGAGCAGGAAGGGCACGTTGGGGTGCGTCGGTCCGAAGGCCCGGGTCACGATCGCCAGGTCGCGTTCGAACAGCGCGCGCGCCGCGGCGGGGTCCCCGATCTCCGTCAGCAGGTTGCCGAGATTGTTGAGTGGAAACATCAGACCGGGATCGTCGGGACCGCTGGCCCGCTCGCGGATCGCGATCGAGCGCTCGTAGAGATCCCGCGCCTCGGTGACCCGCCCCGTCCTCCGACAGAACGAGCCGAAGCTGTTGAGCGCGTTCGAGTAGTCCACACCGTCCGGGCCGAACAGACTGTCGGCCAGGGCGACCGACGACCGGTAGTCCCGTTCGGCGGGGCCGAAGTCCGCCATCTCGTCCTCGATGTTGGCGAGGTAGCGCAGACCGCGATACACGCCGCGCCGGTTCGAGCCGGGAGCGCGCTGGCAGATCGCCAACCCGGCGGCCGTGGCGCTGAGCGCGGCCGGCAGCTCCTCGCGCCGGTAACGCAGACGCCCGAGCGTGACCAGACTCGATCCCGTCTCGGCGCTGCTGTCGCCATGCGCGGCCGCCTGCGCGCGCACCGCCCGCTCGGCGAGCGCCACCGCGTCGTCCCCCCACTCACCGTTCTCGAGCATCGCCTCGACCAGGACGTCGGTGGCGACGGCGCGCGCCGTGTCGGAGGCCTGGGTCGCATCGAGCGCCGCGCGCCATGCGCGCGCCCGCGTGACGGCGCCGGGCGCGTCCACCCGGATGCGATCCCTCAGCACGGCGGCCGAATCCGCGACCGGATCCGCCGCGACCGGGGTGATGCGCATCGCCAGCGCCAGCGCCACGACCCACGGCGCGCGCCATGCGCTCACGCCGGCGACCTCTCGAGCCGGCGTCTCAGCGCGCGCAAACACTGGTGCATGCGCACCCGAAGGGTGGTCTCGTTGCGGCCCGCGAGCCGGGCGATGTCCCGGTAGCCCAGACCCTCGAAGAAATGCTGGCGGATGAGCTCGCGGCATGCCGGTCCCAGCTCGGCGAGCCCGGCACGCACCCAGCCCGCCTCGCTGGTCACGCCCGCGTCGTCGAGCGGGCCGCGCCCCGGGTCGGCGAGAGCCGGGTCGAGCTCGACCTGTGGTCGCCGACGCCGCAACCGGTCGATCACCCTCGCCGACGCGACCGTGCGCACCACCGCCCGGAGACCGTGCACGAGACGGAAGTCGGGACGCGACGCG
>JBIOKD010000147.1:0-7809 GCA_044451485.1 Candidatus Eiseniibacteriota bacterium | reverse complement strand
CGGTGTATCGCTTCGAGCGCTCGGGCGTGCTGCACGGCATGCAGCGCGTGCGCGGCTTCACCCAGGACGACTCGCACATCTTCTGCACCCGCGAACAGCTCGCCGACGAGATCGCCGGCGTGCTGGACCTGATGGACACCCTGTTGCAGAAGTTCGGCTACGACTACGAGTGCTATCTCGCCACCCGGCCGAAGGAGAAGTTCCTGGGCAGCGAGGAGGAGTGGGCGTTCGCCACCGAGGCGCTGCGCCAGGCGCTCGAGCGTCGCGATCTCCCGTACCAGGTCGACGAGGGCGGCGGCGCGTTCTACGCGCCCAAGATCGACGTCAAGCTCAGGGACGCGCTGGGCCGCGAGTGGCAGTGCCCGACGGTGCAGGTGGACTTGAACCTGCCGAAGCGCTTCGGGGTGGTCTACACCGGACCTGACGGCCAGGAGCACGAGGTGGTGATGGTGCACCGTGCGCTGCTCGGATCGCTCGAGCGTTTCATGGGCATCTACATCGAGCACACCGGCGGCGAGTTCCCGGTGTGGCTGGCGCCGGTGCAGGTGGCGGTGATCCCGGCCAACCCGAAGGCCTACGACTACGCGAGCGACACGGTGCGGGTGCTGCGCGAGGGCGGGGTGCGGGCCACCGTGGACCTGCGCGACGACAAGATGGGGGCCAAGATCCGCGACGCCGAGCTGGAGAAGATCCCGTACATGCTGGTGGTGGGACCGCGCGAGGCCGAGGCCGGCACGGTGGCGCCGCGGCGCAAGGGGGTGGGTCAGCTCGAGGCGATGAGCCGCGAGGCGTTCCTGGCCCGGGTCCAGCAGGAGAGCCGCGACCGGAGCGCGTAGGAGCCGCAGCGACTTCGCCCGCCCATGGGCTCAGCGGAAGACCGTGAAACGTTCGATCGTGCTGAGACCCTCGAACGTCAGGCGCGCGAAGTAGAGACCGTTTCCTAGATCCTCGGTCCCCAGCACCAGTTCATGCGACCCGCTCGTCATCGAAGCCCCGTTGACCAGGTGCGCCACGCGACGCCCCGCGAGATCGAACACCTCGAGTCGTACGCAGCCCGACGTCGGCAGCACGAAGCGAAGTGTCGTGGAACCGTGCGACGGATTCGGGCCAGCGACGAGCTGCAGCCGCGGATGAGCAATCGGCTCGGGGACCGCCAGATGCTCCACATCCCCCAGGGCAGCAAGGCATGGCTGTAGGCGGCCCCCGACATGCTCAAACCACCCGGCCACGTAGAGAGCACGGCCGCCGGAGTCGAGATCTTGCACCCTGGCATCCGCGCCGAAAACCCATGCGGAGACGAAGCCGGCGGTGTCGACGGCCGCCAGGTACGGCCGAGACTGTCCAGCAACATGGGTGAAGTCGCCCCCGCAATAGATATTCCTTCCCGAGAGCGCCAACGTCGACACCCGGTTGTCGGGGCCCGGGTTCCACGAAGTGGCATTTCCCGACACCGCATCGAGTGCCGCGAGGTAGCTTCGTTGGGCACCGCCGATGTGAGTGAAATCCCCCGCGGCGTAGACGGTCGGGCCGGCGCCAACGAACGCGCGCACCACGGCGTACGCGTGAGGATTCCAGCCCTCCACGGCACCGCTCGCCAGATCGAACGACCCCGCGAAGCTCCGGGGCTGTCCGCCGAGTGTGGAAAAGTAGCCACCGACGTACATCCGCGACCCAATCGGAGTCAGCGTAATGACCTCGTCATCCGCACCCGAATCCCACGACAACGCGGCGCCGCTCGCCCGATCGAGGGCGGCGAGGAAGGGTCGATTGGCGCCACCGACGTTCTGGAAAAGACCACCCGCGTAAACGATCGGTCCCACCGACGCGAACGCGTACACCGTCGCGTCGGGATCCGGTCTGAAGGCCGTAGCGGCTCCTGTTGTCGTATCGAGAGCCGCGGCGTACCGGCGGTCGGCGCCGCCGATGTGCTGGAACCAGCCCCCGGTAAAGACCCGGTCCCCGTCGTACACAAGCGAGGCCACCGGCATGTCGGGATCGGGATTCCAGCTCGTCAGTCGGCCATTCGCGGCGTCCAGAGCCGCGAGATAGTGCCGGTCCCGTCTCGCGATGCTCCTGAAATATCCACCCACGTAGGCATTCGAACCCGAGGCGCAGATCGTCGTCACGTTGCCGTCGGCCCCGCGATTCTCGCCCAGCGCAAGACCCGTGGCCCGGTCGAGCACGGCGTAGGTGTCGCGCGGCTGTGACCCCACGTGATGAAACTTGCCGCCGACGAGAAGCTCGGAGCCCAAGACCGCCAGCGCGTCCACTTCTCCATCCGAGTTGGGGTTCCAGGCCGTCGGAGCTGCGGTTCCGAGATCGATCTCGGCAAGTCCGTCACGATATTGTCCCCCGACGTGCAGGAAATCCCCACCGATGTAGATGGTGCCTCCTGCGATCGCGGCCGTGGCCACGCCTCCATCCACGTTGGGGTTCCACCCGGTCAAGGCACCACCAAGTGTGTCAACCGCGACCAGGCCGCCGCCACCCATGAGGATTCGGGCGCCGTCCGGGACCAGGACCGAGACACCCGAGTTACCCGGGTTCCACGAGGTCACCGTGTTCGTCGCCACGTCGAAGGCCGCGAGACCCGACCTGGGATATCCGCCGAGGTCCGAGAAACCGCCAGCCAGGTAGACGTTGCCCCCCAGGGCGGCGATCGAGCGCACGAAGCCCCACGGGCCACTGTAAATGGGGTAGGGGCACGCCGAGAGAACCGCCCCCGTGACACCGTCGACCCGGCCGACCCAGTTGCGCGGCTGGCCACCCAGGTGAGTGAAGACCCCACCGGCGTAGACGACGGACCCGGTTCGGGCGAGGGCCATGACGGTGCTGTCGGCGCCGGGATTCCAGTCGGAGACGCTGCCATCGGCGAGGACATGCGCGAGGTTCGAACGGCTCACGCCGCCGATCGCCGCGAAGGCGCCACCGATGAACCATCCGCCCGCGCCATCGTCACAGCTCGCGAACACCTGCCCGGCGACCCGGATCGGCGGCCCGACGAGATCGCCCGTGGCCGGGTCGACGCTTGCCCCACCGCCCGTGATCGGTCCAACGTGAGCGAACGATCCCGCCACGTACAGCTTGCCCCCGCCCCGGGCCACCGCGACAACACCCCTCCGCCCGTGCATCGGACACCAGAGCGCCACGTCGGCTCGCCGGGCCCGGCACCGCCCGACGATGTTCCGTCGGCCGGATTGCCCCGCATCGTCTGGGGCCGCGACCGGAGCGCGTAGCCCAGCGGTCACTTGCTCCCCGCCGGCCTCCCCGGGTACACTGCGCGCCGTCGTTCCGCAAGCAGAAGCCCCGTGCTTCTCACCCCCCGCGGGCCCTGTCGGCCCTGCTCAAGGGTTCCGGTCATCGGCGCCACGAGCGCGCGTTGACCAGCGTCCGGCCGGTGCGCCGGGCAGGGGCTCCCGCTTCGCCGGGTCTCCTGCCCGGCGCCTTTGTTTCCACCACTCGCGGTCCACCGCGGCCGCAAAAGGAGGATATGGCCACTACTTCGGTCAGCCGAACCCCCGAGGTGCGCATCAACGAGCGCATCCGCGTTCCGCAGGTCCGAGTGATCGGCGAGGACGGATCCCAGGTCGGCGTGGTCGCCACGCGCGAGGCGCTGGCGATGGCTCAGTCCAGAGGTCTCGATCTGGTGGAGGTGTCACCCACGGCCCGCCCGCCCGTGTGCCGCATCATGGATTACGGGAAATACAAGTACGAGCAGAACCGCCGGGCGCGCAAGGCCAAGAAGAACCAGCACGTGATGCACCTCAAAGAGATCAAGATGCGACCGAAGATCGACGAGCACGATTACGGTTTCAAGATGGATCACGCGCGCGCGTTCCTCGCCGAGCGCGACAAGGTGAAGTTCACCATCACGTTCCGCGGGCGCGAAATGGCGCACCAGGAGATCGGGCAGGCGCTGGTCCAGCGCATCATCGCGGACCTCAACGAGATCGCGCAGGTCGAGCAGAACGCGCGCTCCGAGGGCCGCACGCTGACGATGGTCATGATGCCGAAGCCCCAGCAGCACCACGCCAAGCCGGCCACCAAGCCGGAATCCAACGTCCAACCCGGCGCCTAGCATCGACGGCGCCTGATCCGATGGCCGGACCGTCGCCCCACACGGGGGACGCGTCGAAGGAGAGCAGCATGCCCAAGCAGAAGACCAACCGTGCCGCGGCGAAGCGGTTCAAGCTCACCGGCGGCGGCGGCGTGAAGCGCGCGCAGTCCGGCGTCCGACACGGCATGATCGGCAAGGCGCGCGGCCGCAAACGCCGTCTCAGCGGCACCGTGATGGTGGCCGCCGTCGACCAGCCGCGCGTGAAGCGCATGCTGGGTCAGCGCTAGACACCCCCGACATTTCGACCCCGTCCCGTCGCCCGTTGAACGGCGACCGGGAAGGGCATGGAGATCACCACGATGCCACGCTCCAAGACCGTCGTCCCGGGTCGTGCCCGGCGCAAGAAGGTCCTCAAGGCCGCCAAGGGCAACTACAGCGGCCGTCGCAAGCTCTACAAGTCCGCGCTGCAGACCGTACAGCGCGCGGGCCAGTACGCCTACGAGCACCGTCGCACCCGCAAGCGTGACTTCCGGCGTCTGTGGATCACGCGCATCAACGCGGCCGCCCGATTGCACGGGCTCTCCTACAGCGTGCTCATCTCGGGTCTCAAGCGGGCCAACGTCGAGGTGAACCGCAAGCTGCTGGCGGATCTCGCCGTGCGCGACACCGCGGCGTTCGCGAAGTTGGCGGAGGTGGCGAAGTCGGCGGTGGCCTGAGCGATGGCCGAGCCCATTCTTCGCTCGATTGACACGAAGCGCTGGAAGATCGGAAGCCTTGACAGCGTCCTTCCTGACGCAGACTCCCGAATCCAGCGGATTCTGTCTTCCGGTGAGGTTCCATCCAGCGAGGACATGCAACTGGCCGCCGGCCGCGGGCTGCCAAACTTCCCTGACCTCGTGACGTATTTCTCGGTGGCCGCGAAGGTGCTTGCTGGCGCGACTGACCTCCGAGACTTGAACGAGCGACGCACGGAGTTCCTCGGTCGCGAGCGCGGTACGATCAAGTCGCTGCTTGCCGTGCTTCCACAGTTGCCACTGTCGATGCGGAAGTCGTTCGGCTCCCGCATCAATCAGGTCAAGACAGTGCTGGAAGAAGTGGAGTCGACTCGGCGCAAGCAGATCGAGGAAGCCCGTGAGTCCCGCACCGTGGCCGGGCTCGACGTCACCTTGCCCGGCCGGAAGCCGTGGGTGGGTCGCCGCCACGTGCTGGCGCAGCTCCAGGACGAGCTGCTCGATCTGTTCCATGGTCTGGGCTATTCGGTCTACACGAGCCCCGAGGTCGAGCTCGACGAGTACAACTTCGGCAAGCTCAACTTCGCGCCCGATCACCCGGCGCGCGACGCGCACGACACCTACTTCGTGGATCCGGCCGTGCTGCTGCGCACCCACACCTCGCCGGGCTGGGTGCGAGCGATGGAGCAGATGAAGCCGCCGCTCCGGCTGGTGTTCCCCGGCCGCGTGTACCGCGCCGAGCAGGTGGACGCCAGTCACATGGACCAGTTCCACCAGATGGACGGGCTGTGTGTCGGGCCCGACATCAGCATGGCCGATCTCAAGGGCACGCTCGCCACCTTCGCCCACGCGATCTATGGCAGGGGTGTGCGCACCCGCTTCATCCCGATCTACTTCCCGTTCGTCGAGCCGGGCGCCCAGCTCGACGTGTCGTGTGTGATCTGCGGCGGCTCGGGGGTGCGCACGACACGGGAGGGGAGCACGCGTTGCGCGGTGTGCAAGGGCTCCGGCTGGCTCGAGGTGCTCGGCTCCGGCATGGTGCACCCGAACGTGTTCCGCGCCGTGGGCTACGATCCCGAGAAGGTCACCGGGTTCGCCTTTGGCATGGGTCTCGAGCGCATCGCGATGTTGCGTCACGACGTCCCGGAGATCCGCCTGTTCCTCGAGAACGACCTCCGCTTCCTGGGACAGTTCCCGGCATGAGCCGCCGCCTGCGTCGCACCCTCGGTCGTGCCGCCGTCGTGGTCGCGGTCGCCGCGCTGGTGTGGCTGGTGCCCACCCTGTGGTTCCGGCCGTGGCAGATCGACATGTTCTACGCGCGCGTGTTCGTCGGGTACCTGTTCCGGCATCCGCAGCTCATGAGCCAGCTCGGGCTCGGCGACGGCACGGCGCTCGACTTCCACTCCGGCCGCCTCGACGACTGGTCTCCGGCCGGCGAGCGGGCCGACGAGCAGCAGGCGGCGCGCGAGCTGCGCGTCCTGCGTGGCTACGCGCGCGGACGCATGAGCGCCGAGACCCGGCTCTCGGCGGACGTGCTCGACTGGTACCTCGACGACCAGGTGCGCCAGCAGGAGCGCTTCCCCGACCACGACTATCCGCTCGAGCAGCTGCAGGGCTTCCAGATCGACCTGCCCAACTTCATGCTCAACCTCCATCCGCTCGACAACGCGCTCGAGGCGCGTCGCTACCTCGAGCGGGTGTCGCGTTTCGGGACCGCGGTCGACGGTACCATCGAGCGGCTGAAGGAGAGAGAGACGCGTGGCGTGTATCCGCCGCGCTGGGTCCTCGATCGCTCGCTGGTCGAGATGCGGGACTTTCGCAATCACCCGGCCGCCGAGTCGCCGCTGGTCGTCTCGTTCACCCGGCGCACCGCGAAGACCGCCGGTCTGGACTCCACCGAGCGCGCCCGTCTCACCACGGAGCTGACACGACTCGTGACCACGGTGGTGGACCCGGCATGGGACCGTCTCATCGCCGCCACCGAGCACGCCCGCGACCGCGCCCGCGACACCGACGGGGTGTGGGCGCTGCCCGATGGGGACGACTACTACGCGTGGTGTCTGCGTCACTACACCACCACCGACCTGTCACCCGACAGCGTGCACGCGCTCGGACTCTCCGAGGTGGCGCGCATCCAGCCGTTGTTGCGCTCCCTGCTGGACCGCGAGGGCATCCACGAGCCCGATTTCGCGCGCGCCATGCACGCGTTGCGTGACCAGTCGCGGTTCCGCTATCCGCCCGGTGACTCGGGCCGGGCCCTCATCCTCGCCGACTACCAAGCCATCCTCGACGACGCGAGCGCGCGCTGCGACACGTTGTTCGACGTGCGTCCGCGGGCGCGGCTCGAGGTGCACCGGATGCCGGAGTTCCGCGAGTCGGGGGCCGCGGGCGCCTACTACGAGGATGGCTCGCTCGACGGCAAGCGTCCGGGTGTGTTCTCCGCCAACCTTCGCGACCCGCGCGAGACCAGCCGCACCGACATGCGCACGCTCGCCTACCACGAGGGCATCCCGGGTCACCACTTCCAGGTGTCGATCGCGCAGGAGCTGAAGGGGGTGCCGTTCTTCCGCCGGGTGATCCCGTTCACCGCCTATGTGGAAGGCTGGGCGCTGTACGCCGAGCACCTGGCGCTGGAGGAGGGCTTCCACCCGACCGCCGCGGACTCGATCGGCGCGCTCCAGGCGGAGTTGTTCCGCGCCACACGCCTGGTGGTCGACACCGGCATCCATCGCAAGCGCTGGCCACGCGAGCGCGCGATCGTCTACATGCTCGCCAACACCGGCATGGACTCGACCGAGGTGGTGAGCGAGGTCGAGCGTTACGTGGTGTGGCCCGGCCAGGCCTGCGCCTACAAGGTGGGTGAGCTCGAGATCGTGGCCTTGCGCGAGCGCGCCCGCGCCGAGCTCGGCGACCGCTTCGACCTCAAGC
Organism: Candidatus Eiseniibacteriota bacterium; assembly: GCA_044451485.1. Taxonomy (GTDB): domain Bacteria; phylum Eisenbacteria; class RBG-16-71-46; order RBG-16-71-46; family RBG-16-71-46; genus JBIOKD01. Next base: position 93 of record JBIOKD010000147.1, on the reverse strand, counting down.
GCTTCCACGACGTGGTGCTCACCCATGGCGCCCTTCCGCTCACCCTGCTCGAGCGCGTGGTGGACGACTGGATCGCCGCCGAGCGACGCGCCG
>JBIOKD010000146.1:0-7860 GCA_044451485.1 Candidatus Eiseniibacteriota bacterium | reverse complement strand
GCACCATCCCCACACGCCACGGCCCGAGAGGGCCATCGGAGGTCGTCAGATGCGTTCCGTCTCGAATCTCGTCGCCACCGCGCTGCTCGCTCTCGCCATTGCCGCGCTCGCGGGATGTGGGAAGAGTGGCTCGTCCCTCTCCCCGGACACCGGCGGCACCAGCGGCTCGGTGGACCAGATCCAGGTGAACGACGCGCTCGCCGCGCATCCCGAGGTGCTCGACGACGGCGGTCTGTCGTCCGACCCGGCACAGACCAGTCTCACCGCCGGCGACGGCGCCACCCCGGCGAGCGTCGACGCGGCGATTCGGCCATTGTTCTTCTGGCGCCACATCACGCGCTCCGATCGCACCTTCGAGTTCGCGTTCTCCGACACCGACTCGACCGGACGCCCGACCCGCGCGCTGGTCACCGTGTTCCGGAACCTGGGCGGGCAATTCAACATCGTGGTCGGCGACAGCGGCTCGATGGGCAACGGCAGCGTCATCCACAAGCCGCTCGTGGACCACTGGGTGCGTCGCATCGAGCTGCGTCGGATGCGGATCACCGCGGCGGGTGACGCGGTGTGGCGCATCGTCGCGGCATCGGCCGTCCGGATCACCTCGAAGGACGCGACGGCGCACATTCAGAGCGTCCGGGTGCAGACCGCCGGTCTCGACACCACGCTGGTCGACCCGCTGCAGCTCTTCCGCCTGCGCGCGTTGCTGCGCTTCGCGCCCGACACCCCGGTGACGATCACCGTCACCACCACCCACAACGACGACGTGGTGCTGCTGTACGCCGCCGACCGCCGATTCCACTTCAAGAACAACGGTGACGGCACCTACTCCGGCACCTGGGCCACCCCCGACTGGCCGGGTCTGCGTCACGTCGGCATCGACGCGCTCACCCGCGGCACGCTGTTCGACGACAGCGCCCCGTACGATTCCCAAGCGTGGATGATGCCGTATGTCGTGATCGGTCACGAGATGGGCGACTACCTGCCGTAACCGCGGCCGGAGACACACGGGGCCCCGGGGAACACCCCGGGGCCTCGTGTCGTTCCGGTCGTGACGCCGCCCGTGCGCGCGGCTCAGTGCACGATGTCGTCGTCGTCACCCGCGTTGCCCGACCCCTGGCGGGTGCGAAACAGCTCGACCCACTCCTCGAGCTCCTTGCGGCTCAGCGTCGCAGGCTTCTCGAGGACCTCGTTTCCACCACGCGGGCCGAGCGCGCTGGCCAGGAACAGATCGGCGAGCGAGATGTCGGCGCCCATCGCGCGGGCGTGACGCGCCACCTCGAGGTCGGAGGTCACCACCGTGAGACGCTCGACCCTTTCGATGCGATCCTCGACCAGGGCGCGGATCAGGTCGTCGGCCTTCTGTGGCGGGCGCGAGAAGCGCACTTCGACGCGTTCGCTTCCGGTCTCATTCGGCGCGCCGTCGGCGCCGTCGAACACCACCAGGAAGCGGGCCCCGGCGCCGCCGACCGCCCAGCTGAGCAGGTTCACCAGCTTTTCCCGCGCCTCGCGCAGCGTGCGACCGGGCCCCGGCTTGAGTTCGGATGAGCGCAGGATGAGGTTGTAGCCGTCGATGATGATGAGATGGTCGTCCGCCATGGACTCTCCGGGCCGGCCGGCACCGCGGGTGGACACCGCGGGGTGTCGCGGACCGCGAATCATAGCCGATGCGGCGGCAGGCGTCGCGGGCGCGTCCACCGCCGCGCGGGGTCTCAGTCGAGGATCAGCACACCGGTCGGTTGATCGTAGCCGTCGTCGGCGCGCAGGAGCCCGGGCGGAACCTGCCACGAGCCGTGGTCGAGCCGCACGCGGACGTGATGGATGCCGGCCTCGGCGGGCGCCACCAGCTCCCACCACCCGCCGCCGATCGGGGACATCGCGACCGGGGCCCAGTCGGTGAAGTCGGCCGCCAGCTCCACCATGCGGGTGTCCTGGCAACGCAGGTGGATCGCGACGCGATCGTCGGCCAGCGGTCGTGCCATCCAGGAACGGGCGCGCGGGCGGATGCCACCCGCCATCGCCCACGACGACGACGCCCACGGGGCCAGCTGCAACCCGATCATGGTGCGGGGCATCGCGGTCACGTCGAACGCCAGCGAGGGCGCCGGGCGTCTGCCGGCCGAGGCGATCAACATGAGTTGACGCGCCACCTGCACGCGCACCGTTCCCTGGGCCCAGCGGAGCATCGGCGCCTCGTCCCCGAACGTGAATCCGGTGACCGTCTCGAGCTCGACGCGACCAACGCGCCAGCGCAGCGCGCCCTGACCGGTCGTCCACAACGCGACGTGATCCACCGCCCGCACCAGCGTGGTGTCGCGCCCCGGCAAGGTGTCCGAAGACGCCTCCACGCGGGCATGGGTCACCTCGAACCATCGGGTGGGATCCACCAGCCGCACCATGCTGGACACCATCCCGACCTCCACCTGGACCGGCGCGATCGAACGCCACGCGCCGGCCGCCAGCATGAGCCGCGTGCCCGGCTCCGACGGCGCACCGCCGGCACCGCTCGAGAGCCCGAGCCAGCCGCCGCCGGCACGCGCGCCGCGCTGGAGGATCGCGGCGTAGTGGACCGTTCCGGCGTCCCCGGCGTGGTGATCGAACACCCCGGCGAGCGACAGGGTGAGGCTCGCCAGCGGGCGGATGTCGTGCAGCGAATCGGGGCGCGCCCGCTCGCGCCATGGCAGCATGGCGCCGAGGGGAAGACCGGAGTCGAGCGACCAGTAGGTCCAGCGATCGTCGAACGCCGCCGTCCCCGCCAGGGGGCCGCGGCTGACCGGATCGCGCAGCCATGGCGGTCGATCGGGGGAATCCCCACGTGCCGCGCCCGCCGGCAGGCCGAGACACACCCCCAGCATCACCGCCCACGCCGCCGCGAGCCGCACCCGCCGGCGGATCGAGCCTCGCATGCTCCAGCCCTCCCGGACCATCCTCCTGTTACCGCCGGGAAGTTCCGGCGGTTCCCTTCGCGTCGCGCTGCAACAGCTCGCGCAATCCATCCCGTGTCGCGCCGCCCGGCAGCTCCCCGCGCTGGATCCGTTCGTGGACGCGCTCACGCATGCGCAACAGCGCCTCGTCGCCCGCGCCGGCACGTGTCGCCGCGATCACGCTCGCGGACGCGGTCTCCACCGGGACCCCGCGTGCCACCAGGTCGCTCATCACCACCAGAGCCACCACCAGCGAGCCACCGCCGCGGCTGGCACGCAGACGCACCAGCGAATCGCGGGGCACGCCCGCCATGAGCGCGCTCGCCCCCGCGACCAGCTCGACGGGGCGCGCGCTGTCACCGAGCGCCCGCCGCGCCTCACCGAGCGCGGCCGCCTGGCGCTCCACCGCGTCGAGGATCTCGGCATCGCTGGCCTCGCGACTCGCGCCCTCGAGCGCGCGTGCCACCAGCGGATCGGTCGGGAGCCCGTCCGCCCGCGCGCGCTCGACGGTCGCCGTGAGCCGGGTGGCGAGCGCAGGCGACACGCGCGCGCGGAGCCGCGCCTGGTCGCGCGCGGCGTCACCGGCATGGGCGCCCGAGACACCGATCAGCGCCAGCAGCACGGCGGCCAGGACGGCTCGTGGGAACGGTTTCAAAGGATGCCGTCCTCCCCGACCAGGATCACGGAGTTCCGCCGGCCAAACGTCCGCTCGGGGGTCAGCGGCGCTGCCGGATCGATCGCCCAGACGTGATCGTCGATGACGTACCCGTACAGGTGGAGTCCGCGATCGAGCGACACCTCGGCGGTCCAGCGCCCACCGGACGCGCTTCGACGCAGCGGGGTGGCGTGCGGATCCCACCCGTTGAAGTCGCCCACGAGCGAGACGGTCGCCGCACCCGGCGCGTCGAACACGAACGTCACCGGCGTCCCGTCTTCGACCAGCCGCCCGAGCGCGTTCGCGGGCAGCACCGCCGGCGGGCGGGTGACGCGGATCGCGTGCGGCGCGCTGACACGACCGAGCCAGACGCCCGCCAGCGACACCGCCAGCAGCGCCGTCAGCACCACCGCCGGTCGCATCGCCAGCGGTCGCGGTGTCAGCCACCACGCCAGCGGACCGCTGTGGCGCCGCGGCGGGGGCTCGCTCGCGAGCCGCTCGAGCAGCCGCCGGCGCGTCCCGGCTTCGTCTGCGGCGGGATGCCGGTAGCCGGCGCGCATCGCCTCCTCCCACGCACGATCCTCAGGTTCCGTCACGATCGTTCTCCTCCCAGCGGGCGCGCACGTGATCGCGCGCCCGCTTGACCCGCATCTTGAGCGCCGGGATGCTGGCCCCGGTCAGACGGGCCATCTCCTCGTACTCGAGTCCCTCGCCGAGCTTGAGCAGGAACGCCTCGCGGTGCCTGGGGTCGAGACCGGCGAGCGCGCGCCGGAGTCGGACGTCGAAATCGCGGGATACCGGCACTCCGTCACTGACCGCGCCGGCGAGCACGCGCTCGTCGTTCACGAAACGCTGCCGTTGGCGGTGACGGCGCGTCGCGGCGCTGCGACAACGATTGATCAGGATGCGGAACAGCCAGCCGTGGAACGACTGCCGCTCCTGGTAGCGACCGAGTCCGCGATAGGCCCGCACGAATGTCTCCTGCACCACATCCTCCGCTTCGTCCGGATCACCCAGCAGGTGACACGCGAATCGCAGGCACGGGGCGTGGTGTCGTGCGACCAGCTCGGCAAACGCCTCGACCCGACCGGACAGTACCGCCTCCACCACCTCGGCATCCGTCATCGGCTCACGAAGACCCGGCGCCGGGCACGGTCGCACGCGCCGGGTGGGAGCCGGCGCGTGCATCCGCGTGGCGTCCGGATCGGATCACGGGTGCGAGAGCAGCACCACGCGTCGCGTCACCACCCGATCCGGCATCGTCAGACGATAGAAATAGATCCCGCCCGGGGCCGCACTGCCGTCCGCTCGATGGCCGTCCCACGCCAGTTGCGTGGTGCCCCTTGGCAGCATGCCCGAATACACCGTCCGCACCCGCCGTCCACCCAGATCGAAGACCGCCACCTCCACCGGCGCCGGTCCATCGAGCGAGATCGAGAACGACGACTGCTCGCGGAACGGGTTCGGGCGGCTGGCGGACATGACCGCCTTGAGCGAATCGACCGGCGGCGGCGGTGGGGCGTTGGGATCGATCACGTCGAAGCCAAAGATCCCGTGCGCGACGAAGCTGGTGTCCCCGCTCACGGTCAGGGTGAGATCGACGACCTGGTGTCCGGCCGGGAGCAGACCGAGCTCGAAGCGCTGGTCGTAGACCCGCGTCGTGTCACCGCACGAGCCCTGCAGCGCGGTCGCCTCGACGTGTCCGGGGTCGACCACCCGCACGCCGGTCATCCGCCCGCAGTCGAACGGGAAGAAGCCGTGCACCACGAGTGCCGTCGGCTGGTCGGTCCTCGGCTGCGCCGGGTCGGGAACACCCCACGCGATCAGCGGTCCGTTCCCCCGCGTCGTATCGGGTGGCGGCTCGTGATAGGACCCGTCCACCACACCGAACGTGAACGACGCCTGCTCGTCCACCGTGGCGCTGTCGGGCCGCTCGAACGTGAGATGGATGGACAGGTCGTGATTGCCCACCGGCAGCAGACCGAGATCGAAGGTCTGTCTCCAGGCCGCCGTGGCGCTGTCCCCACAGGCACCCGGGCTCACCGTGAGCTCGACATGACCGGGATCGACGACCCGCGCGGCGCTCACCCGCGGACACGGATACGGCGCGGTCCCGGTCAGCACGAACGTGGTGGCGGTGACGTTGTTCGGGGGATTGGGGATCAGGTCGTAGCCATCGGTGAAGCGAAGGATCCAGGCCGTGGCGGCGGCTGCGGGAGCCACGACCAGGAGCGTGGCGGACGCGACGACGGCGAGCGCCAGCGCCACCGCCAGCCGCACCGACGGACACCGGCGGGCTGCGTGACCGGAGCAAAGGAGCGACATGGGACGCATCTCCTTTCGGGGTGTCGAGGATATCAGCGGATTCGGGTCCGCCTCCTGCATCCCTTGTAACCCCACGACCGCCGTCGGGGTCACCCGGGAGGCCCCGTGAGGTCTCCGGCCCGGTCGGACGCGACGCTCCCCGGGGGGTGGCGCCCAGTCTCGGGACCCGGAACGCGAAGGGGCGCCCGGCGATGTCGCCCAGTCTCGAGCCGGGGACGCGAAACGGGCGCCCGGCGGTGTCGCCGGACGCCCGTGGGGTCGCGCGAGAGGGAGGCCGGACCGGGGCTAGAACCCCGCGTTCGCGGTGTGGATGATGATGCCTCCGTCACCCACCGCCCAGCCGCGCTGCGAGTCGACGAAGAAGACGTCGTTCAGGTGCGTCGAGGTGTTCGAGACCTGTGTCTGCCAGGTCAGCCCGCCATCGTCGGTGCGCAGCACGACTCCGCCCACCCCGCTGTTGAAGCCCACCGCGTATCCCACCTGGGCATCGATGAGCATGCAGGCCTCGAGCTGATTGGAGGCGCCGGCGTTGGGCGCCGGCACCGACCACACCACCGAGTCGGGGCCCGCCAGCGCCACGGCGATGGTGCCCACCTGGCCGGCGGCGAGCGTGTGCGTGGCGTCGAGCCGCCACACCCCGCGCAGCGACTGGATGGTGGAGAGGCTCAGCGGGTACCAGCTCGAGCCCCCGTCGTGGGTGCCGAACACGGTGCCACCGTCGCCCACCACCCAGCCGTCGAGCAGCCCGGCAAACGCCACGCCACGCAGCTGGAACGAGGTCGGGAGCACGGTCTTCGACCAGCTCGCACCACCATCGGTCGTGTTCAGCACCACGCCGGTGCCCCCCACCGCCCAGCCGTGAAGGGCATCCGCGAACTTCACGTCGACCAGATTCACCGTGGTCGGGATGCTCGGGTTCCGGGTCCACAGCGCGCCGCCGTTGGTGGTGGCGACCACGTTGCCGCCGTCGCCCACCGCGACCCCCGCCTGGTCCGAGACGAACCACACGCGATGGAGATTCGATGCGGTGCCGCTGGTCTGCGCCTTCCAGGTCGCTCCCGCGTCGGTGGTGACGATGATGCGTCCACCGGCGCCGACCGCCCAACCTGTGCGCCCATCGGGACGGAAGTACACGCCGTTGAGATTGGCGCCGGACGCGCCGCTCGACTGGAGCGCCCATCCGAGCGCCGAGCGCACGAACACGTCGGACGAATCGCGCCGGCCGCCGGATTCGGCGCGCACCCAGGCGCTGCCCTCGCCGCGGCCGGTGACCACCCCGTTGCTGCTCACCGTGACCACGCCGGTGTTCGAGCTGGTCCAGGTGATGGCGACGTTCCCCACCAGGGCACCGAGCGTGTCGTAGGCGGTCGTGACGAGCTGGGCCTGGCCACCCGCGAACACGGTATCGGCGTGCGGCGTCACGGTGAGCGACGAGAGGGGCACCGTCACCGGTGGTGCCACCGGCGAGCTGGTGTTGCTCGAGCATCCGGCGACCAGCAGCAGCACCGTCACCATCAGGGCGCGGCCGAGGCGCGAAACGGACGTGTGATCGAGGGTCATGTCTCACCCATGCTAGTGCCGCGTGTCGTCGGCCGCCATCCTGGCGGCGTCGACGCGCGAAGTCCGCCGGCCGCCCTCCCGCGCGGGTGGGGCGGCGGCCCCCCGGCCGGCCGGGCGCCGGGGATCGCCGGAAATGCCGGGCCGCGAGGCCCGCCAACTGGTTATCGGCGGGGCCCGCCACGGACATGACCCCCGTAGGGGCGCCCCGGGGAAACCCGGGCTGCCGGTGCCGCGGTCTCGCGCGCTCGCGTCGCGCCACCGGGTACCTCGGTCATGGGGTCGGGCCTTCCCAGGGGCACGGTGACTGTCCTACGCTGCACGACCTGCCCGGCGCCGCGAGACACGCACGGTCCACAACGGACCCACGACACGGGCTCCCACGGGGTGTCCCGATGCTCG
>JBIOKD010000145.1:0-7880 GCA_044451485.1 Candidatus Eiseniibacteriota bacterium | reverse complement strand
GCCGCGCGCGCGGTGGACCGGGCGACCCGTGGCGCGGTGCGCGCGCTGATCGCCTCCGCGGACTTCAAGGGACGTTTCCTCGAGACCGCCGTCCTCTACCCGCCGGGTCGGCGGACGAAGCGGGTGATCGTGGTCGGTCTCGGCCACAAGGCCGAGATGGACACGCATCGCGTGCGACTCGCCACCGCTCAGGCGGCACGCCGCGCCCGCGAGCTCGGAGTCGGCACTCTGGCCACGGTGGTGTATGGCGCGGGAGCCGGTAGCCTCGACCCGGCGGCGGCCGCGCGCGCGGCGGCCGAGGGGGCGGTGCTGGGGCACTACCGGCATGGCGCCTACAAACGTGACGCCGGCCCTCCGCCACTCAAGGTCATCGAGTTCGTGGAGCACGACGCGACCCGGGCGCGGATGCTGGCGCCGCACCTGGCGCGTGGCGCCGCGTGGGGGGAGGCGGTGGTCCTGGCCCGCGATCTCGCCAACACGCCGGGCGCGGATCTCACCCCCGAGCGTCTCGCCGATCGGGCGCGCGAGGTGGGGGCCGCCGTCGGGGCGAAGGTCGAGGTGCTCGGTGTGCCACAGCTCGAACGTCTGGGCATGGGATGTCTGCTCGCGGTGGGGCGCGGCAGCGCGCACCCGCCGCGCTTCATCGTGCTCGATCGGGGGCCGGCACGAGCCACACGCGGCCCGCGGGCATCGGTGCCGACCGTGGTGCTGGTGGGCAAGGGCATCACCTTCGACACCGGCGGCATCTCGCTCAAGCCACGCGAGAACATGCACCGGATGAAGTACGACATGTCGGGGGCCGCGGCGGTGCTCGGCACTTTCGCGGCGCTGCCCACCCTCGATCCCGGCATTCGCGTGATCGGACTCATCGCCTCGGCCGAGAACATGCCGGGCGGGAGCGCCTACAAGCCCGGAGACGTGTTGCGCGCGCTCGACGGCACCACGGTCGAGGTCACCAACACCGACGCCGAGGGCCGTCTGGTGCTCGCCGACGCCCTCGGGTACGCGCGACGTTACGAGCCCGACGCGGTGGTGGATCTGGCCACCCTCACCGGCGCGATGAGCATCGCGCTGGGTCATCTCGCGGCGGGGCTGTTCACCAGCGACGATGCGCTGGCGACGGAGCTCACGGCGGCATCCGCGGCGAGCGGCGAGCGCGTGTGGCGCTTCCCGATGTGGGACGAATACCTCGCCGACCTCCGCAGCGACACCGCCGACTTCGTCAACTCGTCGGGCGCCCGGGAGGGCGGCTCGATCGTCGCCGCCAAGTTCCTCGAGCACTTCGCTCGGGGCATGCGCTGGGCACACCTCGACATCGCTCCGACCGCGTGGGCCCACGCCGACCGTCCGGCCGAGACGCGTGGAGCGACCGGCTACGGGGTGCGGCTGCTGCTCGAGTGGCTCAGCCGCCGCGCTTCGCGGGCGGCTTCGAAGCGGGCTTGACCCGGGCGGGCTGACGCTCGACGAGCAGCCCGGTGGGTGGGTGGGCGACACGCAGCAGTCGTCCCACGGCGTCCGTCCACAGCTGCAGCGTCACCGGACCCTGGATGAGCTGCCAGCGCGTGGCCGGTGTCGCCGCGCCGGCCACCCGGAGCGTGTCACGCCCGGCGCGCGCGAGCGTCGCCTCGACCACGGTGTCGCGATCCCCGAGCGTGAGCACGGTCACCGGACGGCGGTCGAACGTCTGGCCGTGCAACGACAGGGTGACGAGCTCGATCAGCGAGAACAACCGCGAGTCCATCACGTACATCCGACCCGGTGGCAGGATCAGCCGGTCGCCGCTGCCATGGCCGTCGACCTCGCGATAGAGCGTGAACAGGGTATCCCCCATCACGATGCCGCGGATCTGCTGTCTGCCGCGAAACGTCTCGTTCGACTGGTAGGCGTGCAACAGGTAGTCGTCCTTGCCGACCGCCATGAACACCTGCTTGTTCACGGTGTCGCGCCGGCCGTCACCCATGTCCTGGACCATCAGGGTCTGCGAGGAGAGACAGAGGCTGTCCCCAAGCTCCCGGAACGTGAAGCGCTCGACCCCGAGACGCCGGCCGTCCACCGAGATCGTGAATTGGCCGGTATCGAGGGGGGGCTGCTGCTCGGGGGTCGGCTCGGGAGCGGCGGCGAGGGTGGTGACGGCGGCGGCGAGCAGGAGGGCGGTGGCCAGCGATCGGCGAAGGACGCGGTAGCGGCGATTCATGACCTTCGATCGTATCACAGCGTCACCGCCGGGTGCCGTCGACCCGCGTGCGCCGAGCGCCGCGGATTCCGGCACCGGCGTCGCTCACGACACGGGCACCAACCGCGCGACACACTCGATGTGGGGCGTGTGTGGGAACATGTCGAATGGCGTGATCTCGTCGAGCCGGTAGCCGTGCCCGGCGAAGTCCTTCAGATCGCGCGCCAGCGTCCCGGGGTTGCACGACACGTACACCACCCGTGACGGCGCGAGCTCGGCCACCCGGGCCACGACACGCGGATGCAGCCCGGCACGTGGCGGATCCACCACCACCACCTGGGGCCGCGGCGCCTCACCGCGCTCGCCACGCGCCCACTCCCGCAGCACCGCGCGCGACTCGCCACAAACGAATCGCGCCCGCGCGATGCCGTTGCGGGTGGCGTTCCGCGTCGCCGCGGCCACCGCCGGCGCCACGCTCTCGACGCCGATCGCGCCCCCCGCCGCGCGCGCGAACAGCAGGGTGAGGGTGCCGGTGCCACAGTACAGATCGAGCACGGTCTCGGAGCCGTCCAGACGCGCGGCGTCGAGCGTCGCGGTGTAGAGCGTCTCGGCCTGGTCGCTGTTGGTCTGCAGGAACGCCGCCGAAGTGGCCTCGAACTCCAGACCGAGCAGACGCTCGACGATGGTGTCACCGCCGGCCAGCACGCGCTCCTCGTCGCCGGTGGCGACGTTGGCGCGGGTGGCGTTGAGGATCAGCGTGACGCTGCGCACCTCGGGTGACAGGGCGGTCACCGCGCGGGCCCACGGCTCGAGCCCCACGAGACGATCCGAAGCCGCCACCAGACCCACCGCGCACTGCCCGGTGTGGGGGAGGTGGCGCACCACCAGATGACGCGCGACGCCGGTGTGATGACGCGGGTGATAGGCCGGCCAACCCTGCTCGCGGGCGAAGCGCTGGGTGAGATGCACGATCGATTCGGTCAGCTCGCTCGGCAGGATGCAGCGCTCGAGCGCGAACACGCGGTCGAACGTGCCACGCTCGTGCAGACCGAGGATTGCGGCGTCGTCCGAGTCGGGGGCGAAGCTGAATTCCATCTTGTTGCGGTAGCGGGTCGTCGCCGGCGCGGGCACCAGCGCTCGCAGCGGCGGCGCCGGGATGCCCCCCAGACGCTCCAGGGTCTCGCGGACCTGGCGTTCCTTGAGCCGGCATTGGGCCGGGTAGTCGAGGTCCTGGAATCGGCAGCCGCCGCACTGCTGCACATGAGGGCAAGCCGGTGGCACCCGGTCCGGTCCCTCGGAGAGGATCGATTCCAACCGTCCCTCGGCCCAGCGACGTCTGATTCGTGTGATACGAGCCTGGACCTGGTCGCCGGGCAGACCACGATCCAGGAACACCACGCGACCTTCGTCCCGGGCGAGCGCCTGCCCGCCCAGGACGATGTCGGAGACGATGAGGGTTGACAGGTCGTGAACCTTCATGGGCGCATCCGCGAGCGCGTGACAGACGTTCGGGAGTTCGCGGGAACCGGGGCGCGTGGAGCGGAGTCTTACCGCTCGACACGCGCGAACAGACGCCCGGGCACACTACACGAAGGAGGAATGGGATGCGACCGCCGTGGAAACTCTCGACGGCAATCGGTCTCGCGGCGCTGTTCGCGCTGGTGATCTCCAACCCGGCTCGCAGTGCCGACGCGAGACCGGGATGGCTCGGAGTCTATACCCAGTCCCTGAACGACGGACTGCGGGACGGCATCGGCTACAACGGTGATGGCGTGCTGGTGAGCGGCGTCGAGGCCGACAGTCCGGCCGACCACGCCGGAATCCACAAGGGCGACGTCATCGTGTCGTTCAACTCGCGCACCGTGACCAGCCCGTCGATGTTGTCCGACGTGGTCGGCGCCGCGAAGCCGGGACAGAGCGTGTCGGTGGCGGTGTGGCGTCACGGCACGAAGCAGTCGCTGTCGGTCAAGGTGGGGGAACGACCGGCGGATCTCGACGGCTCGGACCGGGTGCGGTGGGACGACGACGGCGACACGCCCGAGCCACCGACCCCGCCGATCCCGCCGCGCGCGCCACGGGAGCCCGGCATGGTCTGGACGGACCGGGACATGCGCGACCTGGGCCGGCTGAGCGAGCTGTCGGTGATGACGCGGCCGCGTCTCGGCGTGCAGATCCAGGATCTCAATCGCGAGCTGGGGGACTACTTCGGCGTGACCGACGGGAAGGGCGTTCTGGTCACCCGGGTGACCGACGACACCCCCGCGTCACGCGCCGGGATGAAGGCCGGTGACGTCATCGTGAAGGTCGGCGGCACCGACATCGAGGACAGCGGCGATCTCCAGGACGCGCTGCGCGAGCGCGCCGCGGGCAAGGTGGACGTCACGGTGATGCGGAAGGGACAGCGGGTCACGGTGAGCCCGGAACTGGCCGAGCCACAGAAGGCGTTCCTCCCGACGCCCATGGGCAGCGGGTGGAAGAAGACCGGCTCCGGCGAGTGGAGCTTCGACAGCCCCGACACCCACAAGCACATCGTCATCCACCGCTCCGGTGACGACGACGGAGACATCCACATCATCACTCCGCGCGGGGATCGGCACGTGATCGTCAGGGAGAACCTCGACGGTGACGACGATGCGTCGAAGACCGCCCGGGACGCCGAGGACCGTGCCGAGATGCAGAAGCAGATCGACGATCTCAAGCAGCAGGTCGAGAGTCTCCGCGGCCAGCTCGAGTCGAGCAAGACTCCGAGCAAGAGCACGACCAAGACCACGACCAAGGGAACCGGCAAGAGCGGCGACAAGACACCCTGATCGAACCGATCACCGCCGTACACCGGGGGCGTCAGCCCGGACCCACCCGCACCGAACAGGTGCCAGCAAGGGGCGAATCGAAGGGTGGGGCGGCACAGCGTGGCGCTCCCGGTACACGGCGGTGATCACCGGGGCGGGGCCCATCGGCGGCGGCCGGTGGGCCTCGTTCGTTCCAGCGGGATGCGTGTGGCGCGTCGCCGCGCTTGCCGCACGTGCGGCGCGCCCGTACCCTGCCGGCCACCGTGCCCGACCTCCAGCACACCCGCCATTGTCTGCGCTGTGGCACCGCGCTCGAGACGCGTGACGATCGCGGTCACCCGCGCCCGACCTGCCCCGCTTGCGGCTGGATCTACTACCGGAACCCGGTGCCCGCCGCCGGTGTGATCCTGCACGGCCGCCGTGGCGTGCTGCTGGTCAAGCGCAAGTACGATCCGGCGGCCGGCGCCTGGTGCCTGCCCGCGGGGTTCATGGAGTACGGCGAGACCCCCGAGCGCACCGCGGTCCGAGAGCTGCGCGAGGAGACCGGCATCGAGGCCAAGCTCACCGGTCTGTTCGGCGTGTACGCCGGTTTCGACGACCCACGGGTGCGCGCCGTGCTGGTGCTCTACACCGCCGAGCGAACCGGTGGGCGCTTGCGCGCCGGGGACGACGCGATCGAGGCGCGCCACTTCCCGCTCGACGGGCTGCCGGCGCGGATCGCGTTCGCGGCGCATCGCCACGCGCTCGCGGAGTACGCCAAGCGGGTGCGCCGGCTCAACGCGTAGGTCCGGCGCCGACCAACGTCGTGGTCGTGGCGGCACGCTCGGCTCCGCGTCCGGCTCCGCCTCGCTGCATCCAGTCGCGGCTCCGCCATCCTGGCTGCGCCGCTCCTCGGACGCACCGCCACGATCACGGCGATGGCCGGCGCCGCCCCCCGGTTACGACCAGCTCGCCGCGTGCCGCGCGGTCTCCTGACCACCGAGCGAGATCGCGATCACCGAACCGGCCAGCACCGCGCGGTCGAGATCCAGCTCGTCGAACGGCTCGCCACCGGTCTTGTTGCTCAGATTGAGCACGCCCACCAGCCGGTCGTTGTGCACCAGCGGGACGCAGATGAACGAGTCCGAGTTGTACGCGTCCTGGTTCGTGTGCTGCACCGGTCCGGCGTCACGCTTCACGCGCACGAACAGCGGCTTGCGGTTGTGCGCCACCCAGCCGGCGATGCCCTGCCCGACCCGCACCTTGACCTGTCCCACGAGCTCGGGGGCGATGCCACGCTGGGCACGGATGCGCAGCGTCTCGCGCGAGTCGTCGAGCACCATCAGGCTGCTCCGTTCGACACCGAAGTGCTCGGAGAACCAGGCCACCATGGTCCGGGAGAACTCCTCGGGCTCGTGCTCCTGCGACAGCACCTGGAAGACGTCACGCATGAACGAGACGGTGCGTTGCAGCTCGCAGGCCCGGCTCTGCGCACCGGACAGCTGGCTGTAGGCGTCGTTGAGCTGCTGGTGGGCCTGCGCGCTCTGCCGCTCGAGGGCGACCAGCTGGCCCTTCACCCGCTCCAGCTCCTGCCGGTAGGTGCTCGAATGCTTGTCCAGCGACTCGAGTTCCTGGGTCAGCGCCAGCAGACGCTCCGACTTCTCGCGGTTCTCGGCGGTGAGGTCCCGCGTCTGCGCGTCGAGCAGGCGGATCCGTTCGCGGAAATCGGCGCCGGCCGGGGCCGACGGATCGTCGGCGTGTGGGGCCGTGACGTTCGCCCGGTAGAGCTGCTGGGCCAGCGCCAGGGCCGCCAGGCTCTTGAGCGGGATGATCTCCCCCACGACCTTGCTCGGGAAGGCGCCCTTCTTGTCGCTGGTGATGACCAGCAGCGCGATCAGGTCCTCGTGGTCGGCCAGCGGCATGCACACGCAGGAGGCCCACGACGGCACCGGGCTCAGCGGCTGCAGGGCGGCCGCCTCGCTGGGGTCGGGCTCATAGCTGGGCGAGGTCTGGAACAAGTGGGTCAGCAGCGAGGTGCGCCGGTCCTGGGTATTGAAGAATGCACTGGGGTGGAAGAACTTTCGCACGAGGCGTGGGGGCAGACGGTCCACCGAAACGACCAGGTCGCGGCGCGCCAACCGGTTGCCCTGGCGGGTGCAGACGTTCACCAGCGCGTCGCGGCTGATCTCGTAGAACGACAGCGAGGCCCGCCAATCGGGGCGCACGGTCTGCAGATAGCCCAGGAACTCGAACACCACCGCCTCCACGTCCCGGGAGGCGGTGAGACGCTGCGAGATGTCGCGAAGGTCGAATTTGGACATGGTGGTTCCTCGGGAGATCGGGACATCGGATGCGGGACGCCTTTCTTGAGGCAAGCGATGTGCCGTTTCGCATCGTGCAATTCGCCACGCCGGTTCCCATGCTAGACTCGGCACTCCGCGTCGTTCCCGTCGCCCGTGGAGGGCCGCGTGCCCCGTCTGATCGCCGACCGCCCGGTGCTGCGCACCACCTCCGATCTGGCCCGGGTGATGGCCGCCGCGCAAAGTCGCGAGCGAACCGGACAGCCGATCCTGCACCTCGAGCGCGGCGAGCCCGACTTCGACACTCCGCCGCACGTGGTCGAGGCGCTCGCCGCCGCGGCCCGCGCCGGAGAGACCCACTACCCGGACGTGCGCGGCACGCTCCGGCTCCGCGAAGCGCTGGTCGCCAAGCTCGGGCGCGAGAACGGCGTCACCTGCGATCCCGACGACGTGGTGATGACCAACGGCGGCACCCACGCGCTCTACCTGGCGCTCCAGGGGTTGTTGTCGGACGGGGACGAGCTGCTGGTGCTGTCCCCGCACTGGATGGCGCTCCCCAAGCTGGTCGGGCTCGTCCCCGGCGCGCGCTGGTGCACGTGGTCCGTCTATCTCGACGCGCTGGCGGGGACGCTCGCGCCG
>JBIOKD010000144.1:0-8017 GCA_044451485.1 Candidatus Eiseniibacteriota bacterium | reverse complement strand
CCGGGACCGGTCTTTCCGCCTCCGCCCTCGGCGTAGTAGATGGACTGGCTCTTGCCGGCCCAGCTCGTGACCAGGTTGTAGTCACTCACCAGGTTCACGCCGGTGGTCGGGTTCGGACGGACGAGGTAGGCGCAATTGCCCGGCGTACCACCGGTCGTGGAGCGCGTGTAGAAGATGTTGTTCGTGATCTTGAGCTGTGCCCCGGACTCGAATCCGCCGGAGTTCGTGTTGATGTCCATCGGTGCGCGACTGATGCCCGTGGAGCTGAAGACGGTGTTGTGATCGAAGAGGGTGCAATTGGGGACGCCGCCCGGGGTCCCGTTTCTCACGTACTGGAACCAGAATCCGGACGAGTTCGGGCTGTTGACCACGCAGTTCGTCACTGTGTCGCTCAAGGCACCGTCCTGGAACGCGATGGCGTAATAGGTGCCGGCGTCGGGTGTCAGGATATCCCAGCGGCAGTGGTCCCACTTGTTGCCGAAGTTGTCGTGGTCCCACCCCGGGGTGGTGACCCCGGTCTCCTCCATGAAGAACTCGACCGGGTAGCTGCCCGTGGACTTGAACTGGCAGTAGCTGAACGTGTTCCGATAGCACGAGTCTCGAAGACAGCTCATGCTCCACGCCACCTGGCCGCTCGGCAGGTTGAGACCGGAGCAGGTGAACGTATCGGCCACGAACTTATTGAAGTACGAGTTCGTCATGCGCCAGAGGTACGACCTGCCCGCGGACGTCACGTCGGAAAACGTGCCGGACACGTTGTTCGAGTCGACCAGGCAATACTGCATCCTCGAGGTGAAGCGGATGGCTCGGTTGTCCGTCGGAATGTTCGCGCAAACGATCGTGTTGCCGCGCAACGTATCACGCTCGCAGTTGGCGATGCCGGTCGCCGACTGGTCACCGTTGCTGCTCAGGAAGGCGATCGGATAGCTCCCCGAGCAATTCATCGTATTGTGCGCAATCATGCAGTACTTGGCCGCGTTCACGTTCAGCCCTGTCATGATCGAGAAGGCGATGGAGTCGTGCTGAGCCATCGCGTTCCCATTGGGGGAGAGACTCACGGAACCCGAGAACTTGACGCCCTTGATGGTCACGTAGGACCGGGCGAGGGATCCGGAGGCGACCACCACCTGGCCCGGGTTGGCGAGGCTCCCGACATAGGTGATGCGGGCGTTGGCGGTGCCGTCGACGTTGGGACTCGGGAAGCCGGAGTAGCTGCCTGCGGCCAAGTTGACGACATCGCCGGCGCGAACGGTCGAGTTCGCTTTGCTGATCGTCGACCACGCACTGGCGGGCGACGTGCCCGAGTTGGCGTCACTGCCGCTCGATGACACGTAAAACGTCGACGCACCGGCCGGTGCGGTGAGGAACAGACCGGCGACCAGGCACAGGGCCGAGGCGCGAAGCAGGGGGCGCCCTCCCTCCTTACGCGAAGTGGATCCTTCCGATGTGCCTACGCTTGGACGCATGGTGCCTCGATGGAGAGACTAGGGCCAGAACAGCCGACCCAAATCGGAGCGGGCCGCGCAATACTGGCAATCCGTGTGCCATTAACTCGTGCAGCAAGATGGCGCAGAATTCTGGGGCGCTTTGCGGGAGAGGGCGGGTGGCCGATGATCGAGACCCGCTGGAGAGGCCCGTATCATGCCCCTCCCTCGTGCGAGCCGCAAGGGGCGCTCCGCGATTTCGCAATTTCTTGTCCGGCGCCTACGTGCCTTGAATTCCGTGCCTTGCGTCACGTTCGGTGGCTGACCGAGGGGTCGAACCCCGCGCGAGAAATGCCCCCACCGTGCCGGAGGCCAGCAGCATCGGAATGGTGCGAAATGGCTCGGCGTAGCGTGACGTGCTGTAGAACGCGGCGGATACCAACAAGGTCACGGCCCAGGTCACAGCCAGGATCGCCGGAAACCGACCGGTCGCATCCCCGGCCCGCGCCGAGCGCAGCGCGACCGGCAGAGCAAGCGCATACAGCAGAAGGATGGCGACGAAGAACCCGAGACGAGCCGGGGCACGGTCGCTGCTCACGACCGGCGTGAACACGATCCTCCACAGCCGCTTGAGGGCGATGAGCGCGCTCTCGGCCGGGTGCGAACGGAGGATCTCGAGCCCTTCGCGTCGCATGGCGCGGTCGCTCTCCATCGCGTCGGGTGGGTGCCCAAGCCGCGCCGCTTCGCGCTCGAGCACCCCCCGACGGGCGCGCTCGAACGCGTCGTGATCCCATCGACCATCGGTCTCGAGCATGACACCCTGATAGAACAGCTCGCCCGACTGCAGCGAAAGCGGGATGAATCGACCGAACACGAGCGCGTTGCGTGCCGCCCACGGACCGACGATCAGCGTGAAACCGAGCGCCACCCAGAGCGCGAAGCGCCACACCCGCGACCAGTTCGGGCGGGCGAGCCACCACCATCCGATCAGGACGCCGACGATCATCACCGGGGCGGTGGCACGCACCATGGCCGCCGCACCGCACCACAGCCCGACTGGGAAGGCGTTCCCAGCCCGATCACCCAGCGCGCGCTCGGCGGCGATCCACATCAGGGTCACGAGCATCATGAACAGCGGCTCGGTGAAGATGTGGCGGCTCGAAATCATGAATGGCGGCCACAGCGCGACCCACAGGAACGCCACGGCGGCGGCCTCGCGGCGACGGAACAGCCGCAGGGCCAGATGGCCGAGCCCGAGGGCAGTGACGGCATCGAATATCGCCTGCCACATCACGACCACCCGGCGGGACTCCCCGCTCACGACATGGATGCCGGCCAGGACCACCGGCCATCCGGGTGTGCGCACGGCCGTCGGGCCGCCGTTTCGCGCGATGCCGTGCCCGGCGAGGATTTCGTGGGCGACGCCGTCATAGTACGGTTCGTCCCCGTCCAACGGTGTCGAGGGCGAAACCGAGAGCACGAGCAGGGCCGTGCGGATGGCGAGCAGCGCGCCTGCGAGCCACCACCACGTGCCGGACCACCGGGGGTTCCGGCCAGAGGAGGGGCTGACAGCGGGACTCGCTTCGGTCATGGCACTAACCTATGCTCGGGAATGCGCGGCGCGCAAACCTGAGGGATCCCCGACCAGCGGTCGTTTTCATGGAGGATGCGACCCGACCATGTACGCTTTGCTCGCTCGCTGGATCTATTTTTCATCCCAGGCGCTGCGTCGCGAGCCGGTGGCCGAGGTGTGTCGCGAGCTCGAGGCCAGCCAGCACTGGCCACGCGAGCGTCTTCACGAGCTCCAGTGGGAGCGCCAGAGGGCGCTCTTCACGCACGCCTTCCGCACCGTGCCCTGGTACCGCGAGCGGTGGTCGGCTCTGGGTCTCGATCCCGCGGCTCCGCTGACCCGCGAGGATTGGGCGCGGCTGCCGGTGCTCGACAAACCGACCCTGCAACAGGATGGCGCGCGGCTCCGATCCAGTCTCGAAGAGCCCGCCTTCCGATCGTCGACCTCGGGTTCCTCGGGCACGCCCACCGCCGTGCTGCGAAGCCAGCGGGCGTGGGCGCACCACCACGCCAACGTGTTCCGCGGCTGGGGCTGGTTCGGACTGCGCGTGGGAGACCGGTACGGCTACGTGTGGGGTCTGGCGCTCGACTCCGAGGGACGACGCCAGGCGGCACTCAAGGATCGCCTGTTCAACCGCGAGCGCTGCTCGGCGTTCACGCTCGACGCCGCCCGCGCCCGCGCCTACTTCGAGCGTCTGCGCCAGCGCCCGGTGACGTTTCTCTATGGCTACCCTTCGGCGGTGACCCAGCTCGCCGACGAGCTGGTGGCACAGGGTCTCGACGGACGCGCGCTCGGATTGAAGGCGGTGGTCACGACCGCCGAGGTGCTGCACGACGAGCAGCGCGATCGGGTGAGCGGGATCTTCGGATGCCCGGTGGTGGACAGCTATGGCTGCGCCGAAGTGGGCGTGTGTGGCATCGCCTGCGAGCGGGGCCGGCTCCACACCCCGCTCGAGTCGGTGGTGGTGGAGACCGCTCCCGCCGAGGGCGGTCGCGTCGAGTTGCTGCTCACCGATCTCCACAACCGGGTCCAGCCGATCATCCGCTATCGGATCGGCGACCTGATGGAGCCCGGCCCCGCCGATTGCGTCTGCGGGCGATCGCTGCCGGCGCTGGGACGCATCTCGGGCCGTGCCGGCGAGACACTCACGCTGCCCGACGGCCGGCGCGTGAACGCCAACCTGCCCTCCTACATCTTCAAGCACCACGGCAAGGCCGGGACCGTGCGCGAGTACCAGTTCGTGCAATTCCCCGTTGGTCGTGTCGAGCTGCGCGTGAGACCCGGCGCGGCGTGGAACGACGGCGTGCGGCCCGAGCTCGAGCGCGAAGTGCGCGAGGCGCTCGGCATCGCGGTCGAGATCCGGCTCGTCGACCGCCTCACCCGGATCGGTCGCGGCAAGCACCGCGACTTCGTGCGCGCGGAAGACATCGGCGAGGCGTAGCGCCGCATCGATCGTTTGACGCCGGAACCGACCGCCGCCGGCGCCCGAAGCGCTCGCCAGCCTGCGCCGCGGGGCGACCGACTACACCTTCGCCGTCGCCGTCTTGCCCCGGAACACCAGCTCGCCGCCCTCGACCTCGACCCGAATCGTCTGACCGGACTTGAACTCGCCGGCCAGCAGCTTCATGGCGAGTGGATTCTGCAGACGGCGCTGGATCACCCGCTTGAGCGGACGCGCGCCGAAGTGCGGGTCGTAGCCCTCCTCGGCGAGCCGGTCGAGCGCCGGGCCGGTCAGCTCGAGACCGACCTCACGGGCGGCCAGCATCTCGCGAAGCCCGGCCACCTGCAGGTCGACGATGCGGCGGATGTTGTCGCGGGTGAGCGCCTGGAACACCACCACGTCGTCGACCCGGTTCAGGAACTCGGGGCGGAAGTGCTCGCGCAGCGCCGCCTGCACCCGGCGCTCCATCTCGGCGCGGTCCTCGGCACCCAGCTCGATGATCCACTGCGAGCCGAGGTTCGAGGTCATGATCACGATGGTGTTACGGAAGTCCACGGTGCGCCCCTGGCCGTCGGTGAGACGTCCGTCGTCCAGGAGCTGGAGCAGCACGTCGAGCACCTCGGGATGCGCCTTCTCGACCTCGTCGAACAGGATCACCGCGTAGGGGCGCCGCCGCACCGCCTCGGTGAGCGCACCGCCCTCCTCGTAGCCGATGTATCCGGGCGGGGCACCGATCAACCGCGCCACGGTGTGCTTCTCCATGTACTCCGACATGTCGATCCGCACCATCGCCTTCTCGTCGTCGAACAGGTACCAGGCCAGCGCGCGCGCCAGCTCGGTCTTGCCCACGCCGGTCGGACCAAGGAACAGGAACGAGCCGACCGGGCGCTTGGCGTCCTGCAGACCGGCGCGTGCGCGACGCACCGCCTCGCTCACCGCCCGCACCGCCTCGTCCTGCCCGATCACCCGCTGGTGAAGACGCTCCTCCATGTGCAACAGCTTCTCGATCTCGCCCTCCATGAGACGCGCCACCGGGATGCCGGTCCACTTGGCGACCACCTCGGCGATGTCGTCCTCGTCGACCTCCTCCTTGAGCATGCGCTGGTCGAGCTGGATCTTCGCGAGCCGCGCGTTCTCCTGCTCGAGCTGACGCTCGAGCTGCAGCAGCTGCCCGTAGCGGATCTCCGCGACCCGTTGCAGGTCACCGGCGCGCTCCGCCTTCGCCTCTTCGATCTTGAGCCGCTCGCGGTCGGCCTTGAGCTGGCGGATCTGGGTGACGACGTCCTTTTCCTTCTTCCAGTGCTCCTCGAGCCCGGCCATCTCCTTGCGGACCCGGGTGAGCTCCTCCTCGAGACGGCGGAGACGCTCCTTGCTGCCGCTGTCGGTCTCCTTGGCCAGCGCGGCGCGCTCGATCTCGAGCTGTCGCGCGCGACGGGTGAGCTCGTCGAGCTCCACCGGCAGCGAGTCGATCTCCATGCGCAGCCGTGACGCCGCCTCGTCCACCAGGTCGATCGCCTTGTCGGGGAGCTGTCGTCCGGTGATGTAGCGACTCGACAGCGTCGCCGCCGCCACCAGCGCCGAGTCCTTGATGCGGATGCCGTGATGCACCTCGTAGCGCTCCTTGAGACCACGCAGGATGGCGATCGTGTCCTCGAGACTCGGCTCGCCGACGAACACCGGCTGGAAGCGGCGCTCGAGCGCGGCGTCCTTCTCGATGTGCTTCCGGTACTCGTCGAGGGTGGTGGCGCCGACACAATGCAGCTCGCCGCGGGCCAGCGCCGGCTTGAGCAGGTTCGAGGCGTCCATCGCGCCCTCGGCGCCGCCGGCGCCGACCAGCGTGTGCAGCTCGTCGATGAACAGGATCACGTCCGAGCCTTCGCGCGTGACCTCCTTGAGCACCGCCTTCAACCGGTCCTCGAACTCGCCGCGGAACTTGGCGCCGGCGATCAGCGCGCCGAGATCGAGCGCGATGATGCGCTTGTCACGCAGGCTCTCGGGCACGTCGCGGGACACGATGCGCTGCGCGAGCCCCTCGACGATCGCGGTCTTGCCCACCCCCGGCTCGCCGATCAGCACCGGGTTGTTCTTGGTGCGCCGGGCCAGCACCTGGACGACGCGGCGGATCTCGTCGTCGCGGCCGATCACCGGGTCGAGCTTCCCCTGACGTGCCAGGGTGGTGAGATCGCGCCCGTACTTGGTGAGCGCCTGGTACTTGTCTTCGGGGTTCGGATCGGTGACCCGCTGTCCCCCGCGCACCTGCTGGAGCCCTTTCCACACCGCGTCGGGGGTGATACCCGCCTGCTCGAGCACCCGCCGGGCGTCGCCACCAGTCGGCTCCTCGGCCAGCGCGGCGAGCAGGTGCTCGACGCTGACGAACTCGTCCTGGAGCCGAGCCGCCGCGGTCTCGGCGCGCTCGAGCGCGTCCCGCAACCGGTCGCCGAGGACCATCGAGCCGCCGCTCACCCGTGGCAGGCGCTCCATGCCCAGCGTCGCCTGCTGCAGCAGACGCTCGCGTGGCACCCCGAGCTTCTGGAGGAGCCCGGCGGTGGTGCCCTCGGGGTCCTCGAGAAGGGCCACCAGCAGGTGCTCGGGGGTCAGCTCCTGGTGACCGTGATCGCGGGCGAGCCGTTGCGCTCGCTCGATGGCCTCCTGCGACTTGACGGTGTAGCGATCCGGGTGCATACGGGCCTCCGAATGGTGTCGCCGGAGGCTAGCACGGCGGTCCAGGCCGCGCAGGGATGGGCCGCGAGCCCACTCAAATGGCGGCCCGTCGCTGCCGATGACTCACGGGTTGGGCCGGTCCCACGACCCGGCCCACGACGTCCCCCACGACCCCGTGCCGCAGGGAGGATGACGTGTTTCGACGTGATGAAATGCCGCTGCTCCAGAGGGCGATCGAGGACGAGGTCGTCCGCCGGCGGCTCAAGTCGAGCGGCATCGGCGCCACCGTCTTCGGCGTGATCTCGCTGTTCGGCGGCGTGATGCCACCGGTCAGCCTTCTGCTGATCGGACTCGGCGCGTTGCTGTCGTTCTGCGGTCTGTGGAACCTGGTGATGGTGACACCGGCCGGTCTGTTGATGTCCGCCATCTCGCTCATGGCGGTTGGTCTCTACAACATCGGCAGCGTCTTCCTGGCGGCCGCTTCGGGCCAGCACTCGAGCAGTGCGTGGCCGGTGCTGGGCGTGTTCCAGATCATCTGGGGACTCCAGACGATCGGGATCTGGCGCCGCTTCCGCCACACGCTCTCCGGGGAGGTCTCCGACACCTTGCGCGCGCGCGCGCACGGCATGGTGGACGCTCTACGCAAGGCGAACCCGAAGAACGAGAACGACGTGGTGGTATTCAACTCCACCAACGGAGCCGCGCCGACCGTGGTGCGGCTGCGTCTCGCCCCCGAGGGGCTACTGGCCCTGGCGATGGGCAAGGACGACGTGATCTTCGCCACCCCTGACCAGGTGACGTTCGAGGTCAAGGGGGAGAGCAAGTTCCCGCGCGCGACCAAGGGCGTGCTGCGGGTCGCCGGTCGGAGCTGGACCGGAACCACCGCACCCGAGGGCGCCGAGCGTCTGCGGAGCTGGGCGG
>JBIOKD010000143.1:0-8064 GCA_044451485.1 Candidatus Eiseniibacteriota bacterium | reverse complement strand
CTCGGTGATGGCGCCGCAATTGATCCCACGCAGGAAGAAGTTCAGCAGGCCTTGACCGGTGGCCGCGTCGTCGAACGTGGCGCCGAGGAGGGTGGCCTGCGCCGACTTGGCGACGAACGTCTTCAGCCGCTCCGCCGCCCCGGCGCGTGATTCGAGGAAGAACGCGTACACCGCGGCGTAACGCGTCACCAGCTGACCCGGGTGCAGGTCCCAGCCCTGGTAGTACGCGTGACGGAGCGAGCTGCGCACGTCCTGGTAGTGGATCTTCCACGCCCGGTGCACCGCCGAGCGGTTCGCCGACCGCTGGTCGGCGCTGAGCGGCACGTCACCCGCCGCCTCGCGATGCGGGGGGACCGGCAGGACGGTGGTGGCGCCGTCGGACAGTGTCACCCCGGTGTCGGCGAGACTCACCTGCATGACATGACGGGCGAAGTCACAGGCCGGGTGCTGGTGTTGCTGGTAGTGCGCGGTGATGCCGCAGTTCGCGGTGTAGTCGTAGGTCCCGAAATGGGCGCCACGCACACGGCCCCCGCCGGCGCGGACCAGATCGGCGAGGACGACGCGTCCATCGGATCCGAAGATGCTCTGCGGCGTCTCGATCATGAGCTCGATCGGAATCGATCCGGCCGCCAGCTTGAGTCTCACCTCCAGCCACTCGAGCGCGGCCGCGAGTGCGGCCACCTGCTCGGGGTTCCGGATCTTGGGCAGCGTGACCACGAAGTGTGGCGGCAGCATGCCGCCGCCGGCCTGGACCAGCCGGGTGAGATAGAGATCGAGGGTGCGGATCCCACGGGCCTGCAGCTCGTCGCTGAAGGGCTTGACGCGGATGCCGATCCACGGCGGCAGCGTTCCGTCCTTCATCGCGCGCACGGTCTCCTCGGCGCACTGGACCGCGTGTCCGTCCTCCTCGCGGTCGAGCCGGTGTCCGTAGCCGTCCTCGAAGTCGATGCGGAAGTCCTCGATCGGCTCGTGCGTCAGCTTGCCGGCCACCCGTTCGTACACGGTGCGCTGGAAGGTCGGATCGCCGCCGAGTCCGACCGCCGCCGCCAGCGTGGAGGGGTCGGGTGCGTACTCGCGCATCAGGCGCTCGGCCGCGCCCCCGAGCTTCCTCACCACGTCGGCCGTGAACAGCTGCGCACCGCCGTAGACGGTGTGCACCGGCTGGCGGTCCGGTCGCTCCCCGGGGTAGGCTACGCCGACCTGCCGGTTCGCTTCGGCGAGTCGTGCGAGGACGTCGGCGATGTCCTGCGGTCTGAGAGTCGTCTCCATGAGTCCTCTCCCTCGAGGTTGAGCCGGGTACTTTACGGTCCTCGGGGCCGAGGCGCGAGTCCGAAAGCGAGCCGCCGGTGGCACCCCGGACGCCGCTGGATCGAGGAGCCACGCACATGTCCCAAGACGGGCTGGTCGAAAGTCGGGCCGTCGTGCATCGCCGCTACGCGATCCTGCCCCCCGAGGGCATCCCGGAGAGCGTGCTACCCGGTTGGGAGGCGACCCGCGCCCGCGTCCTCGCGGCACCCGCCATGGGTGCCGCCTTCGTGGAGATCCTGCTCGAGCTCGACGCCGGTGGTGGTGGCGATCATCAGCTCGCCGAGCGCGTCGAGGCGTTCTTCTACGTGCTCGACGGCGAGGCCACGCTGGCCCGTGGGGGCCGCACCCACACGCTCGCGGCGGGTGGCTATGCGTATCTGGTGCCCGGATCGGCGTTCGCTCTCCGCGCCACCCGTGGCGCGCGGCTCCTGTGGCTCAAGAAGACCTACATGCCGCTGCCTGGACATGCGCCCGGCGAGGTGGTGGGCAAGGAGTCGACGGTGAAGGGCGAGCCCTTCATGGGCGATCCGGAGCTGCTGCTCAAGAAGTTGCTCCCCGACACGCTGGCCTACGACATGGCGATGAACATCTTCACGTTCCAGACCGGCTCCTCGCTGCCGGTGACCGAGACCCACGTCATGGAACACGGTTTGTACCTGTTCGAGGGGCAGGGGGTCTACTACCTGGGACACGAATGGCACGAGGTCCATAGCGGGGACTTCATCTGGATGGGCCCCTACTGCCCGCAGTCCTTCCATGCCACCGGCGCCACGCCCGCGCGCTACATCTACTACAAGGACGTGAACCGGGACGTCGAGCCCCGCCCATGACCCGCGGGCGGGGGGCGGCCGTGGTCGTGCGCCCGCGCTCGGTGGGGCTGTCGGTCCCCAAGCTCGAGGGAGCCGACAAGGTGACCGGCCGCGCGCTCTACGTGGACGACCTCGTCGTGCCGGGAGTGCTGCACGGCGTCACGGTCCGCTCCACGATCCCGCATGGACGGATCCGCGCGATCATCCGCGATCCCTCCTTCGACTGGCGTGGCTTCACGGTGGTGGACGCCGGTGACATTCCCGGCGAGAACGTCGTGGCCCTGATCGAGGACGACCAGCCGATTCTCGCGGATGGCGTGATCCGTCACGCCGAGGAGCCGCTGCTGCTGCTGGCGCACGCCAGCGCCGAGCGGGCGCGCGCCGCCCTGGCCCACGTGCGTGTCGAGGTGGAGCCGCTCGAGCCGGTGCTCACCGTCGAGGATGCGCTCGCCGGACGCGGACGGATCTTCGGCCGGGACAACCTGTTCAAGGAGATCACCATCGAACGTGGTGATCCCGCCACCGGTTTCGCGGAGTCCGAGGTAGTGGTGACCGGCGTGTACCGCTGCGGCCACCAGGAGCACATCTACATCGAGAACAACGGCATGATCGCCGAGCGCACCCGTGACGGCGGCGTGGTGGTGCGGGGGTCCCTGCAGTGCCCTTACTACGTGCACAAGGCGCTGCGACGCGCATTCGGTCTTCCGGCCGAGAAGGTGCGCGTGATCCAGACCGTGACCGGTGGCGGATTCGGTGGCAAGGAGGAGTACCCGAGTCTGATCGCCGCCCACGCCGCTCTGCTGGCGTGGAAGAGCGGCCGTCCGGTCAAGATGGTGTACGACCGGATGGAGGACATCGCTGCCACCACCAAGCGGCATCCCGCCGTCGTCCGTCTGCGCGCGGGGGTGCGACGCGACGGGATCCTCCACGCCCTCGACGCCGACATCGTGATGGACGGCGGCGCGTACGCCACGTTGTCCTCGGTGGTGCTGTCACGCGGCGCGATCCATGCCGGCGGTGTCTATCGCTGGCCGCACGTCCGCATCCACGCCCGTGCGGTGGCGACCCACACCCCGCCGAACGGGGCGTTCCGCGGCTTCGGCGCGCCACAGACCCAGTTCGCGATCGAGTGTCACCTGGACCGGATCGCCGACACCTTGGGGCTCGATCCGGTCGAGCTGCGACGCCGGAACGCCTATCGCCCCGGTGACGTGACCCCGACCGGTCAGACCCTCACCGAGAGCGTGAGCGCGCACGAGGTGCTGGAGCGCACGCTGCGCGCCGCACGCTACCCGACGCGTCGGGCCGCGATCGAGCGTGCCAATCGGGCCGCCGCGCGCGCCGAAGCAGCCGGCCGTTTCGCCGCTGGCGGGCGGCGTCTGCGCCGCGGCATCGGTCTCGCGCTCGCCCATCACGGCGCGGGATTCACCGGCAGCGGCGAGGTGAAGCTGGATTCACTCGCGGCACTCGACCTGACACCCGACGGTCATCCACGCGTCCTGGCGGCCAACACCGAGATCGGGCAGGGCACCATCACCGTGTTCTCCCAACTGGTGGGCGAGGCGCTGGGCGTGCCGCCCGAATGGGTGGTGATCGAGCCGCCCGACACCGACCGGGTGCCGGACAGCGGCCCGACGGTGGCGTCGCGCACGGTGATGATCGTCGGCGGGCTGCTCGAGCGCTGCGCGCTGGGCATGCGCGAGAAGCTCGAGTTGTTCGCCGAGAAGCCGATCGGTGGCGCCGCCGAGTTCCGCCGCGTCGCGCGGCGGTGGCTCGCCGAGCGTGGACCGCTGCGCGTGGAGCGGCGCTACCAGAAGCCGGCGGCGATCTCCTGGGACGAGGAACACTACCGCGGCGACGCGTACGGCGTCTTCACGTACGCCGCATGCTGTGTCGAGGTCGAGGTGGATCTCGACACCGGCGAGACACACGTCCTCGACGTCACCACCGCCCAGGAATTCGGCAGGGCCATCCACCCGGTGCTCGCCGCCGGTCAGATCGAAGGCGGCACGTTGCAGGCGCTCGGGTGGGCCCTGCTCGAGGAGGTGCGCTGGAAGGACGGGCGGGTGTGGAACGCCCAGCTCACCAACTACATCATCCCGACCTCCGCCGACGCGCCGCCGATCCACACCGTGATCGTCGAGAATCCCTACTCGGGTGGTCCGCAGGGCGCCAAGGGCGTCGGTGAGCTGCCCATGGACGTGCCGGCCCCGGCGGTGGTGGCGGCGATCCACCACGCCACCGGGGTGTGGCTCGACGAGATTCCGATCACCCCCGAGCGGTTGTTGCGCGCCATGCGGGCGGTGCGATGAGCGCGCGGTCGGGGCAGGGCGGCCGCAGTCGCGCCACCCGTAAGGCGGCGCCGGCCGCGGTGCGTCGTGTCGCGCTGCGTCTCACGGTGAACGGCCGCGTCGCCCGCGTGCGCGTGCCACCGATGAAGAGGCTGCTCGACGTGCTGCGCGAGGAGCTGAGGCTCACCGGCAGCAAGGAGGGCTGTGGGGAGGGCGAGTGCGGCGCGTGCAGCGTGCTGCTCGACGGCGCGGTCGTGAACGCGTGTCTGGTGCCGGTCGTCCAGTGTGACGGACGCCGGATCGTCACCGTGGAGGGGTTGGCCCGCGGTGGCGGGCTTGGTGTCCTGCAACGCGCGTTCGTGGAGATGGGCGGCGCCCAGTGTGGGATCTGCACCCCGGGCATGCTGGTGGCGGCCCACGCGTTGATCGCCCGTCGTCCGGGTCACGTTCCCGGCGATGAGGAAGTACGTGAGGCTCTGGCTGGAAACCTCTGTCGCTGCACCGGCTACCAGAAGATCGTGGACGCGGTCCGTGCCGCTGCGGGCCCCGGTCGGGCGCCCCGACGGCCGGATCGGCCCCGCCCGCGCCGGGTCGCGACCCGGCCGTCCGCTGCCGCACCGGGTCGGGCCCGGACCCGCCGCAAGGTGGGGCGGGCGACACGATGAGAACGGCGCTTTCGACCCTCGAGGTGGTGCGGCCGCGCACGCTCGACGAGGCGCTGGCGGCACTCGCCAGCGAGCCGCGGCCGACGCCACTCGCCGGTGGCACCGATCTGCTCGTGTATCTGAACGCCGGGACACTCGATGCGCGCCGGTATCTCGATCTCGGCGGGCTCCCTGCACTGCGTGGCATCCGCGCCGGCCGCGAGAGCGTGACCCTCGGCGCGCTCACCACGTTCAGCGAGATCCGCGCCCATCCGCTGCTCCGCCGGCGGCTGCCGGCGCTCGCCGCCGCCGCCGCCGAGGTGGGGGCGTGGGCGATCCAGAACCGCGCCACGCTGGGCGGCAACATCGCCAACGCCTCGCCGGCCGGCGATTCGCTGCCGGTGCTGCTGGCGCACGAAGCGATCGTGCACGCGCGGTCGTGGCACGCGGAACGCGTCATCGACTACGGCGCGCTCCACACCGGCTACCGGACCCTGGCGCTCGCGCCCGACGAGCTCATCACCGCGATCACGGTGCCGTTCCCACCCCGTGACGTAACCACCTTCTTCCGCAAAGTCGGCACCCGGCGCGCGCAGAGCATCTCCAAGGTGGTGTTCTGTGGATGGCTGCAGCTGGACGCGAAGGGCCGGGTGTCGGAGTCACGGCTCGCCTACGGCAGCATGGCTCCGGTACCGGTGCGCGCCACGTCCGCCGAGACCGCGTTTGCGGGGCGGCCCCCGCTCGAGGCTCTGGCGGACGCCCGTGCCGCGCTCGAGCGCGATCTCACCCCGATCGACGACGTCCGCTCCGACCGCGAGTACCGGATGACGGTCGCCGGCCGCCTGCTCGAGCAGCTGGTCCGCAACGCGCTCGCGCTACGCTGACGGCTTCAGCGCAGCACGCAGACCTTGCGGGTGACGCTGGCGTCGTCCTGCGAGAGTCGGATAAGATAGAGCCCACCAGGCAGACGGCGGTTGGTGGCGAGGGTGACGCGATGAGACCCCACCTCGAGCGTGGTGAGCACGCGCCGTTCCACGCGACGTCCGAACACGTCCAGCACCTCGATGGTTGCCGTCCCGGCGCGTGGCAGGGTGAAAACGACGCCAATCGGGCCGCTGGTCGGGTTGGGATCGAGAGCGGAGAGCGCCAGAGCCGCGTGACTCGGTACCTGCAGCCAGACCTCGCCCGACACGTGGCGGCCATCGGACGCGTCCCACCCGAGCCGGTACCCATAGCGCCCACCCGCGATCACACCGTGGTCCTCGAAGGCGACCATGCCCGAGCCGTCCGCGCTCGAGCGGGCCACCCGCTCCCATGGCCCATCGGTCCGCCGCTCGAGATCGAACGCCGGCACGTCGCCACGCACCTGCCACATCAGACGGATGCCGTCGAACGACGCCTCGGCGCGCGCCAGCGAGCTCACCACCTCGGTGATGCCGTCACGCACGAACAGGGTGTCACCCGAGCCGTTCAGGTGCTGCAGGTAGATCTGGTTCGTAAGACCGTCGCGGGCGTCGTCCCAGAGCAGGAAGACGCCACCCGTGCCATCGGGTGTCAGCAACGGAAGACGCTGCAGCGAGGGTGCGGTGCACACCGGGATGCCGTCCGCGGTCCATTGCGCGACTCCCGCCCCATTCATGCGCTGCGCATAGATGTCCAGCGAACCCGCGCCGCCGCGTGCGTCCTGCCATGAGGCGATGATCCCTCCGGCGCCATCGGGGACGATCGAGCCGGCCTCCTGGACTCCCGGCTGGGCGACCATCGCCCGGGGTCCGCCGGTCCACTGGGGCGTGCCGTCGGCATGGAGACGTTGGGCGACGAAATCCGCGCCGCCGCCGTCGTGGTCGTCCAACCAGCTCACGAAGGCTCCACCCGACCCGTCGGCGAGCAGAAGAGGGGCCATCTGCCGGCCGGGCCCGACGGAGATTGGCGCCCCCGTGGCCAGCCAGACCGGAAGCCCGTTGGCATCGAGATGCTGTGCGTAGACGTCAGGGGAATCCGCGCCGCCGGCCCGATTGTCCGCCCAGGCCAGGAAGGCGCCCCCCGCGTCATCGCTGGCGATCGCTGGAAGGGTGAGCGACTGGTGCGTGCTCTCCACCAACCGGCCGTCGAGGACCCATCGCGGCGTGCCGGTCGAGTCCATGCGCTGCGCGAACATCCGGTCACCCGGGTACCAGTCCTCCCAGGCGATCAACGCGCCGCCCTGTCCGTCGGGCACACCGACCGGGTGCCACGGCACGTCACCCGAGATCTGGCTCAGGGGATGCCCGCTGTCGCCCCAACGGCGCGCGCCGTCGGGTCCGAAGCGCTGCACCCACAGGTCGAAAGGACCCCCGGGGACATCCTTGAGCTGGCGGAACGGCACGATCACTCCGCCCGCGCCGTCCGGGATCATCGACAGCGTCTCGAGCCAGTCCGGTGTGTCCTTGACCAGCACTCCGTCGGGGCTCCAAAGCGCGCCGCCGTTGGCATCGATGCGCTGGATGTAGAGCGCCTCGTGACGGCCCCGGAGGTCGATCCAGAGGATGAACGCGCCACCCGCCCCATCGGGCAGCATCTGTGGGAATCCCTGCAACTCCGGCGCGACGCACACCGGCCGGGCGGTCCAGAGCGGCGTTCCAGCCCCATCGAAGCGCCGCGCGAACAGGTCGTAGTTGGCGCCCTTCTTCTGCATGTAGGCGACGATCACACCCCCGGCCCCGTCGCCCACGAGGCTCTGGATCCGAGGCGTCCCGGGGGAGAGATAGACCGGTGTCCCGTTCGTCACCCAGCGATCGTGACCGGTTGCGTCCCGCCGCTGGGCATACACGTCGGGATCGAGGGCCCGGTGATCCTGCCACCAGACGACGCATCCACCCGCGCCATCGGAGATCATCTCCGGAACCGCCTGATCGAGCGGCGCGCCCGAGAGGACGTCGCCGTTCCCGGGCAGCAGCGGCGCGCCCGAGGCATCGAGATGCTGCAAGGTGACGTCGAGCTCGAAGATGTGCGCCAGGTCGAACTGCGTGTAGG
>JBIOKD010000142.1:0-8087 GCA_044451485.1 Candidatus Eiseniibacteriota bacterium | reverse complement strand
TCGCATCATGCCGAAACGCCGCCTAGCTCCGCTTCCACCGCCGGCGGATCGCGCGCTCGATCGGGCCGGCCGCGACCGCGTTGAGCGCGAGCTGCCAGCGCACCGCGGTGGGGGCCACGAGGCGCCGACCCTGTGCCGCGGCGGCAAGCGCCATCGCCGCCACGGCCGCCGTCGGTGTCTTGCGTTGCGTGTGACCGCGCGCGTCGTACCAGCCAACCGCGCGCCGCGCCAGCTGGTTGCTGGTGGCGGTCTCCATGTGGGGCGGGACGAACGTGGTCACGGCGACGCCCGTGCCATCCAGCTCACGCGCGAGCGACTCGCTCCAGGCCCACAGCGCGCCCTTGCTCGACGCGTACGACGAGAACAGCGGCAGCGCGTTGCGCGCGCCCGAGGTCACGATGTTGAGCAGGTGGCCACGCCGGCGCTCGAGCATCGCCGGCAGCAGCGCGCGCGCGAGCGTCATCGGCGCGAACAGATTGGTGGCGAAGGTGGCGCGGATGCGTGCCTCCTCGAGCTCCAGGAACGGGGCGGCCTCCGCCTGGGCGGCGTTGTTGACGAGGAGGTCCACGTCACGCAACTCGTCGCGATGACGTGTCAGCCAGTCGGTCAGCGCGGCTCCATCGGCGAGATCCACTTGGGCGGTGCGGATCTCCACCGGATGTGCCGCGGCGATCCGGGCCGCGACCACGCCGAGCGCCGCGGGATCGCGTGCGAGCAGGGTGAGCCGCGTGCCACGCGCCGCCAGCGTCTCGGCGATCGCGGCGCCGAGACCACGCGAGGCGCCGGTCACGAGCGCGTGGCTCCATCCTCGCGACGGGCCACCGGGGGCTTCGGTTGCGGCGTCGGTCGGGGCGCCCGTCGTGGCGGCGGGGCGGACCGTAATCGAAGCGGCGCGCCCACACGCGCGCTCGACCGCGTCGAGACACGCGCTCACGTCGCCGTCCGAGGTGGTGGCGTGCGCGGAGACCCGCAGCTCGCCGGAGCGCAGGGTGGCGATGACTCCGGCGCCGGCGAACGCGTCGGCGATCGCCGCCGTCTGCTCGGCGCTCACCCGGGCGGTGGCGATCCCCGCGCATTCGGCCGCGTCGCCATCGTGGAGCAGGGTCAGACCGCGTGAGCGAAGCCCCTCGGCGAGCCGGGTGCGCAGCTCGGCCACACGCGCGTGCACGATCGGCCAGCCGACGCCGTCGAGACGGCGCACACTGGCCGCCAGCCCGGCGATCGCCGCCACGTCCGGGAGACCGGCCTCGAAGCGCGCCGCCCCGTCACAGAAGCTCAGCGTGGGCGCGTCGTGGTCACCCGCGTGCCGGCTGCTGGCCCAGCCCACGGTCGGCACGTGCAGCGTGTCGAGCAGCCCGCGACGCACGAAGAGGAAGCCGCTCCCGACCGGGCCGAGCAGCCACTTCTGACCGCCACAGGCCGCGAAGTCGCAGTCCCATTCGCGCAGCGACAGCGGGATCGCGCCGACCGCCTGGATCGCGTCCACGCAGGTGAGGATTCCGAGCGGCCGGCACACCGCCGCCACCGCGGCGGGGTGCAGCCGGCGGCCGTCGCGAAACGAGACCGCCGAGAATGCCACCAGCCGCACCCCGGTGAGATCGGTCCGCGCGAGCTGGTTCGCGAATGCGACTCCGGGCTCGGGTGCCAAGGCCTCGGCGCGCACGCCGAGATCGCGCAGGTTGTCCCACACGAAGCGGTTCGACGGGAACTCGTCGGCCGGGTAGAGCACGCGGTCGCCGGGCCGCCAGCGCACCGACGCGGCCGCGAGCGAGAGCGCGGTGCTGGTACTGCTCGTGAACGTGATCTCGTCGCTGCCCGCTCCGAATGTCTCCGCCAACACGCGTCGAGCGCGCTCGACCCGCTCGAGCCACACCGGGAAGTGCTCCGACAGCGGACGCAGGTTCTCGCGGGTCACCTCGGCGATCGCGTCCGCAGCGACCGCGAGCATCGGGGCGGTGGCGGCGTAGTTGAGGAAGCGCAGATCGTAAGTGGCCGGGAGATCGGCGTGGAGACCCGCGAGCGCCTCGCCGCCGGGGCCCCGCGTGCTCATGTCGCGTTCCGCGCGGCCCGCAGGTGACGTCCGAGACGCAGCACCACGGTGAGGGCCCCGCCGATCGCCACCCACCACAGGAACCCGCCCAGGAAGTCCACGTGCCAGCCGAAGCGCTCTGACGCCCACGCCAGCACCGACAAGAGTTGCAGAAGCGCCAGCCGGTCGGTCTGCCCGACCGGGCCGACGCTCTGGGTGGGGAGTTTCGCGGTGGCGCCAACCAGACCGGCGAACGAGATCGACCACGCCGCCCCAAGCGCCAGCATGCCGGGCAGCCGCCACTCCGGTCGCGCCAACGCCAGCGCCAGCGTGTAGGCCACGTCGCACAGCTCGGGGGCCAGGCGGTTCACGATCTCGCCCGCCGGCGAGCTGCGTCCGAATCGGGTGGCCACCAGACCATCGAGGGTGCCGAGGAACATGCGCAGGAAGGTGAGCGCCACCGCGACCAGATAGAGCCACGGCCGTCCGCGCGCCCCGAGCAGGTAGCAGACCCCGATCGCGGCGCCCACCGGCAGCATGGCCCAGCTGATCCGGTTGGGATCGGTGCCGGCGAAGCGTGGCAGCACGCCTTCGATGAGCCGCCTCGCCGGGTACTTGAGATTGTAGAGACCGAGATCCATGGGTGCTCCCGTGCTCCGGAGCCTAGGCGCGGCGCGCCAGCGTCACCGAGTAGCAATGACGCGCGTCGGTCCGCGCGTCCTCGATGCGGAAGCCGGCCTCGCCGAGCCAGTGGTGCACCATCGTCGTGTCGCGCATCTTCATGTTGAGCGGGGCATGGTGGAAATCGGTGAACACCGCGTTGAGGAAGCGCAGGTCCGGGTTGGCGGTCTGGTGGGTGAGGGCGAAACATCCGCCCGGCTCGAGCGCGGCGGACACGATCGCGAACGATTCCCGGACCATGGCGTCGTCCACGATCCAGTCGTAGAAGCCCGACGCCACCGCCACGTTGGGTCGCGGCGTCAGGGCGAGCAGTGCCTCCCGATCGAGCGCGTCGCCACGCTCGAAGGTGACGTGCTGGAGACCGAGACGCGCCGCCTCCTTACGCCCCCGGACCAGCCACCGCTCGTCGAGATCGCGGCAGCGTGCCGTCACGTCGCGCTCCCCGACCCGGCTCAGGACCGCCAGGACGTAGCCGGCCGGACCCGAGGCGACGTCCACCAGCGACACCGGGCGCCCGGCGGCCCGCAGTGACGCGATCCCACGCTCGAGCACGGATTCGAGCAACGTGCGTCGCTCGCGCACCGCCTGCCAGCCGGGGGAGGCGAGGAAGCGCGCGTCGATCCAGCGTCCGACGCCGAGCCGGCCGGAGGGCCGGTCGCGATAGACGTACTCGAGCATGAGACCGGAGGTGAGACCCTCGTCGAAGCACAACGACAGACCGTCGCTCAACCGGCCCACGCTGCGGAGGAACAGACGCGCGGCCGCGTATCCGAAACGCGCCGGGGCCGGCGCCGTGGTGGCGGCGCTCACGTTCCCCTCGCGAAGAAGAAGCGGGTGAGATGGAAGAACACCGGCACCGAGAAGGTGACGGAGTCGATGCGGTCCAGCATGCCGCCGTGACCCGGGAGCAGGGTGCCGAAGTCCTTGACGCCCCGGTCGCGCTTGATCGCCGACATGGTGAGCCCGCCCGCGGCGCCCATCAGACCGATGGCCAGCGACATGAGCGCGGCCTGCCAGGCGTTGAACGGGGTCATGTACCACAACACCGTCCCGACCAGGGTCGAGAGACCGACGCCGAACACCAGGCCCTCCCAGGTCTTCTTCGGGCTGATGCGTGGCGCCATCGGGTGACGACCGAGCCACTTCCCGAACACGAACTGCAGGAAGTCCGAGAGCTGGGCGATGCCCACGCCGTACAGGAGCAGCTTGGGATTCTGTCCCTCGTAGCCCGGGATGTGGAGCCACAACAGCGCCGGCGCGAAGCTCACGCAGTACACGCACACCATGAGACCCCATTGCAGCGTCGCGGTGCGCTCGAGGAAGCGGTGCGAATCCCCGACCATGGCGTTGAGAGTGGGGATGAACAGGAACGCCCAAACCGGGATCATCACGCTGTAGAAGCCGTACCAGTGGACCGCGACCAGCAGGTACTGGAGCGGGGCGATGAAGAAGAAGGTCCACGCCATCGCGCGATGATCGCTGGGCTCGATCGGGGCGAGGGTGAGGAACTCGCGCAGCGCGAACAGTGACAGGATGAAGAACAGCAGGATCGCCAGCTTCTCGCCGCTCACCAGCGCGCCGGCGAACAGGACGAACACCACCCAGAACGAGCGGGTGCGGAGCGCCAGGTTATCGGCCACCTCGCGCGCCGGACCGCTCTTGATCACCGCGCGCATGACCAGCGCCACGGTGGTCACCACGATGAGGATCCCGGCCACCCAGGCGATCAGCGTCCACAGCTCGCGATCATGCGACGTGGTCATGACACCCCCAGACGCAGCACCGCGTCACGCGCCCGCGCGAGGAACGCCTCGCGCGTCTCCCCGTCCCGGGTCGGGAACGCCGCGCCGAACACGACGTCGGTGAGGAGTGGCACCGGGAAGTGCGCCCCACGCGGCAGCACGCGATCGAAGAAGCGGAGATAGACCGGGATCAGCTCCACGGTCGGATGACGCTGGAACAGGTGCCAGAGACCGGGCCGGAACTCGGCCACCCCCGGCATCCGCAGACGACTCCCCTCGGGGAAGAGGATCAACGAATCGCCGCCATCGAGCGCGGCGTCGAGCTCCTCGAGCGGGTGCTGCTGGTGGCTCGGCACCCGGTCCACCAGCACGGCGTGGAACGCGCGGAGCGCCAGGTGACGCCGGATCGGGCCGGCCAGCCAGTAGTCGCGCGCCGCGACCGGACGGGTGCGCGCCCTGAGCTCCGGTGGCAGGAGCGCCCAGAGCACCACCGCGTCGAGATGGCTGGTGTGATTGGCGAAATAGATCCGCTGGGTCGGCTCCGGGCGGCAGCCCACCCAACGCGGACGCGCCCCACTGATGAAGCGGGCGAAGCCGGCGACCATTTCCGCGGTCGGCACACGGCGACTGTAGGGGACCGGACGCGGCCCCGTCGAGGCGCATCATCGGGACTCCCCACCCGGGCCGGTCCCGGGCGCCGGGGCGGTGGCCGGCCGGGCGGAGGACGCCGTCCCGTCGATCGGTGTCATGGGGCGGGGCGCCCTCCAGGGCCACCACCAGTTGGCCCGCCCGGCGAGCACGATCAGCGCCGGCACCAGCACCACCCTGAGCAGCGTCGCGTCGAGCGCCACCGCGAACGCCAGACCCAGACCGAATTGGCGGGTCGCGGCCAGGCGCGTGAAGCCGAACGCGGTGAAGATCGAGATCATGATGAGCGCCGCGCTGGTCACGACCCCCGCGGTCTCGGCGATGCCCCGCTCGACCGCGCGCCGCGTGTCCCCGGTGTCACGCCAGGCGTCGCGGATCCGGGCCAGCACGAACACCTCGTAGTCCATGCTGAGACCGAACAGGATGGTGAACAACATCAGCACCACGAAGGCGTTGATGCCGCCGGTCGGCCGCACCCCGAGCACGTGCTCGAGTGCTCCGTGCTGGAACGCCAGCACCAGGAATCCGAACGCGGCCAGCACCGACAGGAGATTGAGGGCGATGGCCTTGAGCGGCAGCACCACCGAACGGAACGACAGCGCGAGCACCAGGAAGGTGAGCAGCAGCACCGCGCCCACCACCACCGGCAGACGCGCGAAGAGCGTGTGATCGAAGTCCACGAATCCGGCCGCCGGGCCACCGACCCGCACCGTGAGCCCCGCGTCCCGCGCCTCGGGGAAGCCGTGCGCGCGCAGGTCCCGCACCAGTTGGCCGGCCTCGGGAGCCGACGGCTCGTCGCGTCCGATCAGAGCCACGATGGCGGTGCGCCGGTCCGCCGACAGCACGGAGCGGGCGCCGTCGAGTGCGGCGGGTGGCAGCGGCAGCCCGGGCGGCCACGCCGCGAGCGCGCGCGCCAGATCGGTCGCGCCGAGCACCGCCGCCACGCGCGGGTCGCGCGCCACGCGCACGCCGATCGCGCTGATGGCGGCGAGACGCGCCGGATCGGTGATCGGTCCGCGATCGGACTCGACCAGCAGAATCGTGGGCCCCATCCAGCCGGGCGCGAGCTGTGACGACAGTGACTCGTAGCCCTGGCGCGCCTCATCGGTGGGGTCCAGCTCGTGCACCCCCACGTTCCATCCGCGCATCTGCGCCGACGGCAGAGCCACCACCACGACGATCGCGCCGGCGATCGCAAGGGCCGCCCACGGCCGGCGCATGACCAGACGCGCCCATGCCGCCCAGCCACCGCTCGCGGCGGTGTCGGAGCCCACCGTCGCCACACGCGGCGGCCAGCGCCCCGGCCACACCAGCGCCCGCCCGAGAGTCGCGAGTAGCACCGGGAGCAGCGTCACCGCGGCGAGCGCCGCGACCGCGACCACGCACACGCCGCTCGCGGTGATCGCGCGCAGGAACGGCGCGTCCACGAGCTGAAGCGCGAGGAAGCCCACCGCCACCGCGAGCGCCGAGAACAGCACCGCGCCACCGGTCGCGCCGGCCGCCACCCGCGCCGCGTCGGCGGGGGAGAGACCACGGGCCAGCTCGCTCCGCCACCGCGACAGCACGAACAGCGCGTAGTCGATCCCGACGCCGAGCCCGATCATCGACGCCACGTTCTCCGCGAACACGCTCACCGGGACCGTTCGCGAGAGCAGCACCAGCGCGGCGTTGCACGCGGTGACCGCGAGCAGGGCCAGGATCACCGGCAGCAGTGCCGCGAGCGGGGCGCGGAACACCACGAGCAGGATGAGCAGCGTGATCGGCAGCCCGACGCGCTCGGCGGCGGCGAGATCGGCCGACGAGCGCCGGTCCACGTCGTAGAGCATGGCGGTCGTGCCCGTGACACGGGTCGTGAAACCGGCCGGAACGTGACCGACCAGTGCCGCGCGCAGTGTCCCGGTCAGCTCCTCGGCGGCCGAATAGTTGGCGACCGCGGGGGTGACCACGAGAAGCGCGGTGTGCTGGTCGCGACCGAGAAGCGCCGGTCCGCCGCCGCTCCAGGCGCTCTCCACCCGCCGGATCCCGGGCACCTTCGCCAGCGTCGCCGCCATCGCCGCCACGCCGTCCGCGAAGCGCGGGTCGCCGGTGCCGAGCGAGGGGTGACGCACGACCACCGGCACGGCGTAGTACGAGCCCTTTCCAAACGCCTGGTCCATGCCTCGGATCACTGCGCCGGTCTCGCTGCCGGGCACGGGATCCGCGCCGCCCTGGACCACGCCCGGCAGCCGCCCCGCCAGCGGCAGCGTCAGCGCGAAGCCCAGGATCCAGATCGTCGCCACGGCCAGACGATGACGCAGCAGCCGGCCCACGAACGCGGTGAGTCGAGGATGGAGCGTGGTGTCCATGGTCACCTCCCGCTTGCGCTACGGGAGATCCGTTGGGACTCGGCCCCCCGCTGACATCACCGCGAGGACTTCCTCGGGCTCGGACGCGATGGGAAGTGCTTCACGATCGGGCACTCCCCGAGACCGGCTTTCGCCTGGCAGCTCGCAAGGGTCCGTTCGATCTCCGACTTGACGGTGGTGAGCCGCGCGATCTCGGTGTCCGTCTCGATCAGCTTCTTCTCGAGCGTCGCGCGGAAGTCGCGGCAGAAGTTTCCACCTTCCCAGAGACGTCTGCCCAACTCCCGCACGTTCCCCAGCGAGAAGCCCATCTTCTGCGCCAGACGGATGTACCGCACCGTCCACACCGCCTCTTCGCCGTAGACCCGCCACCCGTTCTTGGGCTGTGGCGGTTGCTTCAGGAGTCCCTCACGTTCGTAGAAGCGAATGGTTTCGACATTCACTCCCGCTTCCCTGGCGAGCACTCCGATCGTTCTGGCTCTCATCGCGCCTTCCCGAGGTCGTCTCGCGTGGGGCTCACGCTAGGGTCCGTATCGCCCTACGGAGTCAACCGCGAAATGGTCAAATGTGGGTGAGGAAGCCGTAGCCTTGTACGGAGGGGGAGCCGGGAGCATACTGCCGGCGGCCCGATACGGCACCGCACGG
>JBIOKD010000141.1:0-8165 GCA_044451485.1 Candidatus Eiseniibacteriota bacterium | reverse complement strand
GAGGACGCCACGCGGGATTCGATGTAGCCGCGCCGGAGACCGACCAGCGCGCGGCCGATGATGCCTCCGCCGGGCCCCGACACCGACGCGGTGGCGACGATCAGGGTGGCGTTGCTCTCGAGCCGCTCGCCGGGCGGCAGGGCGCGCGCGGTGGACAGATCGCGCAACCCGGCCGGTGGCGTGAATGGGCTTCCCAACCGCCGCGAGTCCGGGTGGCCCTGGATGTGGTCGTCATGGTCCACGACCACCGCGAACTCCAGCTCGGGTTCGCGCTCAAGCGTCTCGCGAACCAGCGGCTGCAACGTGAGCTCGGGATAGTCGCCGAGCAGAGCACCCGAGCTGGTGAGGGCGAGGTCACGCGCCAGCAGCAGCAGCCGCGACTCGATTTCTCCGGTGAGGGCCTCGCGTGCGTTCCGTTCGGCCACCGCACCCACGCCGAGCACGGCCGCGGCGATGAGCAGCCCGGCGGCCGAGGCGACGATCCAGCGGATGCTGAGCGCCGGACGCACGGTGCTCCTCACCGCCGGGGCGGCGGGCTTAGGCGGCGCACCCGGGCTCACCGCGGCGCGGGATCGGTGCCGGCCGCTCATTGGGACATCCCGAGGATCTCGCGACTGCGCGTCATCTGCTTCTGCGCCCGGTCCAGATATCCCTGGGCCCGAGCGTCGCGCGGATCGATACGCAGCACCTTCTGCCATTCGGCGACCGCGTCCTCGAGACGACCGGCCGCGAACGACTCCATGCCGCGTGCGAGGTACTCGCGTTTGAGGAAGTCACCGACCTGTCGATAGCCCGGCCGCTCCGCCCACACGTGCTCCCAATAGCGCAACGCCTCGTCCACCCGGTGTGTCTTGAGCGCCGACAACCCGAGCTGGTAGAGCTGCTCCACCTCCCGATCGGAGAGCGTCGAGACGGGGGCCGGGTTCGCGCTCCCGGTCCGGTCACCGCTTCCCGACGCGTTCCCCGCGGCGACCGCCTGCTTCGCGCGCGCCAGCGCCGTGGTGACCTCCGCCAGCCCCACCGCGCGCCGGTCGAGCGTGTTCGCCAGCTCGACGGCCGATCGCGCCTCGTCGAGCATGCCGGCGCGCAGATACCGGTCCGCGTCGTCCACCGCCTGGGCGGCCCGCCGCGCCATCACGGCCTCGGTACGGGCCAGCATCCGTGCGGCGTCGGCGTCACCGGGATCCCTCTGGAGCACGCCCGCGAAGCCTTCGCGCGCCTCGGGCAGATCGTCGGCGGAGAGCGCGTCCATCGCCCGCGAGAACTGGGCGCGGATCTGCGCCGAGCGCGCGGCGCGGCGGTCGCCTTCCTGCCGGCAGCGCACCGCACCGGCGGCCGAGACGGTGTCGGAGGGATCGCTCGCGTGCGCCATCTCGAACGTGACCGCGGCGCCCGAATAGTCGCCCGCATTCTCCAGCCTCGACGCCTTCTCGACCAGACAGCGGGACTGGAGCGCCGCCACGCGGGTGTCGGACGGATCCAGCGTCTGCACCACCCCCAGCCCCTCGAGCGCGTCGTCGTAGAGACCGTGCGCCCGGCTCGAATCCGCCTTGGCGAGCAGCCCGGCGATCTGCGCCGCCTGTCGCTCCTGGAACACCTCCACCATTCGCCGCTCGAGCGCATCGTCCTCTGAGCGTCGCGAGGCCGCGCGATTCTCGTCCACGGTGTGACCGAACCCCATCGAGAGCCCGACGCGGTTGGTGTTCGCCAGCGGCGCGTTCTCGAACGCGTAGTCCACCGACACGCCGTGCCAGCGCACACTCGACCCCGCGGTCATGACCTCGCCGTTCATCCCGACCCGGATGGCGGCCAGATCGAGCCAGCGGTACTCCATCCCGGCGTGGAGCTTGTTCGCGCCATCGCGTGGACGCTCGAGATCGACCTCGGCGAGCAGACCCCCGGTCCCGGTGTGGGGGACCAGGTACGCGAGCCCGCTGCGAAGCGTCATCGGGTCGTTCACGCTCTCGCGGTCGAGTCGGACCGCGGGCTCGATCGCGTTTCGAACCGCGAGGCCGAAGCGGAAGCCACGGGCCCAACCGGGCTGCACACCGAGACCGAGATCGGCACCCAGACCGCTGCCCGAGAGCCCGGCGAGACTCTGGTGGACGACCTTGATCGAGCCACCCACGGCCCAGGTGGTGTTGAGCGCGCGCCCGTAGCCCACCGCCAGCTCCTCCTCGGCATCGGAGAGGTCGTCGCCGAGCAGTACGTTACGGTCGTCGCGATGCTCGACCCCGTGGACCCCGAAGTGCCGGAAGGTGAGCCCGACCGTGCCCCAGCGCCAGTTGGGCGCGGCGAGCGCGATATAGGACTCGCGGATGTCCAGATTCGCGTCACCGGACTGGACCGCCTCGACCGACGCCCGGCGGACCAGACCCAGCCCGGCCGGGTTCCACACCAGCGCGTTGGCATCGTCACCGCTGGCGACGTACGCGCCACCCATGGCCAGCGCCCGGTTGCCGGCGCCGTACGCGAAGACCGATTGCGTGCCGGCGTCGTCGGCAGCACCGGCGGCACCGGGGAACGCCACCCATGCGGCGAAGACGATGACGCCGGCGGCGCGACGGAGGGAGGGCGTCATCGCACCACCGCGACCTTTCTCAGCAGGTGGTCGCCACCGCCGGCGTCGAAGCGCACCGTGAGCTCGGCCACGTAGATACCGTTGAAGACCGGATGTCCTTGACCGTTCCTTCCGTCCCAGAGCTCGCCCTGGTGGAGCCCGGCGCCACGCGGCGCGCCGTCGAGCACGGTGGCCACGCTCTCGCCACGTGGCGTGAGGATGTGGATCGAGACGGTTCCGGACTGGGGAAGGTAGTAGACGAAGTGGGTCGCCTCGCGCCCGGCGGCGAACGGATTCGGATAGTTCGAATAGCTGGCGCTCAGCGTGGAGCCGGTGAACCCGCCGGCCTCGGTCCACATCGGGAAGACGCGACCGGACATGGGCTGGACCGCGATGGCGAGCAGCGCGCTGCCCGGCTGTACGACGCCGATGCCACTTCCGTAGCAGCCGAGGCGGTAGCTCGCGGGTCCGGTACCGCTGCGGGGCACCACCCGGATCGCCACCGAGACCGTCTCGCCCGGAGCCACCGCGAACGGCGCGATCGCGGCCAGGTCAGCGGTGGTCGAGTCCGGGGTCAGAGGGGCGCTGACGGCGACCATCGTGGCGCCGATCCACGCCTCGAGCCGGTACGCGCCGGCACCCACGGCCAGGGGCGCGAACACCCGATCGGATGCAGCGAAGGTGAGGTGATCGAGCGTGATCGACCCGGCGCCCGCCCCGTCGGTATTGGTGAGCGCCAGGACGGCGGCGTCGACCGCGCGCCCGTCGGAGACGAGTGCGGCCGGCATGAGACTGGTGAGCCCGACCGCCAGCGTGCGTGCCGGCGACTGGAGCCGGCCCAGCCCCGACAGCACCGGCAGACTTGCGCCCGGCGCGGCCACCACATCCGCCCGCCGGCCCGAGTTGGCGTCGCGCGCGGTGAACCCCGAGCCCGGGATCATCATCTCGAAGCTCCCCGCCGGGGAGGCCGGGTTGATGTCCACGGAGACCGCGACGCTGGCGGTGTCACCGGGCTCGAGCAGGAGACCGGGCAGCGGGAAGTCGACCACGCCACCGCTGGCGGGTGGATTGGTGACGGTGGCCACCTCGACGCCGTTCCACGACAGGTGCAGACGGGTGAAGTAGGTCGCGGGCGCCAGGAGCCGTCCGGCGTCGTCCCGGCAGTCGACCGCCAGGTCGTCGAGACGGAGACGCGAGGTGCCCGGATCCCCCGGATGACGAAGGTGGATGGTGAAGACCGGCACCCGAGTGCCACCGATCAGGACCGCCGGTGGAAGGGTCGGCGTGCCGCCGACCCACAGCGTGTCGGCGGTCCGCTCCACGGTCACCCAGCCACCCAGGATCGGTTCGTGGGCGTAGCGCGCCGGCACCGGGTTCCGGGTGGTGGCGTCACGGGCGTCGAAGGTGGTGCTGTCGGCGAGACGAGCATGGAACCGCCCGTATGCGGCGGTGTCGGCGATGTCGGCCTCGACGCGAACGTCGAGGGGGGTGTTCACCGCCACGTCGAGGGGCGGCGAGATCGCGATCGGCAGCAGCGGACCGTCGCCCGCGAGCACCGCACGTGTCGCCACGATCTGGGCGCCCTGACGGATCCGGATCTGGGTCACCCGTGTCGACGGATTGGCGATTGCCGCCCCGGTGGAATCCTCGAGACCGATGGCGAACGCGTAGACCCGCACGTCGGAGGAGATGCCGGTGATGCCGGGATTGCCGAGACGCAGCCCGAGCAGGGGGACACTCGTGTTGCCACGAGAGACACGGGCGCTGTCGGGTGCGAGCGTGTCCACGGTGGCCAGTGTCGCCTCCGCGACCACCCGCGCCACGTCGGATCGCAGCGGGTAG
This sequence comes from Candidatus Eiseniibacteriota bacterium, assembly GCA_044451485.1. Taxonomy (GTDB): domain Bacteria; phylum Eisenbacteria; class RBG-16-71-46; order RBG-16-71-46; family RBG-16-71-46; genus JBIOKD01. The sequence continues at coordinate 3,763 of JBIOKD010000141.1, read as the reverse complement.
CCGCCGGGGGTGATGGCCACCGTCACCGGCGAGCCGTCGGTGGCGTCGCGGGCGATGAAACGCGTGCTGTCGGGCACGGTGACGCGGAACGCCGGCACCGTGGTGACCGGCGAAAGGTCGAGCCGCAACGTCAGGGTGGTGGGTTGTGTGGCACTCACCGTGACCGGGGTCGACAGGTTCAGGTCCACGTCGGCGCCGGTGCTCTCGGGCGCCGTCTTGACCAGATAGACGTTGGTGCCCTCGTTCACCTCGAGCCGGGTCAGGAGCTGCGACGGCACGATGCCCGCGCCGCTGGGATCCTCGATCCGGATCCGCACCGAGGTCAGCCGCGCGTCGCTGGCACCGGCGCCGCCGTTGTTGGTGAGCGTGAGACTGAACGGGACCACGCCGGTCTGCCCGCGATTGACGTTCGTGGGCATGGTCTGGACCGGCGTGAGCGCGAGCAGATTGGCCCCCACGAACACCTGGTGCAGACCCGACGACGCCATCGGCGACCGGCGCGACAGACCGCTCGTCGCGCCGGTGCCGCTGGCGTTGCCGCTCAGACGCACGTCTCCGACCGCCGTGGCGCTGTACTGGAAGACAAAGGTGTCGACGGCCGCGGGAGCGAGGTTGAAGCTGGCCGGCACCGGCCCCCCCACGGCCGACAGCGAGCCGGTGCCGCTCGGGACGAGCGCCGACGGCACGATCCCCGTCACCATCTCGCTGCTGGTGTTACGGACCATCATCCGGACCGCGATGGTCTGACCGATGGTGCTCGCGGGCACGGTCGAGAGCGAGGCAAGCAGCGGCGCGCCGCTGATCAGGAGACCGTCGGGATTCGCGACCGCGGCGTCGAGTGGTCCGTCGTCGCCGGAGAGGTTGTCCATGCCGTTCAACGGCACCGCCAGACGCACCGTCGTGGACTCGGCGGGCGCGTTCGACATCTCGACCGCCACGAAGCTGCGCAAACCAGTGACACCGACCGGAAGCGAGATCAGCGGACTCTGCCAGCCACCCGCCTGCGGGACCAGGGGACCGACCAAACTGTCGTCGCCAGCGCTGGCGCCGGTGAACACGCCGTCGCCGCCGTCGCGCCACAGGGTCATGGCGCGGATCTCGCCCGTCCCGGCGGTGCCGAGGTTCACGACCCGCAGGCTGCGCAGGTCGTCGGTCATATAGCCGTTCGGCGGCGCGACGAAGTCGAGGGCCAGGATCGGACCGTCGTTGGGTCCGATGGTAACCGGCTGGACCCGGTTCATGGTGAGCTGAGCCGCGGTGAAGCCGTCGATGGTCCATCGCGCCCCGGAGTCGAGCGGCCACGTGGCGGTCACCGCGGTCGGCTCGGCGAATGCCACGCTGCTCTCGCCGCTCACGTCGCCGGCGAGGACGTCGCCATCGGCGGCCATGCCCGGAGAGAGGTCGGCGGTCACGAACAGGTGTCGTGTCTGGCCGGCCGGGACCAGCCAGCGAAGCCCAGAGAAGCTCGAACGGCCGGACGAGAAGAACCCCGTGCCCAGCACCGGGTCCACGGTCGTGCTGCCGAGCACGCCGTCGTTATCGCCGTCCGCGCGGAGGGTGAGGATGCGGGTCTCGGCGTCGAGTTCGGGAGTGCTTCCCGATCCCTGCGTCACGTCGGTGACGGTCAGGTCGGTGAGGGACCGGTCCGTGTCGTAGCTGTTGGTCGCGACCAGGTGCACGAGCGTGAGCCCGCGATCGCCGGGTCGCGCCGTCGCCGGCGTCACCGGAACCGCCGCGAGGCTCAGGTGATCGAGCCGGCTGATGGTCAGCCCCAGCGGCTCCTCCACCATGTGGTCCACCGGCCCGCCGTCGTCACTGGTCATGCCGACCCCGACGTCCTGGAGGGTGGGAAGGGCGAATCGGATGGTGCGGCCATCGGTCGCCGTGGGGGAGACATCCGCGGTGACGAACAGGTGCAGACCGGCGAGCCCGACGTCCTCGGCGAGCCCGGTGATCTCCCATCGACTCCCGGTGAAGATCATGGCCCCGAGCCGCCGGTCGGTAACGGTGGAGAAGACACCGTCACCGTCGTCCACCCAGGCCTCGACACGCGTCAGATCGGCAGCGTCGACGGCGCTTCCCAGATTGACCACACCGAGGTGCTCGAGACGATCGGGTTCGTAGCCGTTGGCGGGCACGGTCACGTCGAGAGCGGGCCGACGCGTGGTGCCGGCGACGATGTTGCCAGGACCGACCGCATGGATCGCGATCTGACCGGCGGCCATGCCGTCCACCGTGAGCTCGGGCCCGACCACCGGCCAGCCGGCCAGCACTTTCACCGGGCCCGTGAACGTGAGGTCGCCGGGAGACGGGATTCCGAGACCGAGGATGTCGGGGTCGCGTGCGTGCAGCGACGCCGATCCGCCGAGCGCCAGCAGCAGGCTGTCCCCGGCCGGCACGTCTGCCGAAAGACCGGTGAAGCTGGCCCGACCGGAGACGAACGAGCCGGCGGCACTCGAGCGTTGCGTTCCACCCCGCGTGATGGTCAGGGTGAGAGGGGTCCAGTCCCCGTCGAGGTCGGCCGTGGTGCCCGGACCGATCGCGTCGTTGGTGACCGCGAATGTCGACAGGGTCTCCGCCGCCGTGGAGACGTTTCGGAGGGTCAGCCGCCACAGCTCCTGGGACGGGGCGCCGGGCAGGATCGTGGTGGGCGTGGGGCTCGCGCCCGAGAGCGTGGCCGGGTGCATCGGGGTAAGCGTCACGCTCGCGCCGTTGTTGTCCGGGATCAGATCCGGACGGTCGGAAGCCGTGACGTCGACCGAGTCCACCACGGTCGTGCCAGCCGAGCCATTGTTGACGACCGCACCGATGATGAGCCTGGCGGCGCTCCCATTGGCGAGCGTCCCCACGTTCCACGTGCCGTTGTTGCCCTGGTAGCTCCCCTGACTGGCGCTCGAGCTCGTGTAGGTGAGTCCGGCTGGCAGGAGGTCGACAAGACGCACGCCACCGCCGCTCCCTGGACCATTGTTCAGGACCGAGACGGTGAACGACACGTTGCCGCCTTCGAACGGGCTAGGGTCATCCACGCCAAGGGTGACGGCGAGATCGGCGACGGCCGTCCCTCCGACGACGATCGTGTTCGTGGCCGTGTTGTTGGCGGGGACGTCGTCGGCCTGGTCGGCGGCGACGACGGTTGCGGTGTCGGTGATGGATTGGCCGATCGTTCCGGCGTTCACCTGGCCACTCAAACTCAACGACGCGTTGTTGTCGGTGGACAGGTTCCCGACCGTCCAGATACCGGTGGCGCTCGAGTAGGTGCCCTGGCTCGGATTGGAACTCTGATAGGTGAGCCCCGGTGGCAGGAGGTCCCGGACGGTCACCCCGGTCGCACTGTTTGGCCCGTTGTTGTTGAGCCTGACGGTAAAGGTCTCGACGTCCCCCGGCATCGGCGCGGAGTCGCTGTTGCTGATCCGGAGCGAGAGATCGGCGAGCGGCACGCTGACGCTGCGACTGGCGGTGTTGTTGGTGAGACCGAGATCGAGCTGGTCGGAGGCGCTGATGGTGGCGGTGTTGGTGAGGGTCGAGCCACCGGTGCCCACGCCGATCCTCGCCACCAGGGTGAGCGTCACCGACGTGGACGGAGGCACGGTCCCGACGCTCCACACGCCGGTGCCGCTCGCGTAGCTCCCCTGGCTCGCGGTGGCGCTCTGATTCAGCAGTCCGGCCGGCAGGAGATCGGTCACCGCGACACCGGTGGCGGTGTCGGGACCGGCGTTGCTCAGGGTGATCGTGAAGCTGACCGTGGCCCCCTCGTTGGGCTTGG
>JBIOKD010000140.1:0-8209 GCA_044451485.1 Candidatus Eiseniibacteriota bacterium | reverse complement strand
GGCGGTTCGCTAGACTGCCCCGCATGTCCGCCGGCTCCGCCGTCTATTTCATCGCCGATGCGCATCTCGGCGCGGAGCCCGAGGAGCGCGAGGCCCCCCGACGTCGCCGGCTTCACGAGTTCCTGACCTCGCTTCGCGGTCGGGCATCGGCGCTGTACATCGTCGGCGACCTGTTCGACTTCTGGTTCGAGTGGCGGACCGCCCTCCCACGCCGGCACTTCGAGACCCTCGCGGTGCTGCGTGAGGTGCGCCGCGCCGGGATCGAGGTGCACTATCTGAACGGCAACCACGATTTCTGGCTGGGACCGTTCCTGTCCCGCGAGCTCGGTTTGGTGACACACGACGGCGCCGTCACCCTCGAGACCCAGGGTCACCGCATCTGGATGCACCACGGCGACGGGCTGGTGGGTGGCGATCTGGGCTACCGGGTGCTCAAGCGGGTGGTGCGCAGCCGGGCGGCGGTCGGTCTGTATCGCGTGCTCCACCCCGATCTCGGATGGGGGCTCGCGCACCGGGTCTCGCGCTGGTCGCGTCACTCGCGCGAGGATCGCCCGCCCGACACCGATCGATTGTGGCGCGAGATCGCCGAGCCGCGTTTCGCGGACGGTTTCGACACGGTGATGGTCGGGCACTTCCACCAGGTGGTGGAGCGCCGGGACGGTCCGCACACGTTGTTCGTGCTCGGCGACTGGATCGACTTCTTCACCGCGGTGCGTCTCGAGAACGGGGTGTTCACGCTCGAGCGTCCGTGAGTCGGCCGCCGCGCCGGGGTCCGTGAGCCGGCGTAGGGATCAGAAGCGGGTCTCGAAGGACAGACGCTGGGTGTCGCCGAGATCCAGCTTGAACGGCACGAAGGCGTAGTCGAGCGACAGCGCGCCCACGCTCCAGCCGGCCCCGATCGTCCAGCCCAGGGTCGGATCGTTGAGCCGCCACCCGCCGCGCAGCGACACGCCGCGGCTCCCCGCGAGCTCCGCACCGACCAGTGCCACCGCGCTTCGACCACGCGTGGCGCGACCCTCGAGCGCGCCGATGAGCCTCCATCCGCCGCCGAAGCCCCAGCGGTACGAGCCGCCGCCCTGGAGCGCCATCGGCAGCGGCACCGGGTCGCCCTTCACACCCTGGTCGAGCCCGAACTTGCCCGCCGGGCCGAGATTCTGGGCCGCCACCGCCAGACGCAGCGCCTGACGCGCCGGCGGGTCGTAGGTGAGCCCGCCGTTGACCGCCCAGGTGGTCGCGGAGCTGAAGTCGATGCGCTCGTGGAGCACCTGCACCGAGCCGCCGCCGCGCCAACCACCACCCCAGTTCCCGCCGTGCGCGAGCATGAACTCGAGGTCGTTGACGCCGAAGCTGCCGATCTCGTTGCCGAGCTCGTCGCGGCTGGTGATCGGCTCGCTGTACATGGCGCGCAGCGACAGCGCCGTGCCGCCACCGAGCCACGGGCCGGCGAACACGAACTGATCGTGACGCAGGTGCTGGAGGAATTCGTAGTGCGAGCCGGCCAGCTCGATGCCCTTGACGCTCGCGAGTCCGGCCGGATCCCACCACGCGGCGGTGGCGCCCTCGCCCACCGACATGTAGGCGCCGGCCATGGCCGAGGCCCGTGCCCCGGCCGGGACCTCCAGGAAGGCGAAGCCCGGTGGGTCCGCGACGGCCGGTCCGCTGGGCATGGCGACCAGCGCCACCCCGACGAGCACCGCCATGGCGATGACGGGCACCACGTATCGTGTGCGGTATCGAGGCGGCCGGGGGGAAGCGAATCGAGGGAAGTGACGCATGGGCTCCCCGGGATACACGCGACTCGGCCGGGGGTTCCGGCCGCACCGAAACGAAGGAGTGGACGAGTCTAGCAGGTCGGCTCGACGAGCGAAGAAAGACCCGGCCCAGGGATCCCGGCCTCAGACTCCGGGAACCGTGGACCGGGCCCATGCGCTGCGCCTGGCCTGGGCTCTCTCAGAGAGCCTAGCGGTGGCCGCCTCCACCACCGCGCGCCACGCCCCCCGGCGCGGCGACTCGACCGCCCCCACCCGACCGGGTGGCCGGCGCCGGACGCGTCGCCGGAGCCGGCCGAGTCGCCGGCGCCTGACGCCCGTAACCTGGAGCCGCGACGCGTTGCGGCATCTGCAGACGCTGCGGAGGACCGACCCGCTGCGGCGACTGGAAGCGCCCCGGGTTCTCGAAACGCTGTGGAGTCGCGCTGCGCTCCGGGAATCTCAGACGCTGCGGGCTCTCGCCCTGCGGCGCACCCGAGCCGCCTTCCGCACGGCCGTATCCACGTCCCATGGGACGCTCGGGGCCACGCGTCGATTCCGAGCCCGGACGCACGCCGGTCTCGCCACCGCGCTGGGGCGACATCGGACGCAGCGCGCCGGCTTCACGCGTGGTCATCATGCCGCCGTCGCGGCTGGCGCCGTTCAGACGCCCGTACACCATGCCACGGCCGCCACGAAGCATCGATCCGTTCGCGTCCGCGGTGACGAAGCCCGGTGGCCGCTGCATCCGGCCCTGCACGCCGGCGATCCGGCCGCCCTGTCTCTCGTAGGCCGCCGGTCCAACGTAGCCGGCCGGAGGCGTCGCGATGCGCCGCGTCATGCGTCCGCCCCACAGCGCGTTCTGCTTGCCCCAGCCGAGCCACGACGAGTAGGTGATCCCCGGTCCGGTGTTCACCCATGGCGGGCATCCGGGCGCGGGCACGTACACGTAGTAGGGAATGAAGCCGGTCCAGTAGGCGGGGCCCCAGTACCAGCCCCAGTTCACGCGAAATGAGAACGCGGTGCAGGTGGCGTAGTACGGATCGTAGTCCGGCCACCACGTCCACTGGGACGGCCGATGACAGTCGTCGCACAGATAGCGTGGATACTTCACTCGTTCGTGCACGTAGAACGTGGTGTACGAGGTGGCGAACGCCTCGTTGTCGTCGGGGTGCGCGAGCACGCGCCGGCGGATGCGCTCCATCGCGACGAACGGATCGCCCACGATCTTGCCGTCGCTGGTGACGCCCTGCTCCTCGGGTGGCGTGTCACCCTGGTAGCCGACGCCCTGTGCCTGCGTGTCGAACGGACGCAGATACCACGGCATGTCCTTGAACGGCTCGCGCGAAACGAGCGCCACGACGTAACCCTCGCCGGTGGGCTCCTCGGCCACCAGGTCGAGCTGCGAGCCCTCGGGCGGAATCTGGAGATCGTTGCCGGCCTCGACGAACCCGCTCCGACCGGCGATCGGATAGAGCAGGTTCACGTAGCCTTCGGAGTCGATCTCGTACACGAGCAGGAACGCGTCGCCGGAGACGTGCGCGCGAATGCCGAGCGACTGTCCGGGTTGATAGACGGCGGCGTCACCCTGGTCGAGCCAGAGGTCCACCGCCAACGGAGTCGCGGCCGCGTGCCGCGCTGAGCATGCGAGCGCGACGGCGCACGCGAGCCCGGCGGCCATGATGCGGCGAAGCATGTCGGTCACCTCCCCCAATGGCCTGATCCTGAAGCCGGGCGGGTCGGTCTTCTGCACCACCATGATACTCCCGATGCCACCCGCCACGGGCAGCGGGAACCGGTCGAAACGACACGCGAACATGGCTCTTTCACTCATTTCACGCCCGCTTGACGGGCCACACGGGTGGGCGTGGTCCCGAGGGGCGAGTCTTGGGATGAGACATCCGGAGCTCGCGGTTTCCGGTGTCGATCTGGTAAGCCCAGTCGAAGATCACCTGGGCGGCACGGCCGTTCGCCGGCGGGCGCAACTCGAGGACGCGGAACTTGGCGTAGTGGTCGTCCCGGGTCCACACCACGTAGCAGTGGCCGGGGATGAGCTCCACCGACCCGCTCGGCGACCAGCCGGCGTCGGGCGCCAGGTCCACGGCATCGAGCGTCGAGGCGAAGCCGGCGTCCTGGATGTCGGTCTCGTAATCGGGGACGAACATGTCGAAGCGGCTGCCGTCGTAGCCGAAGAACATGTCGGTCGACGGATCGTCGTAAGTGCGAATGGCGTAGGTCGAGAAGTCCCAGCCGCTGGCCGGGGATCCACCCAGGTAATAGTCCTCGAGCCATTGATTCCGGCCCGCCGGCCGCGGCGTGTCCTGGAGGAACACGGGCGAGGGCTCGCTGCTGTTCCCGGCCGCGTCCACCGCGGTCACCGCGAACCACTGGGTCACGCCGTCGGCGAGACGTCCCACCGTGAAGTCCACGCCCCCGGTGGTCCCGACCAGCACGTAGGGACAGCCGTCGCCGGCGGGACACGAGGCCTGGTAGACGCAGTAACGGGCCACGTCCGGCTCGGGGTTCGGCAGCCAGTGCAGGAACACCTGGTGGTCGCCGGTCACGCTGTAGAGTCCGGCCGGAGGGGACGGGGGGGTCACATCGCGGGGCGCGGTCGTGTCGTCGACGCAGCCCGATGCTGCAAGCAACACCGCGCCGAGAGCTCCGAGGGTCAGTAGCCTGCGCATGTTCGCGACCTCCACGGGCGGTGGGTCGGGCCGCCTCGTGGAGACAGGAACGGCAACGCGCGTGCCACCCCGTGGGTCAGAACGGGGGTCGGCACGCATCACCATAAGTCGATGTATCGGAATGGCTTGTCGTCGCATTGCCGGCCCGTCGCGAGGATGGATCGGTTGCCGGGGTGGTGCGGGGCCGTCGCGACTGTACCTTCGCTGCCACAGTCGCGCGAGGGGTGTACGGGGCGGGACGCGGACACCAGGCGCCGGCGCTTCGCAGGGCGCTGGGCACCCGGGGCGGGTTCGCGAGATGCCGATCCGCTTCGCGCGCAGCGCGCTCCAGGCTGCCCGGGACGGTTGCGCGGCTGGCCTCACCGCCGGACGCACGTCGACCCGCGGATCCCCTGGAGCCGCGGGTCGAGACGTGTCACAAGAGGGACACCGGTCGTGAAACGCGCGACCTAAGCCAGAACATCCCCCAGTGTTGGCCTAGCCACGGAACCGATGTCCCAAACCCTTCGACGTGGAGGGCTCGGAACTCCGAGCGGCGACTCACCAGGACCGGGTATTTCGGCGAGTCGCGTTGAGACTCCGAAACCCTCGACGTCTCCGGGTCACGCAACGCAGGGCGGCTCCCGGCCGCACCGCAGAAGTGGAGCGATTTGGGTGTCTACTCCAGGCTAGCCGGCCGGTCGAACCGGTGCGTAGTCGAGATGACCGGGGCTCGTACCCTCGTCCAGCGTCCGACCAGAACCGGCTAGCCCAGATGTCCTGCGATGCTGCTTGCTGCGGTGCTGCACGTTCGACTGCTTGGCGCTTTGCTGCTTTGGAGGTCCCCCCCTCCGCCGGAATGGTTCAGCATGTCATGTGCCACGACAGTGACACCCGGGGTGACGAGCGCATAACTCATTTTGCAACATTGGGTTTTGCGATTCGGCGACGGTCGAGCGCGGCAGCGGGAACGACGAACGCGGGCACGAAAAGCCGAAACAAACGTGTCAAGCCCACCGCCGCGGCGCTAACTCGTTCGCGGAAGCGGGCTTGGTTGTAAAGAGATTTGATAGTGGCGAGGGTTGCGACCGTCAACTCTTCGAAGAAGCTCGGCGAGCCTCGATCTTGAAGATGCGGATCTTGGCGAGCAGGGTCGGATAGCTGAGACCCAGCTCGCGCGCCGTGCGCGCCTTGTTCCAGCCGTTGCGGTCGAGCGCGTCGGCGATCATCCGCTTCTCGAGCACCGCGACGTTCGAGCGCAGCGACCGCGCCGCGGGCCGGCTTTCGGTCGTGGCCGGCACGCTCTCGCGCATCTCGGGCGGCAGCAGCGTGACGTCCAGCGCCACGCCGTCGTCCGCCAGCACGACCATGCGCTTCACCGTCTTCTCCAGCTCGCGCACGTTGCCACGCCACTCGTGACCCAGGAACGCCTGCATCACCTCGGGGCGGAAACCGCGCACGTCCTTCTCCATCTGACGCGAGAAGGTCTCCAGGAAATGCTGGGCGAGCAGCGGGATGTCGTCACGACGCTCGCGCAGCGACGGCACCCGCACCGTGATGTCGTTCAGCCGGTAGTAGAGATCCTCGAGGAATCGATGCTCGCGGATGCGCTCGCGCAGGTCGATACCGGTCGCGCAGATCACACGGGCGTCCACCTTGCGGCTGCGGGTGGCGCCGACCGGACGGATCTCGCCGCGGTCCAGCACGTGCAGCAGCTTGGCCTGGACGGTCTCCGGAATCTTCTCGATCTCGTCGAGGAAGATCGTGCCGCCCTCGGCCTCCTCGAACAGACCTCCCTTGTCGCGGGTGGCGCCAGTGAACGCGCCCTGCACGTAGCCGAACAGCTCGCTCTCGAGCAGGTGCTCGGGGAGTGCGGCGCAGTTCACCTGCACGAAGGGACGCTCGCGGCGGTTGGAGAGGTCGTGCACCATCTGCGCGAGCAGGCCCTTGCCGGTGCCGGTCTCGCCCACGAACAGGATGGTCGCGGCGCTGTCGCTCACCTTCTGCAGCAACCGCACGATCTCGGTGACCTCCCGGGACTGCGTGATCACGCGGTCGAGACCAGGCGACGGCTTGAGTTGTTGACGCAGCTGGCGGTTCTCGACCAACAGCAGCGACCGCTGTGCCTCGACGATCGCCACCGCGGCGCTGTTGGCCAGCACCGCGAGCAGGTTGAGCTCGCGCTGCCGGAACGCGCCGAGGAGGTTGTCGCTCAGCCGGTCGACGTACACCAGACCCACCGACTGCGACGGGAAGTTGAGCGGTACGCAGACCAGAGAGGTGACACCCTCGAGCGCGCCACCCAGGGCGGCGCTGAAGCGGCCGTCGGCCGCGACACGGCTCGAGAACAGCGGACCGCTGTCGGCGATTCGCGACCCGAGCGTCTGCTCGAGCACCTGAAGGATGCGCCGCGCGCGATCCCGTCCCAGACCATGCTGGGCGACCACCTCGAGACGACCGCCACCCGAGCTGAACGCCACGAACCCGCGATCACCGCCGGCGTGCTCGACCGCCATCTTGACCGTCTGCGCCAGCAGACCGTCCATGTCCGATGCGTCGCGGAACAGCCGGTTGGCCTCCTCGAGGGCGCGGAACTCGTTGCAGGTCGACAACGACACCGCCACGTACTGCTGCTCGAGCTCGCGACGCAGCGCACCGGCGCGATCGCCAAGCGACTCGTCGTGGCTCCCGCTCAGCCATTCCTCGGCCTGCTCGAGCAGCCCGAGCGCCTGATCGTAACGCTCGCGCTCGGCCTCGAGCCGGGCGAGGGTCATGAAGGTCCCGGCGGCGAGCGACGGCACGCCCAGCTCGCGATACAGCGCCGCGGCGCGGCGCGACGCGTCCGAGACCGGCTCCAGAGGGACGCGGGTGCGCTGACCGGCCGGTAGCAGTTGCACCAGCTCGCCCCACGCCGCCAGCGTGGTGGCCAGCTCGTAGGTCTCGTTGAGCTGCTCGAGACACGACGCCGCCGAGCGGATGCGGGTCTCGAGCCCGGCCCCGTTGCCACGCAGGGCCTCGAGACGCGCCAGACCCCGCTCCGCGATCGCCTGCTCGAGGCGGTCGCCGAGCCGCTCGGCGAGCGAGAACCCGCGCATGAGGTGAGGCTGCGCGTCCTCGGTCCGGCGCTGGTGGAGCAACGCCAGTCCGAGACGTGTCTCGATCTCGGCGACCAGGTCGCCGTGCGGGGCGATGGCGAGCGCGCGATCGAGCGCGTCGCGCAGCATCGCGGCGGCGGTGGCGGCGTGACCACGGTCGAGCTCCAGCTCGGCCAGGAACTCGGTGGCCAGCACGGTCTCACGATCGGCCGAGGCGCGGCCGGCGAGCGTGATCGCCTGGCGGAAGTGCTCCTCGGCGCGCTCGAATTGGCGACGTCGGCGGGCCAGACGCCCGAGGGCCATCAACGCCAGCGATTCACCGACCGTGTGCCCGGTGTCACGCGAGATCTGCAGCGAGCGCCGGAAGCTCTCCTCGGCGAGATCCCACTGCCCGAGACAGTAACGGATGAGACCGAGGTTCTGATGATGGGCGCGCATGCGCGCGTACAGACCGGCGCGTTCGTCGATACGCAGCGCCTGCTCGAGATAGCTGGTGGCCTCCCGCCACTGGCGGCGGTTCTTGTAGATGAGTCCGAGGTTGTTGAGCGCGGTGACCAGGCCATCGGCGTCGTCGATGCGCCGGAACGTGGCCGCCGCGTCCTGGAGCCACTCGACCGCCTCGTCGAGACGCCCGAGCCGTGACAGACACAACCCGAGCGTAACACCCACCTTGGCGACCGTGGCGTGGTCGTCGGTGTCG